>NZ_JBHWIQ010000004.1:0-101316 GCF_042732055.1 Streptomyces sp. NPDC059816
GTTGATAGGCCAGATATGGAAGCCGGGTGACCGGTGGAGTTGACTGGTACTAATAGGCCGAGGGCTTGTCCTCAGTTGCTCGCGTCCACTGTGTTGGTTCTGAAACCACGAACATCCAACACACCCTTCGATCCCCAAGTGTTTGGGTGATTGGGGTGTGTGCGGTGTGTGTTTCGTAGTGTTTCGGTGGTTATAGCGTGAGGGAAACGCCCGGTTACATTCCGAACCCGGAAGCTAAGCCTCACAGCGCCGATGGTACTGCAGGGGGGACCCTGTGGGAGAGTAGGACGCCGCCGAACAAATTTTGAATAAGAGAGCTGTGGGCTCTGGAGGGTTATTCCTCCGGGGCCCACAGCTCTTTTTTGCGTTCCGGACCTTTCCGGATCTCGCTGAAGGGCCCCTGTTAGGGTGCGGCCTGTGTCAGCCATCAAACAGTTCCAGGTCACCTTCGACTGTGCGCAACCCGAGCGGGTCGCCCGCTTCTGGTGCGAGGTGTTGGGGTACGTCGTAGTGCCGCCGACGGGGTTCGCCACGTGGGGCGACTTCAACCGTTCCCAGTTTCCCGAGGATCAGGGGGAGTGGTTCGCCTGTAGCGATCCCTCGGGTGCGGGTCCGCGGCTCTTCTTCCAGCGTGTTCCCGAGGGCAAGGTCGTGAAGAACCGGGTGCACCTCGATGTGCGGGTCGGCACCGGGCTGGTGGGCGAGGAACGCCTCGCCGCGCTCGAAGCCGAGTGCGCACGACTGCTCCCGCTCGGTGCGGTGCGCGTGCGACTCCTGTACGACGGCACCGATTCGTGCATCGTGATGCAGGACGTCGAGGGCAACGAGTTCTGCCTGGACTGAGCGGCCCCCGAACTCAGAGGCGGCCTGCTGCCTTCAGGGCCAGATAGGCGTCCGCCAGCGCGGGGGCCAGGGTGTCGGGGGTCGCGTCGACGACGGTCACACCATGGCGGCCCAGACGTTCGGCCGTCCGCCGCCGTTCCTCCTGGGCCTGCGCCGCTGCCGCCGCCTGGTAGACCGCGTCCACCGTTCCGCGGGCCCCGGCCATGGCAGCGATGTGCGGGTCCGCCACCGCGGCCAGCACCACGGTGTGGCGTCGGGTGAGTTGGGGGAGGAGCGGGAGCAGGCCCTCCTCGATCGGTGCCGCGTCCAGACCCGTCAGCAGCACGATCAGCGAGCGTCGCGGTGCGCAGCGCAACGCGGTCGCGGTCAGACTCCGTGCGTCCGTCTCGACGAGTTCCGGCTCCAGGGTGGCCATGGCGTTCACCAGGGCGGGCAGGAGCTTTCCCCCGGTCTTGCCCTGGACGAGGGCGCGTACCCGGCGGTCGTGGGCGAGCAGGTCGACGCGGTCACCCGCGCGGGACGCGAGGGCGGCGAGGAGCAGCGCCGCGTCCATGGAGGCGTCCAGGCGGGGGGCGTCGCCCACCCGGCCCGCCGAGGTGCGTCCGGTGTCGAGGACCAGCAGGATGTGGCGGTCGCGTTCGGGACGCCAGGTGCGGACCGCGACGGAGGAGTGCCGGGCGGTCGCCCGCCAGTCGATGGAGCGGGTGTCGTCACCGGGGACGTACTCGCGGAGGCTGTCGAACTCGGTGCCCTCACCGCGGGTCAGCACGCTGGTGCGGCCGTCCAGTTCGCGGAGTCGGGCCAGTTTGGACGGCAGGTGCTTGCGGCTGTGGAACGGCGGCAGCACCCGTACGGTCCAGGGCACCTCGTGGGAGCCCTGACGGGTGAACAGGCCCAGGGGGCCGTACGAGCGGATGGTGACGCGGTCGGCCCGGCGGTCGCCGCGGCGGGTGGGGAGCAACCGGGTGGTGACGCGGCGGCGTTCGCCGGGCGGCACGGTGAGCCGGTGCCGGGACGCGTCGGTTTCGGTGCCCGGTCGCCAGGTGCTCGGGGGCCAGGCGTCGCGGAGTCGGGCGCGCAGCGGGCGTCCGCCGGGGTTGGTGACGGTCAGGGTGACTTCCGCGGGGTCGCCGAGGCGTACGGAGGTGTCCCCGGAGCGCGTCAGCCCCAGACGGCGCACGGGGGCGGCGAGCGCGAAGTCGCAGGCGCAGGCGAGCGCCAGTGGGGTGTTGACGGCGAGGACGCCCGTCCAGCTCGGGTCCCAGAGGCCGACGGGCAGGGTGCCGATGGCCGCCAGCAGGGCGGCGCGTCCGGTGAAGGCCATGGGTCCTCGGTTCAGCGGGGTACGGGGACGTGGGCGAGGATCGAGGTGATGACGGAGTCCGCGGTCACGCCCTCCATCTCCGCTTCGGGACGCAACTGCACCCGGTGCCGCAGGGTGGGCAGGGCCAGGGCCTTCACGTCGTCGGGGGTGACGTAGTCGCGGCCGGTGAGCCAGGCCCAGGCGCGGGCCGTCGACAGGAGGGCCGTGGCGCCGCGGGGGGAGGCCCCGAGGGTCAGGGACGGCGAGTCGCGGGTGGCGCGGCAGATGTCGACGACGTAGGCCGCGATCTCCGGGGAGACGGAGGTCTTGGCGACGGCGTCGCGGGCGGTTTCCAGCGCGGCGGCGTCGGTAACGGGGCGTACGCCGGCGGCGTGCAGGTCGCGCGGGTTGAAGCCGGCGGCGTGGCGGCGCAGGACGTCGATCTCGTCCTGCCGTTCGGGCAGCGGGACCGTCAGTTTCAGCAGGAAGCGGTCCAGTTGGGCCTCGGGCAGGGGGTAGGTTCCCTCGTACTCCACGGGGTTCTGGGTCGCTGCGACGAGGAACGGGTCCGGGAGGGGGCGCGGGGTGCCGTCGACGGTGACCTGGCGTTCCTCCATGGCTTCGAGGAGGGCCGACTGGGTCTTCGGCGGGGTGCGGTTGATCTCGTCGGCGAGGAGGAGGTTCGTGAAGACGGGGCCGGGCTGGAAGGAGAACTCGGTGCTGCGGGCGTCGTAGACGAGGGAGCCGGTGATGTCGCTCGGCATCAGGTCGGGGGTGAACTGGACGCGTTTGGTGTCGAGTTCCAGGGATGCGGCGAGGGCCCGGACGAGGAGCGTCTTGGCGACGCCGGGGACGCCTTCGAGGAGGACGTGGCCGCGGCACAGGAGGGCGACGACCAGGCCGGTGACGGCGGAGTCCTGACCGACCACGGCCTTGGCGATCTCGGTGCGCAGGGCCTCCAGGGAGGCGCGGGCGTCGCGGGGATCTCCGGTGGTACCGGCGTTGTCAGTGGTCGGGTCCATCATGAAGTGCGTACCTCTCTTTCGAGGGCGTCGAGTTGGTCGGCGAGGGTGAGGAGGGCCGCGTCGTCGCCCGGGGGCGGCCCGAAGAGCAGGGTGTGCAGGTCGGGTGCGGTCGGTCCGGTGCGGTCGGTCCGGGCGGACAGCGCGGGGAGCAGGGATTCGGGGGTGTGCGCGAGGGCGGGCGGGACGCCGAGGAGGGGGGCGAGGCGGCTGCGGGTGGCGGATCGGAGGGCGGCCGAGGCGCGGTCGCGGGCGTTGGCCTTGCGGTAGAGGCGGGCGCGGCCTTCGGTGGTTTCGGAGGCCCGGATCGCGACGGGGAGGCGTTCGGGGACGAGAGGGCCGAGTCGGCGTGCCCGCCACAGGGCGACGAGGGCCATGGCGATGCCCAGTTGGAGGGTGGCCCAGCGCCAGCCGGACGGGACGAGCTCGGTGAAGCTGCGGTCGCCGGCCCCGAGGGCGTCGTCGGAGAGCGTGGGGAGGTACCAGACCAGATGGGGTCGGGAGCCGAGGAGTTGCAGGGCGAGGGAGGCGTTGCCGTGTTCGTCGAGCCGCTCGTTGTGGAGGAGGTCGGGGGCGCCGATGACGACGGTGTCCCCGCTGCGCTCGCCGGTCGTCCCGTTGCTGCCGTCGGTGCCGTTGGGGGGGTGCGTCGTCCGGTCGTCCGGTGCGGTGCTCGGGAGGCTGACCAGGGTGGGCAGGCCGTCGCTCGGGTAGCAGGTGCGGGCGTCGGGGGCGGTGACGCGGTAGCGGTGGCCGCCGGTGTCGGCGTTGCCCGCGCGAGCGGCGGCGGGCAGTGCGCAGTCCGGGTCGAGGGTCCGGTCGATGCTGGGGGAGAGGTCGACGGTGACGCCGGGTGCGAGGGCGCTGGCGGAGGGGCCGGGGGCGACCAGGACGGTGAGTCCGCCGGAGCGTTCGGTGGCGGTGCGCAGGCGCTGTTGCTGGGCTTCGCCGAGCAGGTCGGGGCCGGCGATCAGCAGGGTGGTGTCGGGGCCGGTGGCGGCGACGGCCTCGTCGGTGGTGGTGACGACCCGGGTGTCGACGCCCCGGTCGGCGAGGAGTTCGGCGACGGCGAGGCTGCCGAGGGGTTCGGCGGAGCGCGGGTCGAGCTGTCCGCGTTGGGCGCCGGAGCGCACCAGGGCGATGGTGACGGCGGCGACGAGGAGGACCGCCAGGCCGATCAACAGTCCGCGGGAGCCTGTCCACACCTGGCGGGCGGTCAGGGAGGCCGAAGTGGACGGACCAGGCGGGGTGGTCGGGGGCGTGGTCCGGGTCATGCGGCGCCCCCTCGGGTCCGGTCGGCGTCGGGGCCGCCGGGGTGGCCGGCGGTGGCCGCGTCCGCGAGGACGGGTCGGGTGCGCTGGAGTTCGGTGTCGAGTTCCGCGAGCCGTGCGTACCCGGCGCCGTCGGTGGTGCGTCCGCCGTACGTCACGTCGTCGAAGGAGCGGGCGGCGTCCCGTAGCCGGTCGGCGTGGCCGGGCAGCGGGCGGCCCGCTTCGGCGGCGGCCTCGTCGGCGGTGCGACCGGGCCGGGCGTCGAGGAGGGCCCGTTCCTCCAGGGACCGGACCACGGCGCGCATCCGTTCCTGGAGGGCCGGGTTCCAGTCGCCCCGGGCGGCGTGGGCCTCGGCGGCGGCCCGGTGTTCGGCGGCGCTGCGCGGCACCTCGCCGAAGAGGGGCGCCGAGGTGACGGGCGTACGGGTGGGGGAGCCCAGGCGCCACCACAGGGCGGCGACGAGCGCGACGACGAAGAGCAGCAGGACGACCAGTCCGGCGGCGCCGCCGGGGGCGACCCCGGAAGCGGCGCCGAACAGGTCCTCGACCCAGTCGAGGAACGCGTCCAGGGCCCGCTGGAACAGGCTCGGGGCGTGTTCCTGGTAGACGGGCCTGGACAGTTCGTCCTCGGCGGCCTCCCGCGCGGGGTCGCGCGGGGTCGTCAGCGGTGGTGCGTCGTCGCCGGCGAGCAGGCCCCGCCGTGCGCCCACCGGTGGCGTGGTGGTGAGCGTTCCCCCCGTCGCGCCCACGGGCGTCAGTGCCCCGGGGCCGGGCCGCCGGTGGCGGTGCCCTGGTCGGGTACGCCCGCCGCGCGGGCCAGTTCCAGGTCGAGGCCCTCGCGGCGGATGCGCTGGTCGATGTAGAGGAGCACGGTGATGCCGGCGGTGACGGGGAACGTCAACGTGGACGCGACGACCGCGCCGACTCCGCTGATGATGAGGAACGTCCAGCTGCCGCCGGTGGTGTTGAGGAGCCCGGACGCGCCGCCGCCGTCGACGATCGCGGCGATGACGGTGAACGGGATGGCGATGATCGAGGCGAGGATGTTCGCGAGGACGCCCGCGAGGAGGGTGATGCCGAAGATGCGCCACCAGGCGCCCTGCACCAGCTTCAAGGAGCGGCCCATCGACTTGCCGAGGCTCTGCTTCTCCAACATGAGGGCGGGCGAGGCGAGCGACAGGCGGATCATCATCCAGATGGCGACGACGAGCGCGGCGAGACCGCCGAGGACGGCGAGCAGCACTCCGTTGCCGCCGTTGACGGAGACGAGGATGCCGGGGGTCACCCCGATGCCGACGATGCTGACGGGGATCACCAGCAGCAGCAGCGTCAGCCCGAAGAGGCGGGGCAGCTGGGGCCGGGCGTCCGCCCACGCTTCGGCGGTGGACACCGGCTTGCCGAGCACCGCGCGGCTGGTGACCATCGTCAGCAGGGCGGTGGCGAAGATCGTGCCGAGCAGGGTGATCACGAGTATCGCGCCCAGGCTGGCGAAGACGCCCACCAGGGCCTCGCCGACCTCCTCGATGGAGGCGCTGGAGTCGTCCAGGGCGGTCGTGTCTATCTCGTTGAGGAGGTAACCCTGAGCCAGGACGGCCACGACCTGGGTGACCACGGAGACGGTCAGCGCGATGCCGAGGACCGTGCGCCAGTAGGTGCGCATGGTGGAGACGGTGCCGTCGAGGAGTTCGCCGACGCCGAGCGGGCGCAGCGGGATCACCCCGGGCTTCGCGAAGTGCGGGCGCCCCTGCCAGCCCCAACCGGGGCCCGGCTGGCCCGGTGCTCCCCAGCCTGGGCCGCCCGGTCCGGGGCCGCCCCAGCCTGGGCCCGCCGGACCCTGACCGCCCCAGCCGGGGGCGCCGCCGGGCTGCTGACCCTGTGGCGGCGGGGACGGGGCCGGGCCGGCCTGGCCGGCGTCCGGAGCGGACCAGTCGCCGGCGGGCGGCTGCTCCTTCGACCACTTCGAGGCAGGACCCGCTGCGTCCGTCGGACCGTCCGCGGGCACGCCGGGGCGCCCGGCGCCGCGGTCGTCGCCGTCGGAGGAGGCGGATCCGGGCGAGGCCCAGCCCGGAGTGTCGTTCATCGTCGCTCCTTGTTCGTCGCGGTCCGCGGGTGCGGGGGCGGTGAAGCAGCCATCGTGCCACGACGGGCTGCCGGGCGGACCGGGTGGACCGGACGCCCCGTGACCGGTAGACCTTCACTGTCGGACGGGGAAGGGACGGACTGGGCGGATGGCCGATCGGCACGGGCCGCGGAACGGGGACGTCCGCGGCGGCGCGAGGAGGCCGTCCGGCCGACGGTTCGGTGACGGACGCGGTGGGGAGCTATCCGCTCACGGCGTTCGTACGGTGCCCGTGGGCGCCGTGCCCCGAGCGGTGCCCCCCGCACCACCAGGAGCCGCCCCGGCACGCCGTACGGGGCCGTTCCCGGAGCGGGAGCAGCCGTCCGTCCCGTACGGTGCCCGAGATCCGGGCGCCGCACCGGACGGCGGGGGTGAACCGCGAACGAACGACGGACGACGGGGTGCCAGGACTGCGGTCCGGGGCCCGTGGTCCCGCCACGGTCCGCCCGCCGTGGAGAGTCGGTGACCGGCCTTCCGGCCGGTCACCGCACAGGTGGGCGCCTCGTCGCCCACCGTCACAGCACCGGCACGCGCCGGTCTGTGTGTCAGGTCACGCCAGGTAACGATGAGCTAATGGGATGATGTCGTTTATGAAGGGACGAGTCCTTGTCGTCGACGACGACACAGCACTGGCCGAGATGCTCGGCATCGTGCTGCGTGGTGAAGGTTTTGAACCGTCGTTCGTCGCAGACGGCGACAAGGCGCTGGCCGCCTTCCGGGAGGCCAAGCCGGATCTGGTGCTCCTCGATCTGATGCTGCCCGGCCGCGACGGCATCGAGGTGTGCCGTCTGATCAGGGCGGAATCCGGAGTACCGATCGTCATGCTCACAGCAAAGAGCGACACGGTCGACGTCGTCGTGGGCCTGGAGTCCGGGGCCGACGACTACATCATCAAGCCCTTCAAGCCGAAGGAGCTCGTCGCCCGCATCCGGGCCCGACTGCGGCGCTCGGAAGAACCCGCACCGGAACAGCTGGCCATCGGGGACCTCGTCATCGACGTCGCCGGTCACTCGGTGAAGCGGGACGGCCAGTCCATCGCCCTGACCCCGCTGGAGTTCGACCTGCTGGTCGCGCTCGCCCGCAAGCCGTGGCAGGTGTTCACCCGCGAGGTCCTGCTGGAGCAGGTCTGGGGCTACCGGCACGCCGCGGACACCCGGCTCGTCAACGTCCACGTGCAGCGGTTGCGCTCCAAGGTCGAGCAGGACCCCGAGCGCCCCGAGATCGTGGTGACCGTGCGCGGCGTCGGCTACAAGGCCGGACCCAGCTGACATGCCCAGGGACGACAGCACCGTCTCGGCCCCGGCACCCGGTGTTCCGGGTGCCGGGGCCGCCCGGCCTGTCGCCCGGAACACCCCGCGCGCCCGGCTCCGGCAGCTCCTCGACAGCGGACTCTTGCTCCAGGGCGGCGTCCAGGGCAGCCCCGTCCTGAGGCTCTTCGCCCGCTGGGTGCGCCGCCCACTGCTGCCCGCGCTGCGGCTGTGGCGCCGCAACATCCAACTCAAGGTCGTCGTGACGACCCTGCTGATGTCCCTCGGCGTCGTGCTGCTGCTCGGCTTCGTCGTCATCGGCCAGGTCCGCAACGGCCTCCTCGACGCCAAGGTCACGGCCTCCCAGAGCCAGGCCTCCGGCGGGTTCCAGGACGCCGAGTCCCGCGCCAGGTCCGCCGGCGAGGCCACCCCCGAGGGCGGCGCCCCGGACGGGTCGCCCGGGCAGAACGCCGCGATCTGGCTCAACGACCTCGTTCAACAGCTGTCCAGCAGCGGACAGGGCGCCTTCAACGTCGTGACCCTCTCGCCGCTCGACGACGGCGGCACGGGCACCGGCACGGGAACCGGCAGCGCCCGCGCCCCCCGCGGCTCCGGCAACGTCGACGCGGCCGCCAGCGTCCCCGCGACCCTGCGCGAACGCGTCGACAACCACACCGGCGCCTCGCAGAGCTACACCCGCATCGTCTACAACGACGGCCGCCCCTCCCAGCCGGGCCTCGCCATCGGCAAGCAGCTCAGCAGTCCGCAGACCGACCGCTACGAGCTGTACTACCTCTTCCCGCTGACCCAGGAGGAGAAGTCCCTCAGCCTGGTCAAGGGCACCCTCGCCACTGCCGGGCTCTTCGTCGTCGTCCTCCTCGGCGCCATCGCCTGGCTCGTCGTGCGGCAGGTCGTCACCCCCGTCCGCATGGCCGCGGGCATCGCCGAACGGCTCTCCGCCGGGCACCTCCAGGAACGCATGAAGGTCACCGGCGAGGACGACATCGCCCGCCTCGGCGAAGCGTTCAACAAGATGGCGCAGAACCTCCAGCTCAAGATCCAGCAGCTGGAAGAGCTCTCCCGCATGCAGCGCCGGTTCGTGTCCGACGTCTCCCACGAACTGCGCACCCCCCTCACCACCGTGCGGATGGCCGCCGACGTCATCCACGAGGCCCGCGAGGACTTCGACCCCGTCACGGCGCGCTCCGCGGAACTGCTCGCCGATCAGCTCGACCGGTTCGAGGCGCTGCTCGCCGACCTGCTGGAGATCAGCCGGTTCGACGCGGGCGCCGCGGCCCTGGAGGCCGAGCCGATAGACCTGCGCGAGGTCGTCCGCCGGGTCGTCGGCGGCGCCGAACCCCTGGCCGAGCGCAAGGGCACCCGGGTACGGGTCGTCGGCGACCAGCAGCCCGTCGTCGCGGAGGCCGACGCCCGACGCGTCGAGCGGGTCCTGCGCAACCTCGTCGTCAACGCCGTCGAACACGGCGAGGGCCGCGACGTCGTGGTCCGGCTCGCCGCCGCGGGCGGCGCGGTCGCCGTCGCCGTGCGCGACTACGGCGTCGGACTCAAGCCCGGCGAGGCCACCCGCGTCTTCAGCCGCTTCTGGCGTGCCGACCCGGCCCGTGCGCGCACCACCGGCGGAACCGGCCTCGGCCTGTCGATCGCCCTGGAGGACGCACGGCTGCACGGCGGCTGGCTCCAGGCGTGGGGCGAGCCGGGCGGCGGCTCCCAGTTCCGGTTGACCCTGCCCCGCACCGCCGACGAGTCGCTGCGCGGCTCCCCGATACCGCTGGAACCCGAGGACTCACGACGCAACCGGGAGGCGGGACCGCCCGCAGCGGCGACGACCGGGGGCGGCCCGACCGGCGGCAGGTCGACCGCGGGCAGGCTGACGACCGTACCGGCGCAGGGCGCCACCACAACGGGCACCGGCGCCGAACGGCCCGGGGTCTCCGGGATATCCGGCGTCTCCGGGATATCGGGCATGCCGTCCCCGCCGCCGCGCTGCGGCCCGGCCGTGGACCCGGCGGCCCTCCCCAGCAACGGCGCCCGGGTCGTCCCCCGCCCGACGGACCCGCCACGCGGCGACACCGTCCCGAACGAGACCGTTCGGAACGAGACCCCCAGGGGCGGAGCGTCCCAGGGCGGAGCCTCCCGGAACGGGCCCGCACCCGGGGGCGGGGGCGCACGAACGGCGCACGGCGGAGCAACGGCCGGCACGGCGCTGGCCGACACGAACAACGCAGACGACACGAACAACGCAGCCGGTGCGACCAGTGCGACCGGTGCGGTGAGCACGGACAACACGGCGAACGGGGAGGGGGCCCGTGGCTGAGCCCGGACCACGGCGAGGTCGCGGCGCACGCGGGGCCCGGATCCGGTGGCGCGGCACCGTGCTGGCCTGCTGCGGCGCCCTGCTCGCGGGGTGCGCCTCCATGCCCGACAACGGCGACCTGCGCGGAGTCGACGCCTCCCAAATGCCCGAGTCGCAGGTCAGGGTCTTCGCGATGCCGCCCCGCGACAACGCCGAGGCCGCGGAGATCGTCCAGGGCTTCCTGGAGTCCCTGACCAGCGACGACCCGCAGTTCGAAATGGCCCGCAAGTACCTCACCAAGGAAGCGTCCGAGGAGTGGCGCCCCGAGAGTGCGACGTCGGTGCTCGCCGACGGCCCCCACACCACGCCCGAACGCCCGGGCAACAAAGGCACCCAGGTCTACACGCTCACCGGCACCCGGGTCGCCACCGTCGACGCCCAGCAGGCGTACCGCCCCGCCGACGGCACGTACAGCCAGCCCGTCCACCTGACCAAGGACAGCGCTTCCGGGAACCAGTGGCGCATCGACCGGCCGCCCCGCGGCGTCGTCCTCGGCGAGTCCGACTTCCTGCGCATCTACCGGCCCGTCAACAAGTACTACTTCGCCGACGACGGCTCCCCGGGACAGGGGCAGGAACGCCTCGTCGCCGACCCGGTGTACGTCCGCCAGCGCGTGGACCCGGTCACCCAGACCGTACGGCTGCTGCTGGACGGGCCCACCCAGTGGCTGGCGCCGGTCGTCCGCTCGGAGTTCCCGAGCCGCGTGCGCCTCAAGAGCGGCACCAAGTCGCTGGCACCCGACAGTCACAACACGCTCAAGGTGCCGCTGGAACCCGCCGCGAACGGGGTCGGACAGCCGCAGTGCACCAAGATGGCCGCCCAACTGATCTTCACCCTCCAGGACTGGGCCGCGAACGGCATCGAAGAGGTGGAGATCCAGCGCTCCGACGGTTCGCCGCTGTGCCGCCTCACCGCGGACCGCGCAGAGACCGTCGCCCCGCACCGCACCGCCGGTCGCCCCGACTACCAGTACTTCCTCGACGCCAAGAAGCGGCTGGTCCGCCTCCCGGGCGTCAGCACCGGCGCCGACCCCGAACCCGTACCCGGACCGCTCGGCACCGAACAACAGTCGCTCAGCACGGTGGCCGTCTCGCGTGACGAGGAGCGGGCCGCCGGGGTCTCCCTGGACGGCCGCAAGCTCTACGTCGGGGCGCTCGCCGCCGCGGCCTCGCTCGGCGAACCCGTGCTGCGCAGCAGGGCCAAGGAGGAGAAGGACGGTTTCACCACCCCGAGTTGGGACGGCCGCGGTGACCTGTGGGTCGCCGACAAGGACCCGCGCAACCCGCGGCTCTACCTGCTGCACCAGGGCGCGGGGGCGCCGGTCACCGTCCGGATACCGGGCATGGAGGGCAGCCGGATCGAAGCGGTGCGCGTCGCCGCCGACGGGGTGCGCATCGCGCTGCTCGTGGAGCAGAACGGCCAACGGACGCTACGGATCGGCCGGGTCGAGCGGGACCGGTACGACGGTGCGGCGGCGGGCCGCGGCGACGGGAGCACCGAGGGCGGCGAGCCCGGGGTCCCCGAGGTCGCCGTGCTGGAACCGCGGGCGGTGGCACCCCAGTTGGAGGAGGTCACGGCCATGTCCTGGGCGGGCGGCAGCCGACTGGTCGTGGTCGGCCGGGAAAGCGGCGGTGTGCAGCAGATCCGGTACGTGCACACGGACGGTTCCACTCCGGCGAGCGGGGCGCTGCCCGGGCTCACCGGCATCCAGGAGATCGCCGCGAGCGACGACGACCGGCTGCCGCTGGTCGCCCACTCCGACGACGGGATCGTGCGGCTGCCCCCCGGGGAGCCCTGGCGCACGGTGCTGAAGACCGGGAGCTCGCCCGTATACCCGGGGTGACCCCCCGCCCCGCCCCACCGCCCCCGAGGCCGGTCCGTGTCCGGTGCACCCGGCCGGCCGGGTGCGCGTGACGGCCCGACGGCCCGGGTGGCGTGATCGCCCGGGCGGTGTCCGTCGCGCGGCGGTCCCGGGCGTCCCGTCCCCGGGCGACCCGATCGGGTGATCCGGTGCGCAGGAGGGCGGGAGCACCGAGGAGCGGCGCCCGCGCGGCCCCTCCCGGTGGGGCGGCGGCGCGAGGACACCGTTGCCCGCCGATGCGGATCGCACCTTCGGACCACTGTACGTATCCGCTGGTCAGAGCAGTCAGGTCGAGTTATCCACAGGCCCTTGTCCACAGGGGTGGCCGACTCCCCCCACCCTTGGCACAGTGGAGTCATGCGGCGCTGCTGGCAGGACTTCACCGACTTGGTACTGCCGACCGGGTGCGGCGGCTGCGGTACCCCCCGAACGGCACTGTGCGCACGGTGCCGGGTCCGGCTGACCGGAGGGACACCGCAGCGGGTGCGTCCACGGCCCGAGCCGTTCGGGCTGCCGGTGGTGCACGCGGCGGCGCCGTACGAGGGGCCGGTGCGCGAGCTGGTGCTCGCGCACAAGGAGCGAGGCGCCCTCGGCCTGGCGAGGCCGTTGGGCGAGGCGCTGGCGGGGGCGGTGGGGGGAGGGGAGGGGGTGGGGGGAGCCCCCCGGACGATCCACCTGGTCCCCGTACCCTCCTCACGAGCCGCGACCCGCGCCCGGGGACACGATCCGACGCGCCGCATCGCTTTGGCGGCGGCCGGGTCGCTGCGGCGGGCCGGACGGGTCGCGCAGGTGGTGCCCGTGCTGCGGCAACGGCGCGGCGTGGTGGACCAGGTGGGCCTCAGCACGCGGGAGCGCCGGGCGAACCTGGACGGTGCCCTCTACGTGGTCACGGGAGGTGACGCATTGTTCTCGGAAAGTGGGCGAGTGGTGATCGTGGACGATGTGATGACGACCGGCGCGTCATTGACGGAAGCTGCTCGTGCATTATCGGGCGTGGGCGGGGTAAAAGACTTGACTGCCGTCGTCGTGGCCGCCCCTCCGGATTCTTTCGAAATGAATCGGAACTGACCGGGAAGGTGCTTCGTTGCAGGTAGTGACAGGTTCAATTCGCAGGAACGGAGGTGTGACGGCAGAGAGGGTGACGCCATCCGTCCGAGCGAGATATGTTCGGTTGTGAGGGAAAGGCAGACGCCGGACCTCGTATATCGGAATGCCGTGTCTGTGTCCTGGGGTTCTGTGGTTTTTCAGAATCATCCAGGGGCGGTGGGTGGAGATCTTGTCCTCGGGGGAGGAGGAGGTGAAGGTCACCGAGTCCGTGGCCTCGGGAATCACCGGGGCCTGGTGCAAGAGGGAGACGCCCCGCCGAGTGGGTGGGGCCATCCGGGAACGGAGTTCTGCGTGGACATCGTCGTCAAGGGCCGCAAGACCGAGGTGCCCGAGCGGTTCCGGAAGCACGTGGCCGAGAAGCTGAAGCTGGAGAAGATCCAGAAGCTCGACGGCAAGGTGATCAGCCTCGACGTCGAGGTGTCCAAGGAGCCCAACCCCCGGCAGGCCGATCGGTCCGACCGGGTGGAGATCACGCTCCGCACCCGCGGCCCGGTGATCCGGGCGGAGGCGGCGGCCAGCGACCCGTACGCGGCACTCGACCTGGCGACGGACAAGCTCGAGGCGAGGCTGCGCAAGCAGCACGACAAGCGGCGCACCCGCCGCGGCAACGGCCGCATCCCCGCGGCCGAGGTCGCCGACGTGGTCCCCGACGCCGCGCATCTCAACGGGGACGGCACCATCGCCCGGGACGAGGAGCCCGACGGCGGCGGGGTGCCCGTCCGGAAGATCGGGTCGCTGGAGGTCAAGGGCGACGGCCCCCTCGTCGTCCGCGAGAAGACCCATGTGGCGGCCCCGATGAGCCTCGACCAGGCGCTCTACGAGATGGAGCTGGTCGGGCACGACTTCTATCTCTTCGTCGATTCCGAGACGAAGGAGCCCAGTGTCGTTTACCGACGGCACGCCTACGACTACGGTGTCATCCACCTCTCGACGGACACGATGGTCACGCACATCGAATCGGCGGGCGCGGGCGGCGCGCTCGGCGGCTGACACCGGCCACCACGACCCGAAGGCGTGCCCCCGGGGAGCCTGTGCGCCCCCGGGGGCACCCCCGTGCTACGGGTCGTCGGACGTCACTGTCGCCGCAAGGCCGTCCGGGCATGAAATCATGTCTGCTACGTCAACCGGGTTGCTGCCGCCCCGGGTTGGCGGCGCACCAGTCGGGCGGCGCCCAGCGGGGCCGATGGCCTTCAGGGGGAGGAACGATGGCGGACAGCTTCGGACCGATGCGCGACGAGGACGCCCACGGCGTCGTCGGCATGGGCCCGGCCGATGGCACCCGCAAGGAGCCCATCCGGGTGCTGGTGGTCGACGACCACGCGCTGTTCCGCAGAGGGCTGGAGATCGTGCTGCACGCCGAGGAGGACATCCAGGTCGTCGGCGAGGCGGGCGACGGGGCCGAGGCGGTGGACAAGGCTGCCGACCTGCTGCCGGACATCGTGCTGATGGACGTGCGGATGCCCAAGCGGGGCGGCATCGAGGCGTGCACCTCCATCAAGGAGGTGGCCCCCAGCGCGAAGATCATCATGTTGACGATCAGCGACGAGGAGGCCGACCTCTACGACGCGATCAAGGCCGGGGCGACGGGCTACCTGCTCAAGGAGATCTCCACGGACGAGGTGGCGACGGCGATCCGCGCGGTGGCCGACGGCCAGTCGCAGATCAGTCCTTCGATGGCCTCCAAGCTGCTCACCGAGTTCAAGTCGATGATCCAGCGCACGGACGAGCGCAGGTTGGTGCCCGCGCCCCGACTCACCGACCGCGAGTTGGAGGTCCTGAAGCTGGTGGCCACCGGCATGAACAACCGGGACATCGCCAAGGAGCTCTTCATCAGCGAGAACACGGTGAAGAACCACGTGCGCAACATCCTGGAGAAGCTCCAGCTCCACTCCCGGATGGAGGCCGTGGTCTACGCCATGCGCGAGAAGATCCTGGAGATCCGCTAGCGCGCCGGGCGGCCCGCCGTCCCCGTCAGGCGGCCCGTCGAAGCCCCGTTCCCGTACGGCGCCCGGGCTCCGTACGTCCTCGTCCGGCGCCCCGGGCCCCGCCCCGTACGGCGGTGGGGTCAGCGCAGCGCGGCCGTCAGCGCCGCGGCCAACTCCGGCCGGTCGACGCGCTCCACGCGCACGTCCTCGCAACCGACCCACTCCGCGGCCTCCCGCAGGGCCTGCGCCATGGGCGCGACGGCCTTGGGGGTGTCCAGGGACACCTGCTTGGCGACGAGGGTGCGCCCGTCACGAGCCGGGTCGACCCGGCCGAGGAGCCGTCCACCGGAGAGCAACGGCATCGCGAAGTAGCCGTGGACCCGCTTGGGCTTCGGTACGTACGCCTCGAGGCGGTGGGTGAAGCCGAAGATCCGTTCCGTCCGGGCGCGTTCCCAGATCAGCGAGTCGAACGGGGACAGCAGCGTCGTGCGGTGGCGTCCGCGGGGGGAGGTCTCCAGCGCGGCCGGGTCGGCCCAGGCGGGGCGGTCCCAGCCGGCGACCGTCACCGGGACGAGTCCGGAGTCGGCGAGCACCGAGTCGACCTGCTCGCCCTTGAGCCGGTGGTAGTCGGCGATGTCGGTGCGGGTGCCGACGCCCAGGGACTGCCCGGCGAGCCGGACCAGCCGGCGCAGGCACTCGCGGTCGTCCAGCCCGTCGTGCAGCAGGCTGCTCGGGACGGCGCGTTCGGCGAGGTCGTAGACGCGCTTCCAGCCGCGTCGTTCGGTGCACACCACCTCGCCGTTCATCAGGGCGCGTTCCACGGCGACCTTGGAGGCCGACCAGTCCCACCACTCCCCGCCGTTCTTCGCGCCGCCCAGTTCCGTCGCCGTGAGGGGGCCCTCGGTGCGGAGCTGTTTGACGACCTGCTCGTAGGCGCCGTCCGGGAGGTCGTGGAACCACTGCGGGCGGTCGCGGAAGGCGCGGCGGCGGAACGCGAAGTGCGGCCACTCCTCGATGGGGAGGATGCACGCGGCGTGCGACCAGTACTCGAACGCGTGGGGCGCGCCGTCGGCCCCGGGCGTCCAGTACGCGCGGTCGACCACCGGACGGCCCACGGCGCCCAGGCGCGCGTACGGCACGAGTTCGTGGGAGCGGGCCAGGACCGAGATGGTGTCGAGTTGGACGGCGCCGAGGTGGCGCAGCACGCCCCGGACGCCCGCCCGTCGGTCGGGGGCGCCGAGGAACCCTTGGGCGCGCAGGGCGATGCGGCGGGCCTCGTCGGCGGAGAGTTCGGCGGCGGGACGCGGCAGGGCGGTCATACGTCGAACGATAGACGGCGCTGCTGACAGTGGGGGCGGCCCGGTGCGGGCATCGGCCCCGACCGCACGGCAGTTGTGCACCCCGGCCGGCCACCCCGGCCGCCCATCCCGGCGCAGCACACCCGGGTCGGCCGGCCCGTCCCGGTTCACGCCGCAGGTCACGTCAGGCCGCAGGACACGTCAGGCCGCTGGGGTCACGTCCGCGGCCGACCGCGCCGGGAGGTAGACGTGGCGGCTCGGCAGCCCCAGGTCGTGGGGGAGCAGCGAGCCCACCCAGCAGTCCCGCGCGACGCCCTTGTTCAGCAGGGCCGCCCGCAGGGTGCCCTCCACGGTGAACCCGGCGCGCTCCGCGACGGCCCGTGACGCCGTGTTGCCGACCTCGGCGCGCCATTCCAGGCGGGCGCACCCGAGTTCCCGGAAGCTCCACCGGGCGAGGGCGAGCACGGCTTCCGCGGTGTAGCCCCGGCCGCGGTGTTCGGCGGCCGTCCAGTAGCCGATCTCCCAGTGGTCGCCCTGCGGGTGGTGCAGGCCGGCGGCGCCGACCAGCGGGCCCTCGCCGTCCTCGGTGCGCAGCCGGACGGCGAAGTCGTACGCCGTGCCGTCCTGCCAGGCGCCCGGCGCGATGCGCTGGACGAAGACGGCGGCGTCCTCGGGGGCGTAGGGCGACGGGACGGTGGTCCACCGCTGGATGTCGGGGTCCTGGCAGGCGGCGAAGGTCTCGTCCGTGTCGGCGGGGGCGAACGGGCGCAGCAGGAGGCGTTCGGTGGTCAGGGTGACGGGTTCCATCACCTGATGATGCCCAGGCGCGGGTGGCCGGTGCCAGGTGATTTGTCGGGGCGGATGTGAGCATCCGATCACAATTCGTGCCGGGGCGCGGCACCTTCCGCGCCGCTGCTCCGTTGTCCTGGTGGCTGTCGTGGAGACGGACCTCCCGATGCGGTGCGGTCCTCGCATACGATGGCCGTTGCTCAACGGAATCCGACCGTGCCAGGCCCGACCGGCAAGGAGATCTACCCCCGTGTCCGTCCTCCAGAAGATCATGCGTGCAGGCGAAGGCAAGATCCTGCGCAAGCTGCACCGCATCGCGGACCAGGTCAACTCCATCGAAGAGGACTTCGTCGCCCTCTCCGACGCCGAGCTGCGGGCCCTCACTGACGAGTACAAGGAGCGGTACCAGGAAGGCGAGTCGCTGGACGACCTGCTTCCCGAGGCGTTCGCCACGGTGCGTGAGGCGGCCAAGCGCGTCCTGGGCCAGCGGCACTACGACGTCCAGCTCATGGGCGGCGCCGCCTTGCACCTCGGTTACGTCGCCGAGATGAAGACCGGTGAGGGCAAGACCCTGGTAGGCACGCTGCCCACGTACCTGAACGCGCTGTCCGGCAAGGGCGTGCACCTGATCACGGTGAACGACTACCTGGCCGAGCGCGACTCGGAGATGATGGGCCGCGTCCACAAGTTCCTGGGTCTGTCCGTGGGCTGCATCCTGGCGAACATGACGCCGTCGCAGCGCCGCGAGCAGTACCAGTGCGACATCACGTACGGCACGAACAACGAGTTCGGCTTCGACTACCTGCGCGACAACATGGCGTGGTCGCAGGACGAGCTGGTGCAGCGCGGCCACAACTTCGCCGTGGTCGACGAGGTCGACTCGATCCTCGTCGACGAGGCGCGCACCCCGCTGATCATTTCGGGCCCCGCCGACCAGGCGACCAAGTGGTACAGCGACTTCGCGAAGCTGGTGAAGCGCCTCAAGCGCGGTGAGCCGGGCAACACGCTGAAGGGCATCGAGGAGACCGGCGACTACGAGGTCGACGAGAAGAAGCGCACGGTCGCGATCCACGAGCCCGGTGTGGCGAAGGTCGAGGACTGGCTCGGCATCGACAACCTCTACGAGTCGGTGAACACCCCGCTCGTCGGCTACCTGAACAACGCCATCAAGGCGAAGGAACTGTTCAAGAAGGACAAGGACTACGTCGTCATCGACGGCGAGGTCATGATCGTCGACGAGCACACGGGTCGTATCCTCGCGGGCCGCCGTTACAACGAGGGCATGCACCAGGCGATCGAGGCGAAGGAGGGGGTGGACATCAAGGACGAGAACCAGACCCTCGCCACGATCACCCTCCAGAACTTCTTCCGCCTCTACGGCAAGTTGTCCGGCATGACCGGTACGGCGATGACCGAGGCCGCCGAGTTCCACCAGATCTACAAGCTGGGTGTCGTTCCGATCCCCACGAACAAGCCGATGGTCCGCATGGACCAGTCGGACCTGATCTACCGCACGGAGGTCGCGAAGTTCGCGGCCGTGGTGGACGACATCGCGGAGAAGCACGAGAAGGGTCAGCCGATCCTCGTCGGCACGACCTCCGTGGAGAAGTCCGAGTACCTGTCGCAGCAGCTCTCCAAGCGGGGCGTGCAGCACGAGGTGCTGAACGCCAAGCAGCACGACCGGGAGGCGACGATCGTCGCCCAGGCGGGCCGCAGGGGTGCCGTCACGGTCGCCACGAACATGGCCGGCCGCGGTACGGACATCAAGCTCGGCGGCAACCCGGACGACCTCGCCGAGGCGGAGCTGCGCCAACACGGTCTGGACCCGGTGGAGCACGTGGAGGAGTGGGCGGCTGCGCTGCCGGCCGCCCTGAAGCGTGCGGAGCAGGCGGTGAAGGAGGAGTTCGAGGAGGTCAAGGACCTCGGCGGGCTCTACGTGCTGGGCACCGAGCGCCATGAGTCGCGCCGCATCGACAACCAGCTGCGCGGTCGTAGCGGCCGTCAGGGCGACCCGGGCGAGTCGCGTTTCTACCTCTCCCTCGGCGATGACCTGATGCGGCTGTTCAAGGCGCAGATGGTCGAGCGCGTGATGGCGATGGCGAACGTCCCGGACGACGTGCCCATCGAGAACAAGATGGTCACGCGCGCGATCGCGTCGGCCCAGTCGCAGGTCGAGACGCAGAACTTCGAGACGCGCAAGAACGTCCTCAAGTACGACGAGGTCCTCAACCGGCAGCGCGAGGTCATCTACGGCGAGCGCCGCCGCGTCCTGGAGGGCGAGGACCTGCAGGAGCAGATCCAGCACTTCATGGACGACACGATCGACGCGTACATCGCGGCGGAGACCGCCGAGGGCTTCGCCGAGGACTGGGACCTCGACCGGCTGTGGGGCGCCTTCAAGCAGCTGTACCCGGTGAAGGTCACCGTGGAGGAGCTGGAGGACACGGCGGGCGACCGCGCCGGGCTGACCGCCGAGTTCATCTCCGAGTCCATCAAGGACGACGTCCTCGCCCAGTACAGGGCGCGGGAGGAGCAGCTCGGTTCGGAGATCATGCGGGAGCTGGAGCGACGGGTCGTGCTGTCGGTCCTCGACCGCAAGTGGCGTGAGCACCTCTACGAGATGGACTACCTCCAGGAGGGCATCGGTCTGCGCGCGATGGCGCAGAAGGACCCCCTGGTCGAGTACCAGCGCGAGGGCTTCGACATGTTCACGGCCATGATGGACGGCATCAAGGAGGAGTCCGTCGGCTACCTGTTCAACCTGGAGGTCCAGGTGGAGCAGCAGGTCGAGGAGGTTCCGGTGCAGGACGCGGGGCCCTCGTTGGAGAAGCGGGACGCGGTGCCGGCCGGGGGCCGCCCGGAGATCCGCGCCAAGGGGCTGGACGCTCCGCAGCGGCCGGACCGGCTGCACTTCTCGGCGCCGACCGTCGACGGTGAGGGCGGTGTCGTGGAGGGTGACTTCCGCACGGGTGACGAGGACCAGGTCCGTTCGGAGTCCGACGGTCTGACGCGGGCGGAGCGCCGCAAGCAGCAGCGCGGTGGGCGCCGCCGCAAGAAGTAGGCGTGTGGAGCGCTCCCGCTGCGGCGGGGGCGCGGTGACGGGCCGGCCCCTGGTGGGGGCCGGCCCGTCGTGCGTGCGGAGCCCGTGCGGTGCGTCCGGTGCCTGCGGTACGTGCAGTGTGTGCGGGGTCATCGGGGTCCGAGGTCGACGGCGGTGCAGCGCCAGCGTCGGTCGGGTGAGCGTTCCAGCCGGAACGCCATGGCGCTGAGCCGTTCCCCGGTGGCGATCCGGGCGAACGCCTCGACGGCTCCGGGGCGGGGCACGCAGTAGCCGACGTCGCGGATGACCGGGGCGGGACCGGTCTCGCGCAGGGCGCCGTGTTCGGCGAGCCGGGCGAGTTCGTCGTAGGCGGGCCCGGCGGTGTGCCGGAGCATCGAGTGGATCGGGCGGCGGCCGGTGAGGACGGCCAGGAGCCGGTCGGCGAAGAGGTCGGTGGGGCGGGGCAGCGCGGCGTCCGTGCCCGGGGGCGGTTCGGTGGTCGGGCGGCGGGCGTCCCGGCGTCCCGGTGGCCGGGAGCGGTTGCGGGGCGTGGGGCGGGCGGTGCCGGTGGGGCGGGGTTCCGTCGGTGGGTGGTGCGCCGCCCGGGTCATGACCTTGTGCACGGTGGAACCCCGATCGTCGGCCCCCACGGGGGCTACTCGACAGTAGCTCGTGGCCGTGGATCTTGTCCGCGGCCGGGCCGGGAGCGCAACGAGCGCGGGACGCGGGCCCCGGGACGACGGAATTCACCTATCAGGGTGACGGGGGGTGCCGCTGCCCTGGCGGGGGCGGGGGGTCGGCGTCCGGGCCGACGGCGCGACGGCGACGGGGCGGGGCGGCGGCCGGTCCGATCGGGGACGTCCACACGTATCCTGGGTCAACCGGTCCCCCGTGGATCAGCCTTCCGGGAGCCCTCCGAGGGAGCCCCGCCCCAGAAAGCGGCCCGTCATGCGCGTGTACGTCCCCCTGACCCTCCCCGGACTCGCCGAGGCGCACGCCGCGGGGGAACTGGGACCCGGACCGCTCACCGCGTACGCCGTCACCCCCGCGCTGCGCGAGTGGTACGTCTCCGACGACATCGAGGAGCTGGAGTACGCGGCGCTGAACCGGGCCGCCGCGGCCTCCCTGCGGCTGCTCGCCGTCGACCCGGGGTGCCCGCGGCGACGGGTCGTCGTCGCGCTGGACGTGCCCGACCAGGCCGCCGTGGCCGACCCCGACCGCGGGCTCGACCCGGGGGCGCTGGGCGAGGTGCGGATCGCGCGGCCCGTCGCGCTGGCGAAGGCCGCCGCCGTGCACGTCGACTCCGACGAGGCCCGTGCGGACGTGTCCGCGGCGGCGTCCGCCCTCGGTGCGGCGGACCTGGGCGACGACGACGCGCGGTTCGTGGTCGACGGGGCCGAGGACCACGAGCTGCTCTGGTACGCGACGCAGGAGATCCCCGGCCTGGTCGAGGGCTGACGTCCGTAGGGGCAGCCGCTCGACCTCGCCCGCACCCGCGGGTGTCAGTGGCGGCCGGTAGGTTGGCCGGCATGGGGAAGCAGTCAGCGCACATCGTCTGGGATTGGAACGGCACGCTGTTCCACGACATCGAGGCCGTGGTGGCGGCGAGCAACGCCGCGTTCGCCCAGTTCGGTCTTGGCCCGATCACCGTGCAGCAGTACCGGGAGCTGTACTGCGTGCCGATCCCCCGTTTCTACGAGCGCCTGATGGGACGCGTGCCCACGCCGAGCGAGTGGCTCGCCATGGACGGGGCGTTCCAGCGTCACTACGCCGGGCAGCTGGCCGGCTGTGCGCTGACCGAGGGGGCCGAGGAACTGCTGTCCGGGTGGCGGGCCGCCGGGCGCAGCCAGTCGCTGCTCAGCATGTACGGGCACGCGGAGCTGGTTCCGCTGGTGCGGGGCTTCGGGATCGACGCCTGGTTCACCCGGGTCGACGGCAGGGTGGGACCGTCCGGCGTGTCCAAGTCCGAGGCGATGGCGCGGCACCTGGCGGCGCTCGGGGAGGTGCCGGCGTCCCGGGTGGTCGTGATCGGGGACGCGGCGGACGATGCGGTGGCTGCGCGGGCGGCGGGGGCTGAGGCGGTGCTCTACACCGGCGGTGCGCATAGTCGGGGGAGTCTGGAGGCGATGGGGGTGCCGGTGGTGGATTCGCTTGCCGAGGCGGTGGCGGTGGCTGAGCGCATGCTGTAGGCACGTTTGCGGTTGGGTGCGATGGCCCGTGCGGGTGCGCTTCGCGGTGCGTCGTTCGCTGCGGGTGCGTCGTGGTTGCCCGCGCAGTTCCCCGCGCCCCTGTCGGTGCGCTTGTGCGCGGGTGCGCTGTTCTGCGGGGTGCGCTGCTGATTCGCGCAGTTCCCCGCGCCCCTTTCGGGTGAGTTCACCTGGCGGTGCGCTGTCCTGCGCGGGTCCGCTGTGAGTGTTGCGCAGTTCCCCGCGCCCCTGATCGGGGCATCCCACACCGGCCTGCACCTGCGGCAACACCCACACCACCCGCCCAGAACATCGCACCCACACGCAACAACGCACCCGCAGGCGACAGCGCACCCGCAGGGGAGCGCACCTTAGGGGCGCGGGGAACTGCGCGAACAACCACGACGCACCCGCAGGCGACAGCGCACCCTAGGGGCGCGGGGAACTGCGCGGGCAACCACGACGCACCCGCACGGAGCATCGCACCCGCAGGGGTAAGGGCTACTGGACGTTCCTGAGGACCCTCAGGAACTCTCGCATCCACGCCGGGTGGTCCGGCCACGCCCGGGAGGACACGAGAACCCCGTCCACCACGGCCTCCGCATCCTGGAACTCCGCCCCGTTGACCGCCATGTCAGGCTCCAGCGCCGGATACGCAGTGACCCGGCGCCCCCGCAGCGAGCCGATCGCCGCGGTGAGCAGCGGACCGTGGCAGATCTGGGCGACCGGCTTGTCCGCGTCGAAGAACGCCTTGAGGATCTTGCGCAGCTCGCCGTCGCCGCGCAGGTACTCGGGCGCCCGGCCGCCTGGGATCACCAGCGCCAGGTACTCGCCCGGGTCCACCTCGGCGAACGCGAGGTCCGCCGGCCAGGTGTAGCCGGGCTTCTCGGTGTACGTGTCGAAGCCGGGCTCGAAGTCGTGCACCACGAACTGGAGCTTCTTGCGGGTCGGGGCGGCGATGTGGACCTCGTACCCCTCCTCGCGCAGTCGCTGGTACGGGTACAGCACCTCCAGTGACTCCGCCGCGTCACCGGTCACGATCAGGATCTTCGCTGCCATCGCGGTCCTCACTCCATCCTGTGGTCACAGCACGATCGGGCCGTCCCGGCCGGTTCCCGCTCCCGTGCACGGCGTTCGCCGCGGGGAACCCTTGCCAGGAGGACACCAGGGGAAACGCCGGGGGCGCCCACGGGGACACGCCTGGCGTAGCTCCTTCGTCCCTCCCGTCACGTCCGTGCCATGCACCACGTCCGTTGCGGATGGAGGTGTGCGGAGTGTCAAAGTTTGCCTGCTGGTTTTGTACACATACGGCTCATGACGGCTCCCCGGTGCGGCGGGATAGCCTTGGACCCGTGATCAGCGCGATATCCCGCGGGGGCGCCGAAGCCCCTGCCCTTCGCCCGGTGCACGCGGACGACTTCCGTGCCCGGGCCGTCGCTGGTCCTCGCGCACGGGGTGGTGGCCCGGTCCCGGCCGACCCGGCTGATCTGGCTGAATCCACCCCGAGGATCGCGCGGCGCGGCATAACGTCACCCTTGACCGGACACCCCGTGTCGTGGCGTTCCGTCGCTTCACCCTTTTCTACGTCACGCAACGGCGCGCGACAGGAGCCAGAGGACCATGCAGACCAAGCTGGACGAAGCCAAGGCCGAGTTGCTCGCACGGGCGGCCCGGGTAGCTGAGAACAGTCCGGTCGGGAGCACGCTGCCGACCGGGACCGCGGGGGAGGGAGCCCCGGACCGGGAGACCCTGCTCGCGTTCCTCCAGCGCTACTACCTGCACACCGCCCCCGAGGACCTGGCGGACCGCGACCCGGTCGACGTCTTCGGAGCCGCCTACTCGCACTACCGGCTCGCCGAGAGCCGTCCGCAGGGCACGGCGAGCGTCCGGGTGCACACCCCCACCGTCGAGGAGAACGGCTGGACGAGCAGCCACTCCGTGGTGGAGGTCGTCACCGACGACATGCCCTTCCTGGTGGACTCCGTCACCAACGAGCTGTCCCGGCAGGGCCGCGGCATCCATGTGGTGATCCACCCGCAGGTCGTGGTGCGTCGCGACGTCACCGGCAAGCTGCTGGAGATCCTTCCCGGCCGGCGGACCAACGGCAGCCGCAAGGGTCTGCCGCACGACGCGCTGATCGAGTCGTGGATCCATGTGGAGATCGACCGCGAGACCGACCGCGCCGACCTCAAGCAGATCACCACCGACCTGCTCCGGGTCCTGTCCGACGCCCGTGAGGCCGTCGAGGACTGGGAGAAGATGCGCGACGCGGCACTGCGCATCGCGGACGAGCTGCCGGCCGAGCCGACCGCCGACGACCTGCGCGACCAGGAGGTCGACGAGGCCCGCGAGCTGCTGCGCTGGCTGGCCGCGGACCACTTCACCTTCCTCGGGTACCGCGAGTACGACCTCCGGGACGACGACTCGCTCGCTCCCGTCCCCGGCACCGGGCTCGGCATCCTGCGCTCCGACCCGCAGCACGACGGCGAGGACCACCACCCGGTCAGCCCCTCGTTCAACCGGCTGCCCGCCGACGCCCGCGCCAAGGCCCGCGAGCACAAGCTGCTGGTGCTGACCAAGGCCAACAGCCGCTCCACGGTCCACCGGCCCTCGTACCTCGACTACGTGGGCGTCAAGAAGTTCGACGCCGACGGCAACGTCATCGGGGAACGCCGGTTCCTCGGACTGTTCTCGTCCGCCGCGTACACCGAGTCGGTGCGACGGGTGCCCGTGGTGCGGCGCAAGGTGGAGGAGGTCCTCCAGGGCGCGGGCTTCTCGCCCAACAGCCACGACGGCCGGGACCTGCTCCAGATCCTGGAGACCTACCCGCGCGACGAGCTGTTCCAGACGCCGGCCGACGAACTGCGGGCGATCGCGACCAGCGTCCTCTACCTCCAGGAGCGCCGCCGGCTCCGGCTCTACCTGCGCAAGGACGAGTACGGGCGCTACTACTCCGCCCTGGTCTACCTGCCGCGCGACCGGTACACCACCGGGGTGCGGCTGCGGATCATCGACATCCTCAAGGAGGAGCTGTCGGGGGCCAGCGTCGACTTCACCGCCTGGAACACCGAGTCGATCCTGTCCCGGCTGCACTTCGTGGTCCGGGTCGCGCCCGGCACGGAGCTGCCGCGGCTCAGCGACGCCGACAAGGACCGCATCGAGGCGCGGCTCGTGGACGCCGCCCGGTCCTGGGCGGACGGCTTCGCCGAGGCGCTGAACGCCGAGTGCGGCGAGGAGCGGGCCGCCGAGCTGCTGCGCACCTACGGCAATGCGTTCCCCGAGGGCTACAAGGCCGACCACTCGCCGCGGGCCGCCGTCGCGGACCTCGCGCACGTGGACGTCCTCAAGCGCTCCGCGGACGACTTCTCGCTCAGCCTGTACGAGCCGGTGGGCAGCGCCCCCGAGGAGCGCCGCTTCAAGATCTACCGCACGGGCGAGCCGGTCTCGCTGTCGGCGGTGCTGCCGGTGCTCAACCGGCTCGGCGTGGAGGTCATCGACGAGCGCCCCTACGAGCTGCGCTGCGCCGACCGCACCACCGCCTGGATCTACGACTTCGGGCTCCGGCTGCCGAAGGCCGTCAGCGGCGGCAACGGCGACTACCTCGGCGAGGACGGCCGCGAACGGTTCCAGGAGGCGTTCGCCGCGACCTGGACGGGCGCCGCCGAGAACGACGGCTTCAACGCGCTGGTCCTGAGCGCCGGACTGACCTGGCGCGAGGCGACGGTGCTGCGCGCGTACGCGAAGTACCTGCGGCAGGCGGGCTCCACGTTCAGCCAGGACTACATGGAGGACACCCTCCGCAACAACGTCCACACCACCCGGCTGCTGGTGTCGCTGTTCGAGGCGCGGATGTCGCCCGAGCGCCAGCGCGCCGGGACCGAGCTGACGGACGGCCTGCTGGAGGAACTGGACGGCGCCCTCGACCAGGTCGCCTCGCTGGACGAGGACCGCATCCTGCGCTCCTTCCTCACCGTCATCAAGGCGACCCTGCGCACCAACTTCTTCCAGCACGTCCCCGGCGGCGGGCACCACGCCTACGTGTCGATGAAGTTCGACCCGCAGGCCATCCCAGACCTCCCCGCGCCGCGACCGGCGTACGAGATCTGGGTGTACTCGCCGCGGGTGGAGGGCGTGCACCTGCGGTTCGGCAAGGTCGCGCGCGGCGGACTGCGCTGGTCCGACCGGCGCGAGGACTTCCGTACCGAGATCCTCGGCCTGGTCAAGGCGCAGATGGTGAAGAACACGGTGATCGTGCCGGTCGGCGCGAAGGGCGGGTTCGTCGCCAAGCAGCTGCCCGATCCGGCGGTGGACCGGGACGCCTGGCTCGCGGAGGGCGTCGCCTCGTACAAGACGTTCATCTCGGCGCTGCTCGACATCACCGACAACATGGTCTCCGGCGAGGTCGTGCCGCCGTCGGGCGTCGTCCGGCACGACGAGGACGACACGTACCTCGTGGTCGCCGCCGACAAGGGCACGGCGACGTTCTCGGACATCGCGAACGGCGTCGCCGAGGAGTACCGGTTCTGGCTCGGGGACGCCTTCGCCTCGGGCGGCAGCGCGGGCTACGACCACAAGGGCATGGGCATCACCGCGCGCGGCGCCTGGGAGTCCGTCAAGCGGCACTTCCGGGAGCTGGGCCACGACACCCAGACCCAGGACTTCACGGCCGTCGGCGTCGGCGACATGTCGGGAGACGTGTTCGGCAACGGCATGCTGCTGTCGGAGCACATCCGGCTGGTCGCGGCCTTCGACCACCGGCACATCTTCATCGACCCGAACCCCGACGCGGCCGTCTCCTACGCGGAGCGCCGCCGCCTGTTCGAACTGCCGCGCTCCTCGTGGGCCGACTACGACAAGGCCCTGCTCTCCGCCGGCGGCGGGGTCTTCCCGCGCAGCGCCAAGGCCATCCAGCTCAACAGCCACATCCGCGAGGCCCTCGGCATCGACCCGGGCATCGCGAAGATGACGCCCGCCGACCTGATGCGGGCCGTCCTCCACGCCCCCGTGGACCTGCTGTGGAACGGCGGCATCGGGACGTACGTGAAGTCCTCCGCCGAGACCCACGCCGAGGTCGGGGACAAGGCGAACGACGCGATCCGCGTCAACGGCGCCGACCTGCGGGCCAAGGTGGTCGGCGAGGGCGGCAACCTCGGGTTCACCCAGCTGGGCCGGATCGAGTTCGCGGAGAGCGGCGGCCGGATCAACACCGACGCCATCGACAACAGCGCGGGCGTCGACACCTCCGACCACGAGGTGAACATCAAGATCCTGCTCAATGCGGTGGTCACGGACGGCGACCTCACCCTCAAACAGCGCAACAAGCTGCTCGCGGAGATGACCGACGAGGTCGGCGGCCTGGTGCTGCGCAACAACTACGCGCAGAACGTCGCGCTCGCCAACGCCGAGGCCCAGTCCGCTTCGCTGCTCCACGCGCACCAGCGGTTCATGCGCCGCCTCACCAAGGACGGCGCACTGGACCGGGGGCTGGAGTTCCTGCCCAGCGACCGGCAGATCCGCGAGCGGCTGAACCAGGGCCGCGGTCTGACCCAGCCCGAGCTGGCGGTGCTCCTCGCCTACACCAAGATCACGGCCGCCGACGAGCTGATCCGCACCGGGCTGCCCGACGACCCGTACCTCCAGCGGTTGCTGCACGCGTACTTCCCGGCGGCGCTGCGCGAGCGGTTCCCGGAGCAGATCGGGTCGCACGCGCTGCGCCGGGAGATCATCACCACCCTCCTGGTCAACGACACGGTGAACTCGGGCGGTTCGACGTTCCTGCACCGGCTGCGCGAGGAGACCGGGGCGTCGCTGGAGGAGATCGTGCGGGCGCAGCTCGCCGCGCGCGAGATCTTCGGGCTGAACGCCGTGTGGGACGCGGTCGAGGCACTGGACAACCAGGTCGCGGCGGACGTCCTCACCCGCATCCGGCTGCACTCGCGCCGGCTGGTCGAGCGGGGCACGCGCTGGCTGCTGAACAACCGTCACCAGCCGTTGGAGCTGGCCGGGACCATCGAGTTCTTCCGCGACGGGGTCGCCCAGGTGTGGGCGGAACTGCCCGCGCTGCTGCGCGGCGCCGACCTGGAGTGGTACGAGCGCATCCGCGAGGAGCTGACCGGGGCCGGGGTGCCCCAGGAACTGGCGACCCGGGTCGCCGGCTTCTCCTCGGCGTTCCCGACGCTGGACATCGTCGCGGTCGCGGACCGCACGGACAAGGACCCGATGGCGGTCGCCGAGGTGTACTACGACCTTGCGGACCGGCTGCGGATCACCCAGCTCATGGACCGCATCATCGAGCTGCCGCGGGCGGACCGCTGGCAGTCGATGGCCCGGGCCTCCATCCGCGAGGACCTGTACGCGGCGCACGCGGCGCTCACCGCGGACGTCCTCGCGGTGGGCAACGGGGCGTCCTCGCCGGAGCAGCGGTTCAAGGCGTGGGAGGAGAAGAACACGGCGATCCTCGGGCGGGCCCGCTCCACGTTGGAGGAGATCCAGGTGTCGGAGGACTTCGACCTGGCGAACCTGTCGGTGGCGATGCGCACCATGCGGACGTTGCTGCGCACGCACATCTGACCGGCTGGGCCGGGCCCGGCCCGGCCGGGGTCCGTGGTTCCGCCTTCGCGGTTCCGGGTTCGCGGTACCTGAAGGGGTGCACCCGCATCTGATCGAGATGCGGGTGCACCCCTTCCGCGTGTCTTCCGCGGGCCATCGCGCACCTTGCGGGGGCCGTCCCGTCGGGTCGTCAGGGGGCGTCACACGGCACCGGAGAGTCCGTAAATACGGGCAATTGTGACTATTGGGTCTATGGTGGACCTGATTGTCAGACCGAGGGGTGCCGTTCCGTGACCGTCCATGTCTCCGACAGCCCGCCGGGCCCGCAGCACGCGCAACGTCCGCCACGATCACCGCACTCGCCGGACCGCTCCGCGCCCGAACGGGGGCGGCTCGGCCGACTCGCCCTGGAGATCGTGAAGTTCGGGATCGTCGGCGGGTCCGGGGTGGCCGTCAACTTCGTCGTCTTCAACCTGCTGCTGCACGCGCACGGCACCGGCCCGATGACCGCCACGGTCCTCGCCAGTTGCGCCGCGATGGCCAGCAACTACCTGGGCTTCCGCTTCTTCGCCTACCGCGACCGGGCGGCCCGCACCCAACGGCAGGTGGTCCTCTTCTTCGTCTTCAGCGGACTCGGCGTGCTGCTGGAGAGCCTGTTGTTCTCGGCCGCCTACCATGGGGCCCAGCTGACCGGGCCGCTCGCGTCGAACGCCGCCAAGGCCCTGTCGATCGGGCTGGCCTCCGCGTTCCGCTTCCTCGTCTACCGGACCTGGGTGTTCCCGCACGACCAGCCCGACCGGCACGACCAGCCCGACCGGCACGACCAGCCCGACCGCCATGACCAGGCGCACCAGGCACATCAGGCGCATCGGGCCCACGGTCCCGACCGGGGCGCCCGGCGCGCCCGCACCGCACGGTCCCCGCACCGCGCCCGGTCCCTCGCCCCCGACACCCTCCCCGGCAGCCGTCGCCCCGCCGAGCGCGCGGCCGAGCGCCCGGCCCGCAGCGGACGATGACCCTGGCCCGGGCGCGCACCGAGCCGCCCGACCCCGGATCGCGCGACCCCGCAGCCGGTCCCCCCGCACGCAGCGCCGCCGCCGCACTCGCCCCGCGCGCCGCCTGGTCCGCCGCCGCGCTGCTCGTCGTGCTGCTGGCCCTGGTGAGCGTCCGGCTGCCGTGGGTCGGGGACCTCGGGATGCACGCGGCGACCCTGGAACGCCTCCGCCACGACCTGCTGCACCCCGGGAACCCCCTGGTCGCCGAGGACACGCCGAGCCCGTACTACTCGCCGTGGACCGTGCTGCTCGCGGCGGGCGCCGACCTCGGCGGGCTGTCCACCTTCGGGGCCCTGCGGGTGGCGGCGGCCGTGGGGCTCGGCACGCTGCTCAGCGGGGTGTGGCGGTTCGTCCGGGTCCTCACCGACCGGATCGCGGCCGTGCCGGTGGCGGTGCTCTGCCTGATCCTGCTCTGGGGCACCGACGTCTTCGCCTGGAGCGGGTTCACCGGCTTCGGGTCGCTGGCGCTGACCGTCTCCTACCCGAGCACCCTCGCCCTGGGCCTCGCCTTCCACCTGTGGGCGTGGCTGTGGCGGGCGCTCGCCGGGCGGGCGTCCTGGCCGGTGTTCCTGTGGCTGGGGCTGCTGGTGGGGACGATCGCCTTGGTGCACCAGTTCACCGGGGTGGTGGCCGGGATCGGGGCGCTGGCACTGGTGCTCGGCGCCCGGCCCCGGCCCGAGCGCGCGGTGGGGGCACGGCTCCTCGGCGGGGGACTCCTGGGCGCCGCACTGGTCGTGGCGTGGCCCTACTACGACGTCCTCACCCTGCTCGGCACCACGGGGCTCGACGCGATCCACCGCTCGCTGTACGGGGACCTGGTCGCCCGGTTCGGGCTGGCGGCGCTCGGCGTGCTCGCCCTGGCCGCGCGCTGGGGGCGGGACCGGCGCGATCCGCTCGTCCTCTTCTTCGCCCTCGGGCTGCTGGTCGTCGTCCTCGGCGGGGTGAGCGGGCACCACGCCTGGGGCCGGGCCCTGCCCGCGGTGCTGATCCCCGCGCAACTCGCGGCGGCCGTCGAGGTGTTCGGGTCCGGTCGGCGCAGCTGGCGCAGGGGTTACGCGGTGGCGCTGGTGGTGGCGCTGGGCGTCGGGGCCTGGGCCCAGTCCGGGACGCTCGGTTACGTGGTCCCGCCCGAGCGGCTGCCGGCCGCGGTGGCCGCCAAGGCGCGCGAGCCGTGGCACGGGTACCGGTGGATCACCCCGTGGGTGCGGTACGGGGACGTGGTGATGGCCCGCACCTACCCCGCCCGGCAGATCCCCGCGCACGGGCCGTACACCGTGGCCCCCGGCTATCCGGACGTGCTGCTGCCCGATGCGGCGCAGCGCGGGGCCGCGGTCGAGCGGTACTACGCGCCGGGGACCGGGCCCGGGGAGCGGGCGCGCATCCTGGCCGACTACCGGGTGCGGTGGGTGCTGGGCGGTCCCCGACGGGCGGCGGACGGACTACGGGAGGTCGCGGTGGGCCCCGGGGGCGAGCGCTTGTACCGGGTGGGGCCGTGAGGGGACGCCGCGCACCCGCCGCCGCGCACCCGCCGCCGCGCACCCGCCGCCCCGCCCCGGTCGAACAGGGCCGTACGGAGTCGAACGGTACGGAAGGGAGCCCGAGTGCAGGGGAGACAGGACGTGCGAACGCTGAGGAGGCGCCGTGGCCACGGATGACGCTGCACGCAAGGCCCCGCCCCCCGATCCCGCGGCGCGGGCGGCGGACGGACCACCCCGGTTGAGCGTGGTGGTCCACGGGGCGAACGTGCAGGGACACCTCCACGACTGCCTCGACGCCATCGTGTCCGGCCCGGCCGCCCCGGTGGAGGTGATCGTCGCGACCACCACCCCCGCCGCGCACCGCCTGGCGGAACGGTTCGCCACACATGACCCCCGGCTCGTCCCGGTGCCGTTGGCCGACGGCACCCCGGACGCCGTCGCCCGGTCCGCCGGCGCCGCCCGGGCCACCGCGCCCTGGCTGCACCTCGTCCCGGCGAAGGACCGCGTCCCGGCGGGCGTCCCGCGGACCGTGGCCGAACTGACCGCCGAGCAGCCGCCCGAGGTGGACGTGCTGCTCCTCGACCACGTCCACTCCACCTGGCGCACCTCGGGCACCCCGTCCCCCGACGGCACCCTCCTCGCCCGCGCCGGCCGGGTCCCCCGCACCCTGGCCGACTGCCCCGACCTGCTCGGGGTCACCCCGCTGCTGGGCGCCCGCGTCCTGCGCACCGCCTTCTGGCGCGCCCACCCGGAGTGGCACGCCGGCGCATCCCCCGAGTCCCCCACGCCCCCCGAGTACCCCGCGCTCCCTGAGTCCCCCGCGTCCTACGAGCCCTCCGCGGATGACGCGTACCTCGCGTACGCGGCCCTCGTCCACGCCCGGCGGATCACCGCCCTCGACCAGGTGGCCGTGGACGACCGTCGACTGCGCCCCGCGAGCCTGCCGCCCCCCACGCCCGCCGGGGCGTACGCGGAGGTGGCACGGTACGAGGCCGTGCAGCGGCTGCTCGCCGAACTCGACGCACCCCGCGAGGTCCGGGCGGCCCTGTACGACGTGATGGTGCACGCCTGGCTGCGGACCATCGCCCGCGGCGACGCTCCGGGGCCGGTGGCCCGCGAGTTCTTCCACCGTGCGGCCCGGGCCGCCACCCGCTGGCGCCCGCCCGGACACCCGGCCCCCGAAGGGCTCGACGGCATCCGGTACCGGCTGCTGGAGCGGGACGCCCACCACCCGTACCGTGTCGTGCAGGGCGTCAACCACAAGCGTCGCGAGGTCCGGGGCCAACTGGTGCGCCGGGGCCACCAGGTCGCGGCCAAGCTGCGGGACCACCGCTACCGGCAGGCACTGGACCGGCCCGTCGAGCAGGACCTCGCGGTCTTCTCCGCGTACTGGGACCGGGGCGTCGCCTGCAACCCGGCCGCCGTCGCCGCGAAGCTCACCGAACTCGCCCCGGACGTCCGGCAGGTGTGGGTGGTCGCCGCGGCCCAGGTCCCGCTGCTGCCGCCCGGCACCCGCCACGTCGTGCCCGGCACCCCGCGGTACTGGGAGGTCATGGCCCGCGCCCGGTACCTCGTCAACAACGTCAACTTCCCCGGTGCGGTGGTCAAACGCCCCGACGCCCTCCACCTCCAGACCCATCACGGCACCCCGCTCAAGCGGATGGGCCTGGACCAGCAGGACTACCCGGCCGCCGCCCAGGGCCTCAACTTCCGGGCCCTGCTCGACCGCGTCGACAAATGGGACTTCAGCGTCTCCGCGAACGCCCACTCCACCGAGACGTGGGAGCGCGCCTACCCGTCGCGCTACGTGTCGCTGGACCACGGCTACCCCCGCAACGACGCACTGCACCGCGCCACCCCCGCCCGCATCCGGGCGGTCCGGGAGCGCCTCGGCGTCCCCCGCGGTCGGACCGTGTTCCTGTACGCCCCCACCCACCGGGACTACGAGGCCACCTGGACGCCCCGGCTCGACCTCGCGGAACTCGCCGAACACCTCGGCGAGGACACCGTGATCCTGGTGCGCGGCCACTACTTCTACGGGGGCGCCGCCGCCCCCGGCCCGCTCGCGGGGCTGCGGCGCGACGGCCGGGTCGTCGACGTGTCCGCCTACGACCCGGTGGAGGACCTGCAACTCGCCGCCGACGGGCTCATCACCGACTACTCGTCCCTGATGTTCGACTACGCCAACCTCGACCGGCCCGTGGTCGTCTACGCCGACGACTGGGAGACGTACGCCAGGACCCGCGGCGTGTACTTCGACCTGCCCGCCGGCGCCCCCGGCCAGGTCGCCCGGACCCAGGACGAACTGACGGAGGTCATCCGCTCCGGCGCCTGGCAGGACGCGGCGGCGGCGAAGACCCGGGCGGCGTTCCGGCGCCGGTTCTGCGAGTTCGACGACGGCCGGGCCGCGGAGCGGGTCGTGCGCCGGGTCTTCCTCGGGACCCCGGAGGAGGAGTTGCCGCCCGTGGTGCCGGTCGACGAACGGCCCGCCGTACCCACTCCACAGGAAGCCGACGCGACATGAACCCGCCGGACGTCCCCCCGCCCGTCCCCCCGTCCCCGCCGGCCTCTGCGTCCCCGTCAGCCGTTCCGTCTCCGCACGTCGTGCACGCCGCCACCGCGCCCGGTGAGCCCGACGTCACCGTCACCGTCATCGTCCACGACGACGCGGACCGGTTGCCGCGCGCGGTGGAGTCGCTGCTCCGCCAGACCCACCGGGCGATCGAGATCGTCATCAGCGACGACCACTCCACCGACGACACCCCGAAGGTGGCCCGTCGGCTCGCCGCGACCGACGACCGGATCACCGTCCTGCGGCTGCCGGTGAACAGCGGCGGATGCAGCGCCCCCCGCAACCGGGCCCTGGACATCGCCCGCGCCCCGTACCTGATGTTCCTCGACAGCGACGACGAACTGCCGCCCCGAGCCGTGGAGCTGATGCTCGCCGCGCACCGGGAGCGGCCGGTGGACTTCGTGCTGGGCGCGGTGGAACGGGTGCGCACCGACACCGGGCGCACTTCCACCTGGATGCCGCACCTGGTGGCCGAGCGGCGGACCGTCGCCGGCATCGCGTCCGAGCCCCGGTTGCTGTTCGAGCACCTGGCGACCAGCAAGATGTACCGAAGGGACTTCCTCGACCGGCACCGGCTGCGGTTCCCCGAGGGCATCCACTACGAGGACCAGCTCTTCTCCGCCCAGGCGTACTGCCTGGCCGAGGAGTTCACCGTCCTCACCGACCCCGTCTACCGCTGGTACATCGCCCCGTACGCGGCCGATGCCGACGCCTCCATCTCCAACCAGCGCCACCTGCTCGCCAATGTGCGCGACCGCGTCCACGTCCAGCGCCTCATCGACGCCTTCCTGGTGGAGTCGGGGCACGCCGGGCTGCGCCCCGAGAAGGACCACAAGTTCCTCAAGCACGACTTCCGGATGTACGCGGGTGACCTGCCGTACCGCGACGACGCCTGGCTGGCCGCCTTCGCCGACCTGGTGAACCCCTACCTCGCGACCCTCGCCCGCACGGCGTACGCACGACTGCCACGGGCCGAGCGGGTGGTCCTGCAACTGGTGCGGGACGGGCGGCTCGCCGACGCCCGGGTGGCCGCGCGGGGCCTGGGCCAGGGCGTGGCGCCCCGCACCGTGACGGCGGGCCCCGGCGGGCGGCTGTACTGGGGGGACCGGGTGCCCGGGTCCTCTGCGGGGCGCCGGGAGTTGGACCTCGCCGACCAGCGGGTGGACACCAGCCCTTTCCCCAGTGCGCTGTTCAGGCACGAGATCCTGTCCGTCACCCGGGCGCCCGGCGCCGCGGTGGACCTGGTGGTGCGCACCTACGACCCGGGGCTGCGGTTGGCGGTCGGGCCGCAGGCCGCGGTGCTCGCCGTCGCGCCCGGCGGGAGACGGCTCGAAGTGCCCTTCCGGATCGATCCGGTACGGCCCGGGGTGTTCGAGGGCCGGGTCCGTCTCGACCTCGCGGCGGCCCCCGTCCCCCTGCACGGCTTCGCCGGCGTCCGGCACCCCGTGCTCGTCCTCACCCAACGCGGGTTGCGCAACACGGGACTGCTGCTGGCGCCGCTCGGCTTCCCGACGCTGCGGGCCCGGGTCGAGTACCGGCACGGGCTGGCCCCGCACCTGGTCACCGTCGAACCGGAACCCCGGGGCGCGGGACGGCTCCAGATCCGCTGGGCCCCCACCGGCGTCACCGCGCGCCTCACCCGTCCGGTCGCCGGGCGGCTGGCTCCGCTGCTGCGCTGACCGGCGCCGGGTCGGGCGCTCGGGGCAGGCGCCGGGTCAGGCGTTGGGGGGTCAGACGCTCGGGGCCGGCTTGCGCAGCACCTCGGTCAGCGCCGAGATGCTGTGCTCGCCGTGCCCGGCTTCGGCGGCCCGGCGCACCAGGTCGTTCAGCGCCCCGACCCACGCCGTCTCCACCTGCGCCTCGGCGCCGAACTCCGTTTCGTACGCGGCCCCGGCGAGGAAGACGTTCACGGTGGACTGCGGGTCGCCGTAGTCACCGCGGTCGATCTCCTGCGCGTAGCCGGGCAGCAGGCCCTTGATCATGTCCAGCCACTTGCCGGCGAAGCGGACCGTGGACTCGGCGCTCAGCCCGCGGGACTGCACGGCGGCGGCGCCCTGGAAGAACCCGACGAGCGCGGGCAGCAGGATCGCCCCGACCGACATCTCGTAGAGCGCCGCGAGGTCGACGTCGTCCCCGAGGTGCACGGTGTCCCCGCCGAACACCTCCAGCGTGCTCCGGTACGTGTCGAAGACCTCGCGGTCGCCGCCGTAGTACAGCAGGGTGCCGGCCGCCCCCACGGCGGAGGGCACGTCCTTGACCGCCCCGGCGAGGAACCGCGCCCCGTGGGCGGTGGCCCAGGCGGCGGTCTCCCGGGCCCCGCCCGGGGTGCCGCTGTTCAGGGTGACCAAGCAGCGTCCGGCCAGGGCTTCAGCGGCCGGGGCCAGGGCCTCGCGGGTGTCCTCGAAGCCGGTCAGACAGGTGATCACCAGCTCGCCCGCCGCCACCGCCTCGGTGACCGATCCGGCGTGCGTCGCGCCCTTGGCCACCAGCGGCGCGGCCTTGTGCGGGCTGCGGTTCCACACCGTCGTCGGGTGTCCGGCGTCCAGGAGGGCCGAGGCCAGGGCCCGACCCATCAGCCCGAGTCCGATGACGGTGACGGGGTGCTTCGAGGTCATGTCCGCTCCGATGCGCAGGGGGTGGCCGCGGTGTCCACGCACCCGTGGACACCGGGTCCGTCCGGCGGCGTTCACCGCCCGGACGGCATCCCCACCAGAGTCGTCGCGGCCCCCAGCAGTCACAAGTACCGACTAATTAGTGGGGTACTCACCTCAAGGTCAGTGCGGGGGCCGCCTCCGGGTGCCCGCGCAGCCAGCCCTGCCAGGCCGAGGTGACGATCTCGTGCAGCCCGTGCCGGGGGCGCCAGCCGAGCACCTGGGCCGCGCGGTCCACGTCGGCCACCAGCCGGGCGGGGTCGCCGGCCCGCCGGGGGAGCACTTCCGGTGGGAGGTCGCGACCCGCGGCCTCGGTGACCGCCGTGATCATCTCCCGCACCGAAACGCCGTGCCCCCGGCCGATGTTGAGGGTCAGTTCGGCTCCGCCCCCGCCGGCCGCGGCGAGCCGCCTCGCCGTGGCGACATGGGCCTCGGCCAGGTCCGCCACATGGACGTAGTCGCGGACGCAACTGCCGTCGTGGGTGGGGCGGTCGCCGCCGAAGAGCTGGGGTCGCAGCCCGTCGGTCAGTCGGCCCATCACGAGGGGCACGAGTCCGGCCGCCGCGGTGTCGGCGAGTTCGGGGGAGGCCGCGCCCGCCACGTCGAAGTGGCGCAGGGACGCCGTGGCGATCCCGTGCGCCCGGCCCGCGGCCCGCACCAGCCACTCCCCGGCGAGCTTGGTCTCGCCGTAGGGGCTCACCGGTGCGCAGGGGGTGTCCTCGGTGATGAGGTCGGCGGTGGGCGCCCCGTACACGGCGGCCGACGAGGAGAAGACGAACGAGGTCACACCGGCCTCGGCCACCGCCTCCAACAGGATCCGTAGGCCCTCCACGTTGTCGTGGTAGTAGCGCAGCGGCTGTTCGACGGACTCGGCGACCCGCTTGCGGGCCGCGAGGTGCACCACGCCGGTGACGGAGTGGCCGCTGATCGCCCGGGCGACGAGCTTCGGATCCAGCGTCGAGCCCACCACCAACGGCACGCCGTCGGGTACGCGTTGGGCGTTCCCGGCGGACAGATCGTCGTAGACCACGGTCCGCTCGCCCGCCGCGCGCATGGCGCGGACGACGTGCGCCCCGATGTATCCGGCACCGCCGGTGATCAGCCAGGTCATGGTCGGCTCGTTCACCCTGTCCTGTGGTCGGTGCGCGCGGGCTCGACGCGCGCTCAAGTGTGCGGGGGAAAGGAGTGGGTCGTACGGAAGGGCGAAGGCCGTATCTCCGTACGGGGCGCAGTCTGTCAGAGCACGCCGCCGCCGCGCTGAGCTGCGGCGCATCGAATTGCTGGTTTCCCCATATTCTGACTTCGCGTCAATAGCGTGCGCAAGAGACACCTTTGGGTGGTACGGCAGGGGAACGTGTGAACGGGGTGACATTCCGGTGGGCGATTCAGGGCCGTCGGCGCGACCCCAGCAGTCGTACCAGTCGGCGTCGGAACACCCCGAACGCACCGCGCGGACCGAGGGCGATCCGTAGCGCCAGCGACCCGGAGTGGGTGGCGTACGGCTGGACGAGCCGGACCCCGCGGCCCGCGCTGGGCAGGGCCCGGCGGCGCAGCAGTCCCGGGCCGTCCGTCGCGTGGGCGCTCGTGAGCCGTTCGGTGCCGTCGGCGAACCGCAGCAGGACCCGTAGGTCCCAGGTGCCGGCGCCCAGTCGGCGCAGGGGCACGGTGGCCTCGGCGGTCCAGGTGCGGTCGTCCGGCGGGGTGCCGTCCGGAGCGCTGCGGAACCGCGCGGGGCACCGGGCGCCCACCCGGCCGGTGCGCCGCTCCACGAACTCGGCCTCCGCCCGCACGGGTTCGGCCTGCGCCACCCGTCCGTAGAACTCGTGCAGCCGCAGCCGCAGCGTGGTGCCCCGCAGGCGTGGGCGCAGTCGTGCCGAGACGGTGAGCGGCAGGGTGCGCAGCGGGCGGGCGGCGAGCCGGTCGAGCGGGACGGGCAGCTCGTTCGACCAGAGGGGGGTGGCGTCCTGGCCCCGGGCGTGCGGTGGCAGCAACCTGGCCGGCCGGGAGGCGAGTTCGCGTAGTCGGGGGAGGTCTTGCGGCTGGGGTGCGGCGAGCAGGACCCCGGCGAGGAGGCGACCGGGGCGGTCCACCGGGTTCAGGTCATCGGGGTCGAAGGTGCCCAGGTAGGAGCGGGTGTGCGCCCACCACTGACGCCGGTACTCGGGGGTGCGCCGGTCCAGCTCCCGGGCGTACATGCGCAGGCCCAGGTCCAGGAAGGCGGCCCGACTGGCCCGGGCGAGGGCGTGTTCGCCGGCCGTGAGCAGCACGTCCACGGCGGCCCGGTGGGCGTCGGTGCGGGCCCGCCAGTTGTCGATGCCCGCGCGGTCCAGGGAGATCGACAGCCGGTCCGCGTCCCGCCGCACCTGCCAGACGTACACCGGGTCGGGGATCAGGGCCAGCCGCGGGCCGGCGGCGAGGACCCGGGCGGTGAAGACGAAGTCCTCGTAGGGGAAGCGCCCTTCGGGGAAGCGCACGTCGTGCGCCCGGAGGAAGTCCGTGCGGTACAGCTTGTTGACGCAGAGGGTGTCCCGGGTCAGTTCCGGCCGCTCGGACGGGTGGCCCAGGACGGCGGGCGCGGCGGGCGGGGCGTAGAGGCGGGGCTGCCAGGGCCGGTCGGGGCCGTGCGGGAGTTCCCGGCGCACGCACAGGCCCGCGGCGACCTCGGCGCGCTGCTCCCGGGCGGCGGCGAGCAGCAGGGCGGCGGCCCGGGGCGGCAGTAGGTCGTCGCTGTCGAGGAACAGGGCGTACGGGGCCGAGGCTGCGGCGAGCCCGTCGTTGCGGGGGGTGCCGCAGCCGCCGCTGTTGTCGGTGCGGCGCAGCACCCGCAGCCGCGGTTCGCGGGCGGCGAGGGCGTCCAGCAGGTCGGGGCTGCCGTCGGTGGACCCGTCGTCGACGGCGAGGACCTCCCGGACGACGGGCCCCTGGGCGAGTGCGGAGCGCACCGCGCCGGTGATGTGCGGGGCGTCGTCGTGACCGATCACGACCACGCTCACCTGGGCGTGCTGCGGGTCCCGGAGATCCATGCGGCCCCCTTCGCGTGCTCGTCCGCCGCTGCGGCGCCCGTGCTGCGCCACAGTCGGGCGAAGGACAGGGCGGTCGCGGCGAGGAGCAGCCCGTTGCGCAGGAGCAGCAGGGTGCAGCCCGTCCAGGTCGAGTGGGTCACCTCCGCGTAGAGGAACGGGTAGATCACCGTGCTGAGCGCGGTGGCGGCGAGGACCAGGGCCGCCACCGGCCGCTGGCCGGTGCGGCGGGAGGTGAGGCAGACGGCGGCGAGCCCCAGCAGCCACACCAGGTACTGGGGGCTGATCACCCGGCTGGTCACCGTGAAGAGCAGCACCGCGCACAGGGCGGCGTCGAACCCGGTGGCCTGCGTCCAGTGGCGGGCCCGTAGTCGCCACACCGCGAGCAGCAGTGCCGCCGCTGCGGTGAGCGCCAGCGAGGCCGTGGACACCGCGTCCACGTACGGGCCGACGAACTCCATCGCCCCGTAGCGGTAGCGCACCGTGCCCGGCCAGCCGGCCTGCCGGGCGAAACCCAGCAGGGTGCCGCCGAGGGATTCGATCTGCACGCCGCGGGCGCCCTGCTCGTGCAGGAAGCCCAGCGGGTTGCGGAAGGTGACGGCGAGCAGGACGAGCAGCGCTCCGCCGGTGGCGGCGGCGGTCGTCCACGCCCGTCGGGTGCCCGGGCCCGGGGGCGTGCCCAGCAGCGTCAGCACCGGCCATCCCTTCACGGCGGCCCCCAGTGCGGCGCAGGCCCCGCCCGTGCGCGGGGAGCGGGCCAGGGCGAGCAGGCCGACCACGGCGAAGGCGGTGACCTGCACGTCGTAGCGGGCGAGCGGGAGGTGCAGCAGCAGCGGCAGTCCGAACAGCCACAGCCGGGCGCCGTCCGGGGAGCGCCCGGGGCGGGTGCCGGCGCGCACCAGGGCCGCGGTCACCGTTGCGTCGGCGAGGAGGGTCAGGGCGACGAACGCCTCGAAGTAGCTCAGCCACGGCACCAGATGGGGCGCCAGCAGCACCGGTCCGGCGCCGGGCGGGTACTGCCACAGCGGGTCGCCCACCGGGAAGGTCCCCTGGGACAGCTGCCCGGCCCAGCGGGCGTAGAGCCCGTGCACTTCCCGGGCGATGCCGCCGGAGCCGAGGAGGTCCGCCCCGCTGTGCACCAGCACCAGCAGCATCACCGTCCGGGTGGCGAGCCAGCCGGCGGCGTACGCCAGGGGCGTGCGGCGCTCGCGCGCGCCTGACCGTGGGGGCGTGAGCGGGAGCGCGGCGGGGGTCGCCGCGGGGGCGGGGGAGTCGTCGGGGGTGATCTGATGGGTCATCAGCCGGAGCGTATGCCTCGAAAAGGGTGATTTCACGGCAATACGCCCATGAGTCGCCCGCTCGTCCCACCCCCGTGCCACTCCCGCCCCACCCCCGTGCCACTCCCCGCAGCCCGCAGCCCGCAGCCCGCACAGGCGCGCGGGCGTACGCCTCACCGCACCCGCGCCAGCACCTCTCCCGTGCGCGGGTTCCAGTCGACCACCACCGCCTCCGGCGGCACCCGCTGCTCGGGGGCGAGCAGCAACCACCGCACCCGGTACCGCCGGGCGATCGCCTCCCGCCGCGCGGGCGAGGAGGTCGGCGCCAGATACGTGTGCACCGTCGAGCGCCGGCGGCTGCGCTCCCGTTCGTCCAACGCCGGGTCGGGCCACGCGGGCGCCACCACGTTCACCCCGTACCCGGGCAGCGACCGGGTCGGCCGGTACCCGTCGGTGAGGACCACCGCACCGCGCTCCACCCGGGCCGCCACCCATCCGTACGAGGGCCAGCGCGGCGGCTGCGGGAACCCGACCGGGTCCAGTGCCCCCGGCACCACCGCCCCCGCGTGCACCGTCAGGAACCCCGCCAGCGCCCCCGCCGCGGTCGCCGCCCCCAGTGCCCGGCGCCGCCCCGACCAGGGCCGGGGCGCGGCGAGCTCCACCGCCAGCGCCAACTGCGGCGCCAGCACGGCAGCCGCCCACAGCCGCCCGTACGTGAAGTGCCCGGAGAACCACCCGTACGCGACCACCACCAGGGCCAGCCCGAACAGCACCACCAGCGGGTCCCGCGGATCGCGCCGCCAGCGCGCCCACAGTGCCGGCAAGCCCAGGGCGACCAGCCAGAACCGGGCCCGCACGTCCTCGTACAGCAGGGCGTGGATCGCGTCCGGGCCCGCATCGCCCAGCAACGAGAACACCGAGAAGTACGGCCAGGCCGCCGCCACCGCGCACGCCACCAGCACCAGCAGCGCCCACGGCCGGGCGAACCCGCCGCGCCCCCACGCCCCCCGCTCCACCCAGCGCCGCCCGTACGGCGGCACGGCGAACGCCACCACCCCGAGCGCCGCCGCCACCGCGGTGATCGGGTGCACCAGCACGATCAGCCCGAGCAGCGCGCCCAAGCCGGCGTGCGCCCACGGCCCGCGCGCCGGGGAGCGCACCAGTGCGGCGGTCCACGCCCACGCCCAGAACGTCAGACCGGCGGCGAACGTCGACGGGTACGACAGGTTGCCCGTCATCGACATCAGCCCGAAGAACCCGGACCACCACAGGCGTTCGGTGCCCCACAGCAGGGTGACCGTCCCCAGCGCGACCACCGGCGCCCACCGCCGGGTGTCCGGCCCGGCCACCGCCCGGGTCAATCGCCCCAGCCCGGTGAGCAGCACCACCAGGTTGACCGGCCCGGACAGCTTCACCACCGCCCAGCCGGCGAGCCCGGTCCCCTTGGCGACCAGCGCCTGCGCCACCGCGTACGGGGTGAAGTACGGGCTGCCGTCCCCCGGCAGGTCGACCACCGGGTGCCGCGGGCGCCACAGGTCGTCGGTGAGGCGCTCCACGACGGCCGCGTGCTGCCCGACGTCACAGCACATCGGCAGCCGCCCGTGGGCGAGCGACACCACCAGCCAGAACAGACAGCCCCCCACCAGGTACGGCGTCGGCCGCAGTCGACGGGACCCCAGGGCGGTCGCGCCCCCGGTGCGCCCGGGAGCCTTCAGTTCGGTGCTCATGGTGCGCTGGACCCCGTGCTCGTGGTGGGCGGTCGTCGCCGTGTCCCGGCAGGGCTCCGGGAGCGGTCGGGTCCCGGAGCCCCTGCCGGTGCCCCCCCCGTACACCTGGACGGGGGCGGCGGGCTCCCGCGTTGCCGGGGCGACGGGAAAGACGCGGCACCGCCAGCAAACGGGACGGGCCGCCGTCCGCGTCGCTCCTCGCCCCCTCCGCGCCGCCGACCACCCCAACGAGTGACGGCCGGGCCGGACCCGGGTGGGCCGGTCCAGCGACCGACCACCACCCCGGGCCCCGACGGACCGCTACTTCACCGCCCCCGCCATCACCCCCGAGACGAACTGCCGCTGGAAGGCGAAGAAGACGGCCAGCGGGATCACCATCGAGATGAACGCCCCGGGCGCCAGGATGTCGACGTTGTTGCCGAACTGCCGCACCTGGGTCTGGAGCGCCACCGTGATCGGCTGGTTGGAGGCGTCCGTGAAGATCAGCGCGACCAGCATGTCGTTCCACACCCACAGGAACTGGAAGATCCCGAGGCTCGCGATCGCGGGCCCGCCGAGCGGCATCACCACCCGGGTGAACAGCCGCAGCTCACCGGCACCGTCCAGGCGTGCCGCCTCCAGCAGCTCCCGCGGGATCTCCGCGAAGAAGTTCCGCAGCAGGAACACCGCGAACGGCAGCCCGAACCCCACGTGGAACAGCACCACCCCGGCGACCGAACCGAACAGCCCCACGTCCCCGAACAGCCGGGCGATCGGCAACAGCGCCACCTGCACCGGCACCACCAGCAGCCCGACCACGCCGAGGAACCACCAGTCCCGCCCCGGGAACTCCAGCCAGGCGAAGGCGTACCCGGCCAGCGACCCGATCACCACGACCAGCACCGTCGTGGGCACGGCGATCAGCACCGTGTTCCACAGCGACTCGGTGATCGAGGCGTTGTCGAGCAGCCGGGAGTAGCTGTCCACGGTCAGCTGCGCCGGCTCGGTGAGGACCGTCCACCACCCGCTCTCCGCGAGGTCCTCCGGTTCGCGCAGCGAGGACAGCAGCAGACCCGCCGTGGGCACCAGCCAGAACACCGCCACCACCAGCAGGAACACCCGTACCAGCCCGCCGCTCGCGGCCCGCGCGAGCCGGGTTGCGAGCGGGGTCCGCTTCCGCGCCGCCGGGGCGGCCGTCGTACCGTGCGTGCTCATCGCCCGCCCTCCCGCCGCAGCCGCCGGATGTTGAAGACCACCACCGGGACCACCAGCAACAACAACAGCACCGAGATCGCGCTCGACACCCCGGGTCTGCCGTCGCTGAACGCCGACCGGTACAGCTGGAGCGCCAGGACGTTCGCATCGTCCTGCGAGGAACCGGGGGCGATGATGTAGACCAGGTCGAAGATCTTCAACACGTTGATCATCAAGGTCACCAGGACGACCGCCAGCACCGGAGCCAGCAGCGGCACCGTGATCCGACGGAACACCTGCCACTCCGTCGCCCCGTCGACCCGGGCCGCCTCCAACAGCTCCCGGGGCACGCTCGCCAGCCCCGCCGCGATCAGCACCATCGCGAAGCCCGCCCACATCCAGACGTACGACACGATGATCGCCGGGGTCACCAACCCCGGTCCCAGCCAGTCGACCCCGCGGTACGGCTCCGCGAAGTTGGCGGCCGGCAACCGCAGGAGCGCGCCGTCCGCGGTCTGCGGCAGGGTGAACGTCCCGTCGGCCGCCGCCCGCGTCCGGGCGACCACCTCACCGTCCTTCACCGCCTCGATCCGCATCCCCGGGTACCCGAGCTCCCCGTCGTCGACACCGGCGAGGGTGCCCACCCCCTTGCCCCGGGTGAAGTCCTGCCAGGTCGTCCCGGTGACCTTCCCCGGATCGGCGACGGCGGCCCGCGCCTGCTCGGCCCCGTCCGGCATCCGGTCCGGTGCCACCCCCACCAACGGCAGGACCACCGGCACACCGGCCCGCACCGGCTCCTCGGTGACGAACGCCCCGCCGCCGGCCTCCCCGAGCGGCGCGTCCCGGCCCGGGTGCGCCTTCGGGAACGCCGACGACTCGGCGAACGTGTCGTGCACCCCCACCCACACCGCGTTGGCGACCCCCCGGTCCGGGTCCTGGTCGTACACCAGCCGGAAGATGATGCCCGCCGCCAGCATCGAGATCGCCATCGGCATGAAGATGACCAGCTTGAACGCCGTGCCCCAGCGCACCCGTTCGGTGAGCACCGCGAAGACCAGGCCCAGCGCCGTGGCGACCGTCGGCGCGAGCACGATCCAGATCACGTTGTTGCGGAACGCCGTCCGGATGCCGTCGTCCGTGAACAGCTCCCGGTAGTTGTCGAACCCGGCGAAACCGCCGCCGGTGTCGCTGACGAAACTGCGGATCAGCGAATACCCGATCGGGTAGACCACGAGCGCGCCGAGCAGCACCGCGGCGGGCAGCAGGAACAGCGCCGCCACCGTCGTGCGGGTACCCGTCACGCTGCCGCGCCGCGGGCGCCGGGCGGGCGCCGGCCCGGCGCCGGAGCCGCCCGTCGTAGCCGACGTCATCGCCGGATCAACCCTTGTACGCCTTGGCCGCGTTGGCCTCCAGCTTCCGCTGGGCCCCGGTCACGTCCTTCGGGTTCTTCAGGAAGTCCTGGAGGTCCTTCCACATGCCCTTGCCGGGGGTGCCGCCGAACGCCTGCGGCGTCTGGTCCGACAGGTCGAACCGGAAGTCGTCACCGGCGCCGATCAGCGCCTTCGCGATGTTGCGCTGCACCTCGTTCGGATACGTCGACGGGTCGAGGTTCTTGTTCGGCGACAGGAAACCGCCCTCCTTCGCCCAGACCTCCGCCGCGTCCGGGGACGCGAGGAACGTCAACAGCGCCTGGCCCGCCTCCGACTCCTTCAGCAGGACCGCCGCATCACCCCCGCTGACCACCGGCGCTTCGGCGCCGACCGCCGGGAACGGGAACACCTTGGCGTCCTTGCCGACCTCCGCCTTCGCCTGGGCGATGTTGACGCCCACGAAGTCGCCCTCGAAGACCATGCCCGCCTTCGGCTGGTCGCCGCCCGTGAACGTCTGCTCCACCGAACGCGGGAACTCCGTCTGGAGCGCCCCGTCCGCGCCGCCCGCGAGGTAGTCCTCCTCGCCGAACAACTGCCCGAGGGTGGTCAGGGCCTCCTTGACGGACGGGTCCGTCCACTTGATCTCGTGCTTCGCGAGCTGGTCGTACTTCTCCGGACCCGCCTGCGACAGGTACACGTTCTCGAACCAGTCGGTGAGCACCCAGCCGTCCGCGCCGCCGACCGACACCGGGGTCACCCCGGAGTCGTACACCGTCCGCACGGTCTCCAGGAACTGGGCCCAGGTCTTCGGTTCCTTCGCGCCCGCGTTCTCGAAGACCGTGGTGTTGTACCAGACCAGCGACTTGTTGGCCGCCTTGAAGTACACGCCGTACTGCTCGCCGTCCACCGCTGCGAGGTCCCGCCAGCCCCGGGCGAAGTTCTTCGCCAACTGCTCCTTCGCCGCGGCGCCCACCGGCTTCGCCCACTTGTTGTCCACGGCCTGCTTCACCGCGCCGACCTGGGGGAGCATCGCCACGTCCGGCGGGGCGCCGCCCGCGATCTTCGAACCCAGGAAGTTGATGATCGGATCCTGCGCCGGTACGAACGTCACCTCGGCGCCGGTCCGCTTCTCGAACTCGGCCAGCACCTTCTTGAAGTTCTCCTGCTCCGGTCCCGTCCACACGGCCGCGACCTCCAGCTTCTCGCCGTCGAGCTTCGGCAGCTTCAGGGTCGCCCCGTCCGGTGCGGTGCTGGCGCCGCCTCCCTTGCCGTCGCCGTCGTCGCCACATGCGGTCAACCCCAGTGCCAGGGCTCCGACCACGGCCACGGCGGTGAGCCGGGTCGTGCGGCCCCCGGTCGTCCTGATCCCTCGTCGACTCGTGCTGCGCATCACTGCCCCGTCCTCTTGACTTGACGTGCTTGTCGCGCGTGCGGACGTTGTCCCGTGGGGTCTGGTGTACGCCCGGGTGGTTTGTTCCGACAAGGGTGGTCGGCGTCCCAACTCACCGATCGTGACGCCCTCGTGACTTCCCGCGAAGTCCGCGGGGTCCGCGGGGTGCGGGGGGCGCGTACGGTTCCCGGCGGGTGCGCGGTGGTCGCTCGCGCAGTTCCCCGCGCCCCTTCGGCGCGCTTGCCTGCGGGTGCGTTGCTTCCTGCGGGTCCTGGGTGGTGCCTCCCGGGGGTACGTCGTCCCGCGCGGGTGCGCGGTGGTTGCCCGCGCAGTTCCCCGCGCCCCTCACAGGGCGCTCCTGGCGGGCGGGCCGCACCGAACAACGGACCTGCTCATGGATGCGCCCGATCAGGGGCGCGGGGAACTGCGCAAACCAACAGCGCACCTGCACAGGACAGCACACCTGCACGTAGACGCACCTGCAAGGGGCGCGGGGAACTGCGCGGGCAACTACCGCGCACCCGCACGGGACGGCGTACCCACGTGGTCGAAACCCTCCGCGGTCCCTGTCGAAACGGGGAACGCTCGCGCGTCGACGCAGTGAGCGGGTGGCGACCAGTTCCCGCACCTGACGTCACAGGAGGTCTTCATGAGCACCACTACCCACCCCGGGGCACCCACCACAGCACTGGTGAGTCGCCGGGCCGTGGTCGCCGCCACACCATCGGTGATCTTCGCGTTGCTCGCCGCACCGGGGGAGCACCCCGGCCTGGACGGTACCGGTGAGGTGAAGGGTTTCATCGAGGGGCCGCAGCGGCTGGAACTCGGCTCGGTGTTCCGGATGAGGATGAAGGGCTACACGACCACGAACACCGTCGTGGAGTTCGAACAGGACGCCCTGATCGCATGGCGGCACCGCGGCCGGCACGTGTGGCGGTGGCAACTGCGGGCGGTGCCCGGCGGTACGGAGGTCACCGAGACGTTTGACTACACCGCCAAGCGGGCGCGTCGGCTGGTACGGCTGATCGGCATCCCGAAGCAGGCCGGCACCGCGCTGGACAAGACCCTCACCGCGCTGCAAGCACGGTTCGCCTGAGTGGACGGCGGGAGACCGTATCCCGGCCCGCCCTGAAAAACCTGAAAAAGGTGTCCTACGCTGTCGAAACCTCGCCGGCGTGCGCGTCGAAGCAGGTGAGAGGCGGCACGGCCGCCGTGAAGATAAGGACATGAATGCCATGCGCTACATCCTGATGTCGCACGTCGACGACTCCGCTCTGGCCGAGATGCCGCCGGAGGACTTCGAAGCCACGATGGGACGCTTCGTCTCCTTCACCCAGGCGCTGGCCGAATCCGGGGTGCTGCGCGGCGCGGAGCAGCTGCAGCCCGCCGACACGGCGACCACGGTGCGCAACCGGCAGGGGGAGGCCCTCCTCACCGACGGACCGTACGCCGAGTTGGCGGAGTCCTTCGGCGGTTTCTGGATCGTGGAGGCGACCGACCTGGACACCGTGCTGAAGTATGCGGCGGACTGCCCGGCCGCTGACTTCGGTTCGGTCGAGGTGCGGTCCCTGGCCGAGCTGGGCTGAACCGATGTCCGACCCGGTCGAGGTCGCCGTCGAACAGGTCTACCGGGCCGAATGGCCCACGCTGGTGGCCACGCTGGCCCGGTGGACCGGTGACCTCGACCGGGCCGAAGACGCCGCCGCCGAGGCTGTTGCCACGGCCTTCGAGACGTGGCCCCGCGACGGGATTCCCAGCCGGCCGGGAGCCTGGCTCCAGACCACCGCCCGTCGCAAGGTCCTCGACCGGCTGCGCCGCGACCGCGTTGCCGTGGACAAGCTCGCCGCCCTCGCCCACGAGCTGCGCGACGAGCCGGCGGCCGACAGCGTCAGCGACCCCGACGACCCGTTCGGAGCCGTGCGCTGGTCCGATGCCGCCGCGGAAGACCTCCTCCGGCTGGTGTTCACCTGCTGTCACCCGGCCCTGGCCACCGCCGCCCAGGTCCCGCTCGCCCTGCGCCTGTTGTGCGGGCTGACCGCAACCGAAACCGCCCGACTGCTCCTCACCACCGAATCGACCGTCGCCCAACGCCTGGTCCGGGCCAAACGCAAGATCCGCGATGCCGGGATCGCGCTGGACATCCCGCCCCGCAGCGCCTGGCCGGACCGCCTGGACGCCGTGCTGACCGTCATCGGCCTGGTGTTCACCGAAGGACACACGGCCGCCGAAGGCCCCGTACTGGTCCGTGCCGCCCTGTGCAACGAGGCGCTGCGTCTGACCGCCCTGCTGCGCAGGCTGCTGCCCGATGAACCCGAGGTCCTCGGACTGTCGGCACTGCTGTTGCTCACCGATGCGCGACGCGACGCCCGCACCGATGGCGACGACCTGGTCCTGCTCGCCGACCAGGACCGCAGCCGCTGGCGCTGGGATGACATCGGCCGGGGACTCGACCTCGCCACCAGAGCCCTGCGCCGAAGCGGTGACCGCCCCGGCCGGTGGGTGCTGCAAGCCGGCATCGCCGCCCTCCAGATCCAGCCCGTGCCCGACCGGGAAGCCATCGTCACCCTCTACGACCGGCTCGCCGAACGGACACCGTCCTCGGCGGTCCTGGCAAACCGCGCTGCCGCGATCGCCCTCGCCCGCGGACCCGTCGCCGGCATCGCCGCCCTCGACGGGGTGCAAGCCGCACCGGGCGATCACCGTCTGGCAGCACTCCGCGCCGAGCTCACCGCCGAACTCGGCCGGTATCCCGAGGCGCGGGAACTGATGCACCACGCTGTCCGAGCCACCCGCAACGATGTCGAACGCCGCCACCTCCTGCGACGGCTCGACACCTGGGCCCACCCCCGCGCCTGACCCGGGGGCGCGTACGGTTCCCGGCGGGTGCGCGGTGGTCGCCCGCGCAGTTCCCCGCGCCCCTTTCAGGTGCGTTCCCCTGCGGGTGCGCTGTCCCGCGCGGTGCGTTGTTGTTTCGCGCAGTTCCCCGCGCCCCTATCGGGTGCGCCTTCCTGCGGGTGCGTCGCTCCTGTGCGGGGGCGCGGGTTCGGGGCGGTCGGAGGGGGCCCCGTCAGGGGCGCGGGGAACTGCGCGGGCAACTACCGCGTACCCGCGCGGGACGGCGTACCTCCGGGAGGCGCCACCCAGGACCCGCAACCGACAACGCACCGCGAGCAACCACCACGCACCCGCACGGAACAACGCACCCCGCAGGGGACCGGCGGACAGGCCCCGTCATGCCTAGAGCAAGGACGGAACCGTCATCGCCGAGACGGACCGAGCAGCCCGCTCCACCGCACTGGCCAACAACGCCAGATCCGTGGGCCCGTTCCCCAACTCCCGTACGGAACGCCGAGCGGGCGGGTCCCCCATCCGGTCCCACTCCACCACCACGACGGTGGGCCGCAGCGTCGCCGTCCGCGGTATGCGCCCGGTGACCCGTCCCCCCTGGAACTCGGTGACCCGCCCGTCCCCGCCCCGCAGGGTCCCCCGCCCGGGACCGGGCTCCTCGGGCCCGCCCCGCACCGCGTCCAGACGGACCCGGACCCCGGCCCGCCGAGCCACCTCGCTCGCGTCGACGCGCGCCCCGCCCACCGCGCCCGCCACCAGGTGCACGCCCAGGCGTTCGCCCTCCCGGGCGACCGCCTCCAGCGCCCGCACCACGGACCCGGCCGACGGACGCCCCGTGGAACCCAGCGCGGGCGAGAGCAGGGCGTCGAGGTCGTCGACGACCACCACCAGGCGCGGCAGCGCCGGCGCGGGGGCGGTCCGGGCCCCGGCGGGCCGCAGGCGCAGGGTGGAACTGGGCGGCGGATCGAGGTCCCCCGCCCCGTCCGCGGCGGGACGCGCGCCGGAGACCCGGGAACCGAAGGAGGGGCCCCGTTGGGCGACGACCCGCCCGGCCGGCTGCTCGCCGCCGTGCCACTGCCCGAAGTCGAGGAGCCCGATCAGTTCGGCCCGCCGCTTGAGTTCCGCACTGAGCGCCTGGGCGAACTCCCGCATGCGTACGGGGTCGTTGGCCGCCAGGTGCGTGGTGACGTGCGGCAGCTCCCCGCACACGGTGAGCCCGCCCCCGGCGCCCGCGGGCTGCGCACCGGGTCCCCCGGTGGTGTCCCGACCGTCGACCAGGATCACCGAGAGCCGGTCGGGCCGCTCGGCCGCCGCGAGCGACGCGGTGACGGCCCGCAGCAGTTCGGTGCGCCCGCTGCCCGCCGGGCCCTCCACCAACAGATGGGTGCCCTCCCGGACGAGGTCCACGCCGACGGGTCCGCGCGGTCCCGCGCCGAGCACCACCCGGGCCCGCCCGCCCGCCGCCTGCGGGTCGTCGAACGCGTCGGCCCAGCGGGCGAGCAGCGACGCGGGGGTCGCCCGGGCGAGGCCCAGTTCGTCGAGGAGCCGCGCGGTCGGGGGCAGGGGCACCGCGGCCCGCGAGGTCCGGACGCCGCCCTCCGCGCGCAGCGGCGCCAGGGCCCGCGCGAACCGTTCGGCCCACGCTCCCGACACCGCGTCCACCGCGGCCTCGGTGCCTTCGCCGGCGACGGCCCCGCCGGCGATGCGCACCAGTCGGACCTCGGTCGCCACGTCCCCGCCGAGCAGCGCGACCGCCCCGCACTCCCGGAGCGGGGGCAGTACCGCACAGGCGGCCCCGTACCCCTCGTGGATCCCGGTGCCGGCGGTCGCCGCGTCGGCGCTGCTCGGGAGCGCGGCGGTCTCCGCCAGGCACACCACATGGACGCCGGCCGCGGGCCCGTACGCGCAGAGCCGCGCCACCGCGTCCCGCAGGGCCGGGGTTCCCGGATCGCCGTCCACGACGAGCACGGTCAGTGTTCCGTCCGCCGCAGGGGCGTCGGGGTCCCCGGTCGGGCCGTCGCCGTGTTCCGCCAGCACCCGGTCGAGTTCCGCGGTCCGCGCGGCGGCCTGGTCCGTGTCGTAGGCGAGGAGCAGTCGGCAGTCCTGGCCGCGGCCGGGGCGGGTGTGCGGGAGCCAGCCGAGCCAGCCCCACTCGGCGACCCGTTCGGCGACCGGCCGGGTGCGGTCCGCGCTGAGCAGCACGATCTCCAGCGACTCCGGTGCGTGCAGGGCGGCGAGCTGCGCCACCACCGACCGGGCGACCCCGACCAGTCGGGGGCGGGGTCCCGCGAGGCCCAGGGCGCCGGCCTCGCGCAGCCCGACCGTCACCGGGACGCCCGCCAGCACTCCCGGGCCGCCCGGAGCGGGCCGGTCCGTGGTGCCGAGCCGTACCGTCAGCGCTTCGGGGTGGTCGTGGCCGCGTTCCCACAGCCGGGGGCCGGGACCGAGCGCGGTGAGCAGCAGCGCGGCGGGGTCGGGCCACAGTTCGGGGGTGGCCGCGGGGTCGACGGTGAAGGGTCCCTCCGCGTACCCGGTGTGCTCCTCCGGTGCGTGCGGGCCGTCCGTCCCGACGGGGTCGGGGCGGGGGGCGTCGTGATCGTGATCGTGGTCCGGGCCGCGTTCGCCCCGGAGCCTGCGCGCCCAGGCGGTCAGCCCGCCCCGGCGGCGGGCTCCCGGGCGGGTCGACCCGGTGCCGTGCGCGTCTTCGTCGGCGCGTTCGTACGCGGAGACCCGTTCGTCGACGGCGGCCTGTTCGTGGAGGGCGGCCCCTGCGTGCACCGAGCCCGGCATGCCCGGGACGCCGTGGTTCCCGGCGTGTGTGTCCTGCGCCCCCGCGGGGGGCGCGTGGTGGGGTACCGCGCCCGGGGTGACCCAGTCGGTGGTCCCGTACGCGTGCCCGGTGGTCCCGTTCACCGCCGGGACCGCGGTCCGCGGGGTCTGCGGCGGAACGGGGTCGGCCCCGGGATCGGGTGACTCCGCAGTGTCGACGCCCACCCGGACGAACCCCTCGCCGTCCGGGTCGGTGGACACCGGGCCGGGTAGTTCCCGGGGGTCGGCCAGCCGGAGCGTGGACTCGCCGAGCCGCAGCAGGGCCCCCGGCTCCAACGGGACGGGCCGCTTCCCGATCGCGGCGCCGTACAGCCGGGTGCCGTTGGTCGAACCGAGGTCCGCGACGGTGACCCGGCCGTCCTCGGTGAGCGTCACCGCACAGTGCAGTCGGGACACGTCCGGGTCGTCGAGCGGGATCTCCGCGTCGGCCGAGCGCCCGATCCGGACGGGGCCGCCGTGCAGCAGGTGCACTCCGCCCGCGTCGGGTCCGCCCACGACCTGGAGCTGGGTGACCGCGCCGGTGGGGTCGGGGCCGGGGTCCGTGGGAGCGCCGAGCGAGAGCACCGCCCCGTCGACGAGCGGCGGCTCACCGAGCACGGCGCGCTGCGGATCGAGGCGGTCCGCGCCGGCGTACACGGCGGTCGGCCCCTCGCCGCCCGCCACGGCCGAGGCGAGCCCGGAGACCACCGCGGCCAGCGGGGTGCCCCCGGGCGCGGTGACCAGGACGTCCCGCGCCGTTGTGCGCCCCGGAGCTTCGGGGCGCGGCCCGAGGACGGTCAACCGGATCTGCATCGCCGTCAGCGGTCCCTTCTGCGGATGCGCCCAGCACGGATCGTCCGGGGGCGTGCTGTGATTCCCCCCACCGCACTCCGGGCACGTAGACCGAATACGGGGGCATCCTCGCACCTGCCACCGACAACACGCCCGGCCGCCATCGGTTCGTGATCTTGATTGGCTTGCTCTGCGCGTAAAAGTGCCTGTTCGGTGCCGTCCGTGGTCCCTTGCGTTCCCTTTGTCTTCCGCTCGTCCCCCACTCGGGACCGTCGTCGGCAACCACTGGGCCCGGGCGGACGTCTTACGGCGGGACGAACCCGGGGCCGAACGGCGGGGACGGCGCACGGGACGCGTCCGTCCCACCGGGCACCCCGGGGCGGTCGACCCCCGGCGGGTCCGGGAAACCGGGCGGGTACGGCGGGCGGCACTAGAGTGGGGCGGAACATTCGGTGCCCCGGCACCCGCCACGGCCCCGCACGGAGCCGGGCGCGGGCGGCGGGAACAGCGGTCCCCGGTCAGCCGGCGGGCGGACCGGTCCGGATGACACGGGGCGGGCGCGGGTAGTCCGCAGTGGTCCGGTCGACACCCGGTCGACCAGGTCGACCCGGTCAGCACCAGACGGAGCCGATCCGTCCGGTGCCCGGCACCCGTACGACCCGAATCGACCCGAACAGATCGCGATCACGACCGACCACCACCCGACCACAGTGCGACGAGAACGCGACGAGTACCGACGAGACCGACCCAGAGCAAGGCTGAGGAAGCCCCGAGCGAGCAGGGAGCGCATGACGTGCGGCCGGTAGGAAGCAAGTACCTCCTGGAGGAACCGCTCGGACGGGGCGCCACGGGCACCGTCTGGCGGGCGCAGCAGCGCGAGACGGCGGGTGCCGAGGCGGCCGTGCCCGGTCAACCCGGCGAGACCGTGGCCATCAAGGTCCTCAAGGAGGAGCTGGCCAACGACTCCGACATCGTGATGCGGTTCCTGCGCGAGCGCTCGGTGCTGCTCCGACTCACCCACCCCAACATCGTCCGGGTGCGGGACCTCGTGGTCGAGGGCGATCTGCTCGCCCTCGTCATGGACCTGGTCGAGGGCCCCGACCTGCACCGCTACCTGCGCGAGAACGGTCCGTTCTCACCGGTCGCGGGCGCCCTGCTGACCGCGCAGATCGCCGATGCGCTCGCCGCCAGCCACGCGGACGGCGTCGTCCACCGCGACCTCAAGCCCGCGAACGTCCTGCTGCGACAGGACCACGGCGAGATGCACCCGCTGCTCACGGACTTCGGCATCGCCCGACTCGCCGACTCGCCGGGGCTGACCCGCACCCACGAGTTCGTCGGCACCCCCGCGTACGTCGCCCCCGAATCGGCGGAGGGCCGTCCGCAGACCAGCGCCGTCGACATCTACGGCGCCGGCATCCTGCTGTACGAGCTGGTCACCGGCCGTCCCCCGTTCTCCGGCGGCTCCGCCCTCGAAGTGCTGCACCAGCACCTGAGTGCCGAACCGCGCCGCCCGTCCCACGTGCCCGAGCCGCTGTGGACGGTGATAGAGCGCTGCCTGAGCAAGAACCCCGAGCAGCGGCCCAGCGCCGAGAACCTCGCCCGCGGGCTGCGCACCGTCGCCCAGGGCATCGGCGTGCACGCGAACTCCGCGCAGATCGCCGCCGCCGAAGGGGTGGGCGCCCTGCTCGCCCCCGACCCGGCGCCCACCGCCGTCCCCGAGGTGCCCGGAGCGGCCGATCCGACGGCCGTGCTGCCCCACACCGGAGCCCCGGGCGCCGTTCCGTTCGGCGCGCACGACCCGAACGCGGCGACCAGCTACCTCCCGCCCGTCCCGGGCGGCGCTCCCGGCGCGGCCGACCCGACGGCGGTCCTGCCGCACACCGGGGCGCAGGGCGCCGCCGACCCCACCGCCGTGCTGCCGCCGGTCCCCGGCCACTCCCCGGGCGGTCCCGACGACCCGCACCCCTGGCAGAACCAGCTGCGGGCCGCCCGCGACCGCAACGAGCAGACGCAGATCCACCACCTCGACCCGAACGAGGACCCGCTGCGCCGGCGCCCCCAGCGCCAGGTCGCCCCGCGCCCGCAGCAGCCCCCGCAACAGCCGCCCCAGCAGCAGCCGCAACAGCGGTACGCGCCGCAGCACCAGGCCCCGCCGCCGCAGCAGTACGCGCCGCCCCCGCAGCAACAGCCGCAGCGGTACGCACCCGCGCCGGTGCCCGAGCGGCAGCCCCAGCACTACGCCCCGCCGCGCGAACCCGCCCCCCGCGAGTCGCGTCCGCCGCGCGAGCCCCGGCAGCGCAGCGCCAATCCCATGCGCATCCCCGGGCTCGGCTGCCTCAAGGGCTGCCTGTTCACCTTCCTGATCCTGTTCGTGGCGGGCTGGCTGGTCTGGGAGCTGAGCCCCCTCCAGGAGTGGATCGGCACCAGCAAGGGCTACTGGGCGCAGCTGAGCGACTGGGCCGGCCAGGTCACCGGGTGGGCCGGCGACGTCGCCGGTTGGCTCGGCGACCTCGGAGGCGGGGGCAGCGGCGCCTGAGCCCGCCCGAAGGCGGTCGGGTAGGAGATTTGTCGACACCCGGGGGGTGATTCGCCCCGGCGGTGTGAGGGTCGCCGACCCGGCCGCGTAGCTTTGTCGCCAACACGCGTCCGTAGGAGCAGTCTTGGCACGGAAGATCGGCAGCCGGTACAGCGCGAACCAGATCCTGGGCCGCGGCAGCGCCGGCACGGTGTGGCTGGGCGAAGGTCCTCACGGGCCCGTCGCCATCAAACTGCTGCGGGAGGACCTCGCGGCCGATCAGGAGCTGGTGGGCCGCTTCGTCCAGGAGCGCACCGCCCTGCTCGGCCTCCACCACCCCAATGTGGTCGCCGTCCGGGACCTCGTCGTGGACGGCAACGACCTCGCCCTCGTCATGGACCTGGTCCGCGGCACCGACCTGCGCTCCCGGCTCGACCGGGACCGCAGGCTCGCCCCCGAGGCGGCCGTGGCGATCGTCGCGGACGTCGCCGACGGGCTCGCCGCGGCGCACGCGGCCGGGGTCGTCCACCGCGACGTCAAGCCCGAGAACGTCCTGCTCGACATGCAGGGCCCGCTCGGGCCCGGCGGCAGTCACCGGGCGCTGCTCACCGACTTCGGTGTGGCCAAACTCATCGACACGCCCCGCCGCGCCAAGGTCACGAAGATCATCGGTACGCCGGACTACCTCGCCCCCGAGATCGTGGAGGGCCTGCCGCCGCGCGCCGCCGTCGACATCTACGCCCTCGCCACGGTGCTGTACGAGCTGCTCGCCGGCTTCACCCCCTTCGGCGGGGGGCACCCCGGTGCGGTGCTGCGCCGGCACGTCACCGAACGCGTCGTACCGCTGCCCGGCATCCCCGACGAGCTGTGGCAGCTGATCGTCCAGTGCCTGGCCAAGGCGCCCGCCTCCCGGCTGCGCGCCTCCGAGCTGTGCGGACGGCTCCGGGAGCAGTTGCCCCTGCTCGCCGGGATGCCGCCGCTCGACGTGGACGAGCCGGAGGCCGGCGAGCAGGAGGCCCCCCTCCCCGAGGAGGCGCCGGAGCCCGGCGGCGGCGAGGAGGCGCCGCCGGTGCGACGGGGAGCCGTGCCCCTGGTGTCCGGGCCCGCGCCCGACTCCAACCGGGACACCCACACCAGCATGCGGGTGCCCGAGCAGGACGAGCTGGACGGGGGTGCGCACGGGACGGCGCGGGCGCCGCGGGCGGCGGGGGCGCCGCGGCCCGGGTCCGCGCGGAATCGGGCCGTCGTCGCTCGGCGGCGGAGGGTCGTCCTCGGGGCGGTCGCGGCGGTGCTTGTCGCGGTCGCCGGGGTCGCGGCGTACGCGGTCACCGACGAGGATCCTCCCCGCCCCCCCGGCACATCCACCTCCCCGTAAGCCCCCCCGCGGGGTGCGCTGTCCAGCGCGGTACGCGGTGCTCGCCCGCGCAGTTCCCCGCGCCCCTAGCGGTGCGCTTCCCTGCGGGTGCGTTGTTCCTGTGCGGGTGCGCGGTGGGTTTTGCGCAGTTCCCCGCGCCCCTGATGGGGCGCTCCTGGTGGGGCGCTCCTGCGGGGCAGGCTGCACGGGACAACGCCCCTGCTCACCGACGCCCCGATAGGGGCGCGGGGAACTGCGCGGGCAAGCACGACGCACCCGCAGCGACCGACGCACCCGGAGAGGCACCCACCCAGGGGCGCGGGGAACTGCGCGAACACACAGCGCACCCGCACCAAGCCGCGCACCCGCAGAGAAGCGCACCGAAAGGGGCGCGGGGAACTGCGCGAGCAACCACCGCGTACCCGCGCGGGACGACGTACCCCCGAGAGGCGCCCCCCGGAACCCGCAGGGAACAGCGCACCCCGCAGGGGACCGTACCGAAGGGACGCGGGCCCAGCGGCCGAGAGCGGTTACGCTGGAGCCGTGGCAGTCGTCGATGTATCCGAAGAGCTCAAGTCCCTCTCCTCGACCATGGAGTCGATCGAGGCCGTCCTGGACCTCGACACGATGAGGGCGGACATCGCTGCGCTGGAGGACCAGGCCGCGGCCCCCTCCCTCTGGGACGACCCGGACGCGGCACAGAAGATCACCAGCAAGCTCTCGCACCTCCAGGCGGAGGTCCGCAAGGCGGAGACGCTGCGCGGCCGCATCGACGACCTCGTCGTCCTGTTCGAGCTGGCCGAGGCCGAGGACGACGCGGACACCCGCACCGAGGCCGAGGGCGAGCTGACCAACGTCCGCAAGGCGCTGGACGAGATGGAGGTCCGCACCCTCCTCTCCGGCGAGTACGACTCCCGCGAGGCCCTGGTCAACATCCGTGCCGAAGCCGGTGGCGTCGACGCCGCGGACTTCGCCGAGCAGCTCCAGCGCATGTACCTGCGGTGGGCCGAGCGCCACGGCTACAAGGCCGAGGTGTACGAGACCTCCTTCGCGGAGGAGGCGGGCATCAAGTCCACCACCTTCGCCGTGCAGGCCCCGTACGCGTACGGCACGCTCTCCGTCGAGCAGGGCACCCACCGCCTGGTGCGGATCTCGCCCTTCGACAACCAGGGCCGCCGCCAGACCTCGTTCGCGGGCGTCGAGGTGCTGCCCGTGGTCGAGCAGTCGGACCACGTCGAGATCGACGAGTCCGAGTTGCGCATCGACGTGTACCGCTCCTCGGGCCCCGGTGGTCAGGGCGTCAACACCACCGACTCCGCGGTCCGGATCACGCACCTGCCGACCGGCATCGTCGTCTCCTGTCAGAACGAGCGCTCGCAGATCCAGAACAAGGCGACCGCGATGAACGTCCTCCAGGCGAAGCTGCTCGAACGCCGCCGCCAGGAGGAGCAGGCCAAGATGGACGCCCTCAAGGGCGACGGCGGCAACTCCTGGGGCAACCAGATGCGCTCCTACGTCCTGCACCCGTACCAGATGGTCAAGGACCTCCGCACGGAACACGAGGTCGGCAACCCGCAGGCGGTGCTGGACGGCGAGATCGACGGATTCCTGGAAGCCGGAATTCGCTGGCGCAAGCAGCAGGAGAAGTAAACGCAACCGTATGACGGCTTGCATACATGTCGACATGACAACCCCGGCCGTCGTTCCGAACACCTCTTCCGGATGATTTTCGGAGGTGCCACCGGTATACGGGCGGAACCCGGCGCGAGGCCCGTGGTTCCGGCTCGACTGCCATTTCCGGGGCGGCAGTTGTGGCGAAGATCGGTGTTCTGCGTCACCGTCGGATAAACGTGCCACCCCCAACTGCCCTTATTTCGGGCATCGTGCGCGCAATGGCCTTGACGCGTTTACCGAAAGTGGGAAGGGTGAGCGCGGCATGCGCATCTCTGGGGCGCGCGTGAACGGGGCGATGGTGCGCGGCGCGCGATAGCGACGTGCGGTACTTCCCCCTGGTGTCCGCGACCCCGGCGCTGCTCCATTGACGATGAGCTACTGGGGGTAGCAACCAGATGACCAAGAAGACGCGGGTCCGTGTCGCACGGATCGCGGCCGGCGCGCTGATCGCGGCGGGGGCGTCCCTGACCGCGGCGGGCGCGGCCCAGGCGCTCAACAGCAACGGCGTAGTCACCACCGACGCCCCGAGCGACGAGCCCACCGGCATCCCGACGGCGCCCACGACCGGCGGCTCCGGCACGGACGGTGGCACCACGAACGGCACCACGAACGGCACCGACGGTGGCGCCACGGACGGCGGGGCCACGGACGGCGGGGCCACCACCAACGGCACGACCGGGACCACCGGCACGACCGGGACCACGGGTACCACCGGTACCACCGGGACCACGGGCACGACCGGGACCACGGGTACCACTGGGACTACCGGCACGACCGGTACCACCGGGACCACGGGCACGACCGGGACCACGGGTACCACTGGGACTACCGGCACGACCGGTACCACCGGGACCACGGGTACCACCGGCACGACCGGGACTACCGGCTCCACCGGTACGACCGGTACCACGGGCACGACCGGTACCACGGGTACCACCGGCACGACTGGTACCACCGGCTCCACCGGCTCCACCGGGACCACGGGCTCCACTGGCACGACCGGGACCACCGGCTCCAGCGGCTCCACCGGCGGCGACGACGGCGGCAACGGTGGCGACGACGGCGGCAACGGCACCACCGGCGCCACGGGCGGCAGCACCAGCACCGGCGGTACCGGCGGCAGCACCGGTGGCGAGGGCACCAGCCCCGACAGCGGTTCCGCTCCGCTCCCGCAGGGTCAGGGCAAGGACAGCCTGACCGACACCGGCTCCCAGCCGGTCGAGCAGGGCAAGGCCAAGGACGAACTGGCCGAGACCGGCGCCATGGAGACCACGTTCCTGCTGGTCGGCGCCGCGACGATGATCGCCGGTGGCATCGGCTTCCGCCTGCTGCCCCGACTGGCCACGGGCAGCCGCACCGCCTGATCCACCCGCCTGATCCACCCCACGGACGATCCGTCCGGACCGGGGTGCCAGGTGGCGCGCAAGGACACAGAGAGGGCCCGGAGCGTCGCTCCGGGCCCTCTCCGCACGTATCGGGCGCCGACCCGACGGTCGGGTCACATGGACTGGCGCGCCAGCAGGGCCAGCGCCAGCACCAGCACGGCCAGCAGGCCGATCAGGGCCGCGGGGTTCATGCCGGACCAGGGGCCGCCGCTGCGCTGGAGGCGCTCCCGGTTGGCACGGCAGACCGGGCAGCGTCCCTCACTGACTGGGGCAGCGCAGTTCGCGCACACCAATCGGTCGTAGGTCATGCCCTTCCTCCTCCCGCGCGGCGGAGCCTGCCGCAACGACCTTCTCTCCGCGCAACGCTCAGGGAAACGCGAGCGTTCCCCCTACCACTGTGCCAGCTTCCGCGGATTTCGGCGCGGCCCGACGTGGGCGCCCGTATTCCGGTGTTCCCGCGGTGCCCGCCGCCGCCGGAATCACGCCTCGTACGGCCGGTCGTCGACCGGCCCGATCAGCGACGGACCCGTGCAGACAAACCCGTGCAAGGGCGAGCGAACGGGCGGCGCCGACTGCGCTCGTACCCCGCAGTCGCGTATGGTCACGGACACCTACCTCCGGCTACCCGTGGTGCACCCGTGATCCGATTCGACAACGTGTCCAAGAGCTACCCCAAGCAGAACCGCCCGGCCCTCAGGGACGTCTCCCTGGAGGTCGAGCGTGGTGAGTTCGTGTTCCTCGTGGGATCGTCCGGTTCCGGAAAGTCCACCTTCCTGCGGCTGATCCTGCGCGAGGAACGGGCGAGCCACGGCCAGGTGCACGTCCTCGGCAAGGACCTGGCCCGACTGTCCAACTGGAAGGTGCCGCACATGCGCCGCCAGCTCGGCACGGTCTTCCAGGACTTCCGTCTGCTGCCCAACAAGACCGTCGGCGAGAACGTGGCCTTCGCCCAGGAGGTCATCGGCCGTTCCCGGGGCGAGATCCGCAAGTCGGTGCCCCAGGTGCTGGACCTCGTCGGCCTCGGCGAGAAGCAGGACCGGATGCCCGGCGAACTCTCCGGCGGTGAGCAGCAGCGCGTCGCGATCGCCCGGGCGTTCGTCAACCGCCCGAAGTTGCTGATCGCGGACGAGCCGACCGGCAACCTCGACCCGCAGACCTCGGTCGGCATCATGAAGTTGCTCGACCGGATCAACCGCACGGGGACGACCGTCGTGATGGCGACCCACGACCAGAACATCGTGGACCAGATGCGCAAGCGCGTCATCGAGCTGGAGAAGGGCCGTCTCGTCCGCGACCAGGCGCGCGGCGTCTACGGCTACCAGCACTGACCCGACGTACGCGACGTACGCGACACACATCACGTACCGAAAGGCAGAAAGCACGCGATGCGCGCCCAGTTCGTCCTGTCGGAGATCGGCGTCGGTCTCCGTCGCAATCTGACGATGACCTTCGCGGTCGTCGTCTCGGTGGCCCTCTCGCTCGCCCTGTTCGGCGGCTCCCTGCTCATGCAGGACCAGGTCAGCTCCATGAAGGGCTACTGGTACGACAAGGTCAACGTCTCGATCTACCTGTGCAACAAGAACGACGCGGAGTCCGACCCCGCGTGCGCCAAGGGCGCGGTGACCAGCGCGCAGAAGGAACGGATCAAGGCCGACCTGGAGAAGATGTCGGTCGTCGACAAGGTCCTCTACGAGTCGAGCGACGAGGCGTACAAGCACTACAAGGAGCAGTTCGGGGACTCCCCGCTGGCCGCGTCGCTGACCCCGGACCAGATGCAGGAGTCGTACCGGGTCAAGCTGAAGGACCCGGAGAAGTACCAGGTCGTGGCGACCGCGATCTCCGGACGGGACGGCGTCCAGTCGGTCGAGGACCAGAAGGAGACGCTGGACAGCCTCTTCGAACTCCTCGACGGCATGCGCAAGGCGGCCCTCGCCGTGATGGCGCTGATGCTGGTGGTGGCGCTGATGCTGATCGTCAACACCGTCCGCGTGTCGGCGTTCAGCCGGCGGCGCGAGACGGGCATCATGCGGCTCGTCGGCGCCTCCGGCTTCTACATCCAGGCGCCGTTCATCATGGAGGCCGCCGTCGCCGGTCTCATCGGCGGTGGGGTGGCCTGCGGATTCCTGCTGGCCGGCCGCTACTTCATGATCGACAACGGGCTGGCGCTGGCCGACAAGCTCACCCTGATCAACTTCATCGGCTGGGACGCGGTCCTGAAGACGCTGCCGTTGATCCTCGCGATCAGCGTGCTGATGCCGGCGCTCGCGGCGTTCGTCGCGCTGCGCAAGTACCTGAAGGTCTGACGGTCACCTCCCCGCCGGGGGCGCGCCCGGCGGGGAACGAGCGACCGGGTGCGTGCCGCGCCCTGCCACGGGCGCGGGCTCACGTCCATGGGCGGGCCGCACCCCGCGGTGTGAGATTCGCCCCGGGCGCCGCCTCGCCAACCCGCCGTGCGGTGCCCGACGTTGTCCTAGACTCACCGGCATGTCAGGCCCGGACCTGTTCTCGGATCCCCGCCGCGTCCGCCGCGGGGCGGCTCTGACCTTGGTGTTCACCAGCGTCCTCATCACCGGTGCCGCCGCCGGCTCTTGGACCGGCCCCGCCGGGGAGAGCACCGCCCGACCGGTGACCCGGGGCGTTCCCGCCGATGCCGCGCCCGACCGGCCCGTCGAGCCCGACGAGGTCGCCGACGCCGCCGTCTCGGCCATGCTGGACGGCAAGTCCCCGCTGGAGGCCGCCGAACGCGCGGTCAGCCGCAGCGGTGACCGCTGGGGTGCGGTCTACTCCGAGGGCGAGTATGCGGAGTTCGCCCGGGCCCTGGACGGCGAGTACACCGGCGTCGGGTTGTGGGCGCGGCGTGCCGAGGGCGGACTGATCGAGGTCACCCGGGTGCGGCCCGAAGGCCCCGCCGGACGGGCCGGGGTGCGCGAGGGCGACCTGATCCGACAGATCGACACCACGCGCGTGGACGGGCGCCCCGTCACCGAGGTCATCGGTCTGCTCCGTGGCGACGACCCCGCGGTGGACGGCGGTCCGGCCGCCGCGGGCACCGAGGTGCGGCTGCGCCTCCAGCGCGGTGGGCGGACCTGGACCGAGACGCTGCGCAGGGCGGTCCTCACCACCGAGCCGGTGACCGTGGAGCGCCGCGGCACGGACCTCGACCCCCGGGTGCTGATCAAGGTCGCCGCGTTCACCCAGGGCTCCGGCGCGGACGTCCGCTCGGCGGTGCGCTCCGCCCCGCCCGGCGCCGGCATCCTGCTCGACCTGCGCGGCAACTCCGGCGGGCTGGTCAGCGAGGCGGCCGAGGCGGCGTCCGCGTTCCTCGACGGCGGGCTCGTCGCCACCTATGACGTGCGGGGCGAACAGCACGCCGTGCACGCACGGCCCGGCGGTGACACCGGGCACCCGGTGGTCGCCCTGGTCGACGGGGGCACGATGAGCGCGGCCGAGCTGCTGACCGGCGCCCTCCAGGACCGTGGACGCGCGGTGGTCGTGGGCTCGCGGACCTTCGGCAAGGGCTCGGTGCAGCTGCCCAGTGCGCTGCCGGACGGTTCGGTCGCCGAGATCACCGTCGGGCACTACCGCACCCCCTCGGGGCGCGCGCTCGACGGCGAGGGCATCACCCCGGACCTGGAGGCCGGCGGCGCCGCGCCCGGGACGCCGCCCCCTCCCGCCGCGTCCGCTGCGTCCGGCCCGACCGGCAGGGGCCCCGGGGGCGACGGGCCCGACCCCGTGGAGCGCCAGGCCGAGACCGTCCTGAGCGGACTGGGCGACCAGCCGTAGCGCGCCGGGAGCTCCCCGCGGCCCGGTCCCCACAAATGCGCTGGCCTACTACCCCCTGTGTGGTGCGAAAATGTCGGCACTATGGCTAAGGAAAAAGGGCGCAAGCTGATCGCGCAGAACAAGAAGGCGCGGCACGACTACCTCGTGCTCGACACCTTCGAGGCCGGGCTGGTCCTCACGGGCACCGAGGTGAAGTCGCTGCGCCAGGGGCGGGCCTCCCTGGTCGACGGCTTCGTGCAGCTCGACGACGGCGAGGCGTGGCTGCACAACGTGCACGTACCGGAGTACCACCAGGGCACCTGGACGAACCACTCGGCCAAGCGCAAGCGCAAGCTGCTGCTGCACCGTGCGGAGATCGACAAGCTGGTCGCCAAGTCCCAGGAGACCGGGCACACCATCGTGCCGCTGGCCCTGTACTTCAAGGACGGCCGGGCGAAGGTCGAGATCGCGTTGGCGCGCGGCAAGAAGGAGTACGACAAGCGGCAGACGCTACGGGAGCAGCAGGACCGCCGGGAGACGGACCGGGCGATCTCGGCGGCCCGTCGACGCCAGCGCGCCTGAGGCCGGGCCCGTACATCGGGCCGGGCCGCACGCCGAGCCGGGGCCGTACGCCGTCGGGTGCCCCGCCGCGGGAATGCGCTGGCCCCGCGCGGTGCTGTTCCCGTACGATGGTGATCGCACCCCAAAGCGCGAGCGAGCGGGGTGTGGACCTTGAAAAAAACACATGGGGATGATCGGTTTCGACAGCGGCTGTCGAAGCAGGGGAAGCGTGTCGAGGAAGCGGCAATGATCTCGTAAACCATATGTCGCAACCAATAATCGCCGAAACCAAGCGCGATTCCTTCGCCCTCGCTGCCTAAGTAGCGACGCGTGAAGTGTCAGCCCGGGGGTGTTCCCGACCCGGATCCTGGCATCAGCTAGGGAACTAAACTCCTAGACCCGGTCACGGGGCCTAGGAGGAAATCTCACAGTGACTGAGCCCGTCGGAGACTTGTTCGTGTGATCTCCGGGGCCGAGAAAATCGTAGCGAACTGCGCACGGAGAAGCCCTGGTTCTGCACCGTTGGACGCGGGTTCGATTCCCGCCATCTCCACATCCCTGGAAGGGCCTCTGACCTGTGAGAACAGGTCGGGGGCCCTTCTGTTTTTCTGCCGGTCTACCCGTCGGTAGTGAGAGGGGGGCACCCCTCCGCCCCCGACCGGGTGCCCCCTCGGTCGGGCGCCCCGAACGGGTGTCCCGGGGTTCACCCGGTGTCATGCGAGAGCGGTTTCCGGACAGCTCGCAGAGGGGTCCGCGTTGTCCACGTTCTGGCTTGGAACCTCCACCTTCGCTCACGTGCGCTACATTCGTCGCCTGAGCAATCGTGGTAGTGGGGGCGCTCGGACCGGGTGGGGGCCTGGTGAAGCGACGTGTGCTCGACGTCGCCGGCGCGCTCACGAAGTTCGTGTGGGGGGATGCGCGCGCGCATGGAAAATTGGCGAGAACACACCCAACCTGGGCAGACGCATGATCCGAACGAGGTCACCGTCCAGATGGACGGCGTCGGCAAGGAGCTCGGGGAACTCATATCCGAGTCCACCGCCCGGGCCCGCCACGCGGCGGTGGCCCCGGACGGTCCGGTGTTCGTGGACGAGACGGGTCGGCGCAGCCGGCTGTACCGCAGGATAGGCATGGCCGTCGTCATCGGCTGCGCGGTCTACGCGTGCGTCATCGTGGCGACGGTCGTCTCCGGCAATTCGAGCGCCCCCTGGCTGCCCATGCCCGACACCCAGGCCGAGCCCGCCGGGAAGGTCGACACCTCTCCGGACCCCTCCGCCTCCGCCGAGCCCTCCGCCTCGGCCTCGGCGCCGTCCAGCGCCCCGGCCTCGGCGACCGCGGAATCCGTGGCACCCGCCGCCGACCCCGGCCCGTCCGCCAGCGGCCGTACGCAGGCGCCGGCCGCCGATCCCGGTTCCGCCACCCCCGAGGCGTCCGCCGACGCCCCCGACTCCGAGCCCACGGGCACCCGCAGCGGCGCGCCCGTGCGCCCCGAGATCGGGATCAGTCGCCCGCCGATCACCGGTGGCGTCCGCGAACCGGACGCGACCGACCGTCCCGGCGAGGGCACCGCCCCGCCCACCGCCTCCGCGTCCGCCCCGGCCTCACCGAGCGGCGAACCGGAAGAGTCGCCTGATGACGACGAGGACGGACAGCCCCTCGCGGCCCCGGAGGACGCTCGGTCATGAAGTCCCGCAAGCGCGGTCGCCGGGCCTCTCCCCGGCGCCGCCGCCTTCCCCTGCGCTATCTGCTGCCCAGCCTGGTCCTGGCGGCGCTGATGGCCATGCTCATGCTGCGCGGCTATGTGCACAGCGAGATCCTCGCGGACCACCGGATCGCCCCGTCGACCCACAACGACCAGGTCCCCGACGCGGTCCGCAAGGGCAAGCCGGTGATCGACGTGCGGGGCGGCAAGCTCAACACCGTCGGCGTGCCGGACGACCGGATCGTCCTCACCTTCGACGACGGCCCCGACCCCGAGTGGACGCCGAAGGTCCTGGACACGCTCAAGAAGCACGACGCGCGCGGCGTGTTCTTCGTGACCGGGACGATGGCCTCCCGTCACCCGGGCCTGGTCAAGCGGATGGTCGACGAGGGCCACGAGGTGGGGCTGCACACCTTCAACCACCCCGACCTGTCGCTCCAGTCCACCCGCCGCATCGACTGGGAGCTCTCCCAGAACCAGCTCGCCCTCGCCGGCGCCGCGAACATCCGCACCTCCCTGTTCCGACCCCCGTACTCGTCGTTCGCGCACGCCTTCGACAACCGCAACTGGCCGGTCACCAAGTACATCGGCGGGCACGGCTACCTGACCGTCGTCAACAACACCGACAGCCAGGACTGGAAGCGGCCCGGCGTCGACGAGATCATCCGCCGGTCCGTGCCCAAGCCGGGCAAGGGCGCCATCGTCCTGATGCACGACTCCGGCGGCGACCGCTCGCAGACCGTCGCCGCGCTCGACCGGATGGTGCCGGACCTCAAGGCCAAGGGCTACGAGTTCACCCACCTCACCGAAGCCCTCGACATGCCGAGCGCGCACACCCCGGTCAGCGGCCTCGACCTGTGGAAGGGCAAGGCGTGGATCTTCCTGGTCCAGGCCGCCGAGCACCTCACCGGCATCCTCGCCGCCGGGCTCGCCGTGATCGGGTTCCTCGTCATCACCCGCTTCGGGCTGATGCTCCTGCTGTCGTTCCTGCACGCCCGCAAGGTCCGCCGCCGGAACTTCCGCTGGGGGCCGACGATCACCGAACCGGTGTCGGTGCTGGTGCCCGCGTACAACGAGGCCAAGTGCATCGAGAACACCGTCCGGTCCCTGATGGACAGCGACCACCCGATCGAGATCCTGGTGATCGACGACGGTTCCTCCGACGGCACCGCCCGCATCGTCGAGGACATGCGGCTGCCCAACGTCCGCGTGGTGCGGCAACTCAACGCGGGCAAGCCCGCCGCCCTCAACCGCGGCATCGCCAACGCCCGGTTCGACCTCATCGTGATGATGGACGGCGACACCGTCTTCGAGCCGTCCACCGTCCGTGAACTCGTCCAGCCCTTCGGCGACCCCAAGGTCGGTGCCGTCGCGGGCAACGCCAAGGTCGGCAACCGGGACTCCCTCATCGGGGCCTGGCAGCACATCGAGTACGTGATGGGCTTCAACCTCGACCGCCGCATGTACGACCTGCTGCGCTGCATGCCGACCATCCCCGGAGCGGTCGGCGCCTTCCGCCGCTCCGCACTGGAACGCGTCGGCGGCATGAGCGACGACACGCTCGCCGAGGACACCGACATCACCATGGCCATGCACCGCGACGGCTGGCACGTCGTCTACGCGGAGCGGGCCCGGGCCTGGACCGAGGCACCCGAGTCGGTGCAACAGCTGTGGTCCCAGCGCTACCGCTGGTCGTACGGCACCATGCAGGCGATCTGGAAGCACCGTCGCGCCCTGGTGGAGCGCGGCCCCTCCGGCCGCTTCGGCCGGGTCGGACTCCCACTGGTCTCCCTGTTCATGGTCCTCGGCCCGCTGCTCGCCCCGCTGATCGACGTGTTCCTGCTGTACGGGCTCGTCTTCGGGCCCACCGGCAAGACGGTCGTCGCCTGGCTGGGCGTCCTCGCGATCCAGGCCGCCTGCGCCGCGTACGCCTTCCGGCTCGACCGGGAGAAGATGGTCCACCTGATCTCGCTGCCGCTGCAACAGATCCTGTACCGGCAACTGATGTACGTGGTGCTGCTCCAGTCCTGGATCACCGCCCTGACCGGCGGCCGACTGCGCTGGCAGAAGCTGCGCCGCACCGGTGTCGTCGGCGCCGCCCCGGGCGGCGCGCCCCGGCTGGACGACGCACGCGACCGGAGGCCGGTGGCATGACGCACCCACCGCAGGGGCCCGGGTCGGGCCCCGGGGCCGGCACGCCCGACTGGGTCACCGCCGGCTGGGACACCCACCAGTCCGCCCCGCCCGCGCCCGCGCCGGCGGCCCCGGCCCCGGAGGAGTCGGCGCGGCCGTCCACCGGGCGGGCCGCGGGCCGTGACCGGTACCTCGACCTGCTGCGCACCTTCGCCCTGGTCCGCGTGGTCGTCTACCACATCTACGGCTGGGCCTGGCTGACGATCGTCTTCCCCTCCATGGGCGTGATGTTCGCGCTCGCCGGCGCCCTGATGGCCCGTTCCCTCAAGCGCCCCGCCTGGGGAGTGATCAAGAGCCGGGTCCGCCGACTGCTGCCCCCGCTGTGGCTGTTCGGCGCGGCGGTCGTGCCGTTGATGTTCCTGGCCGGCTGGGACCCGGGCAACGACCCCAACCAGACGGGCAACTGGGGCTGGATCAAGCTCCTCAACTACCTGCTGCCCGTCGGTTCGCCCATCTACCCGCTCAGCGTCGGGCACGAGGGCGGGCTGCTGGACCCGGAGTGGGCCATGTACGCCGCCGGGCCCCTGTGGTACCTGCGCACGTACCTGTGGCTGGTCGTCGCCTCGCCGCTGTTGTTGTGGGCGTTCCGCCGGGCCCCCTGGGTCACGATGCTCGCCCCCCTGGGGCTGACCGCCGTGGTCGGCACCGACCTCGTCGAGATCCCCGGTTCGACCGGTTACGCGATCGAGGGCTTCGCCGTCTACGCGGGCTGCTGGGCCCTCGGCTTCGCCCACGAGGAGGGCGTCCTACGGCGGCTCCCGCGCTACGTCACCATCTCGGTCGCCGCGTTCATCATGGCGTTCGGCCTGTGGTGGGCCGCGGGCCACCAGACGAAGTTCGGCATGGACCTCAACGAGATCCCGCTCGCCCAGGCCACCTGGTCGTTCGGCGCCGTGGCGATCCTGCTGGTCTACGCGCCCTCCTGGCAGCAGCTGCCCGGCCGCTTCGCCCGCTGGGACAAACTCGTCACGCTGTTCAACAACCGGGCCGTGACGATCTACCTCTGGCACAACGCCCTGATCGTCGCCACCATCCCGATGATCTCCGAGCTGTACGGCCTGCCGTTCATGACGGAGGGTTCGATGCGGGTGCTCACGGCCACCTTCCAGTTCTGGATGCTGGTCCTGATCTGGCCGCTGATCGCCTTGATGATCCTCTCCGTGGGCTGGTTGGAGGACGTCGCCGCCCGGCGCCGGCCCCGGTTGTGGCCGACCACCGCGCCGCGCCGGGGCTCCCCGCGTCGCCGCGCCTGACCACACGGTCCGGGGCGGCGCCGGCGCACTCTCCGGACGGCGACCCGCTCCGGACCGCTCGTACGGCAGCCCTCGCCCGGACCGTCCGACGTGCGGCGGCCCGCACCCCGGACGCCGGCGCGGCGGCCCCGGCACCGGCCCGCCACGCGGGCGTCCCGCTCGGTCGCTCGTCGGCGGGGCACCTGTGGTTCCGGTCGACCCGGTGACCGTTCGGCCCCGTTCGCCGGCGCGGCGGCCCCGCCGGTCCCTCACCTGTCCATGCCGGCGCCGGCAACGAGTGCCGCCCGCCCCCGCCCCGGGCGCGGACACCTCGGCCTCGGCCCGTCACACGGCCACCTGACTGGGCAGCCGGTGCCGGCCGATACCCGTGCGGGCGCGGTGGCCACGACCCCGGCCCGATACGCGACCGCTCCGGCACGGCGGCCCGGGCCCCGGGCGCCCGGTCGGCAGCCCCCGCTCGGCCCGCCGCACGGCGACCCCGCGCGAAACCACCGCGCTCCCGCGCGGGGTCTTCCCCGGGCGCCCCCCGACGGGCACTGTAGGGACGACCGCTTGGCCCACGGCACCGTGAAGGGCCGGTGACCGCGCATGCCCCCGCATCCCTCCGTCTCCGACGAGCCGTCCTCCCCGGCCGGCCGCCCCTGCCTCGACCTGCTGGACACCGCACACGCCGGGGACCCGCTGGACACGCTCGACGCCCTGCGCGCCTGGTGCGCCGACACGGGTCTCGTCCCGCCGGGCACCGGGCTGCACACCGCGACCACCCGCTGGCTCACCGCGTTCCGTGACCTCCGCACCCAGGTCGCCGTCCTGGTCCGGGCCGAACTCGCGGCCCGCGGCGCCCGGGCCGACCCCGCGCTGCCCGTCGCCCTCGCCCGGATCAACGCCCTGGCCAGATCGGCGCCCCCCACCCCGCGCGCCGTGCGCACCGACGACGGCACCCTCACCCGCGCCCTCCACCCCGACCCGGGCTGTGCCGCGCTCCTCGCGCTCGTCGCCCGTGACGTCATCGACCTGCTGACCGACCCCGAGGCGCGGGCCCGACTGCGCGAGTGCGCGGCCGACGACTGCTCGCGGGTCTACCTCGACACCTCCCGCGGCGCCCGCCGCCGCTGGTGCTCCAGCGAACGCTGCGGCAACCGCACCCGGGTGGCCCGCCACCGGCGCCGCGCCCAGGTGGCCCGGGCCTGACCGGGCCGCCGCCCGCCACGCTCCGGCATAACCGGACATGCCCCGTTCCGGCCCTCACCCACCGTGCGCCCGCCGCTACAACTCCCCCCGATGCACGGTCACTTCGCAGCTCCGTTGAACAGCTGCCCGACCCTGCGCGTATCCCGGGGTGCAAGCGAGCGGTCGGGCCCCGCCCGGTCGAATCGGGGACACCGGAGGTAGGCGTGCGCAAGGATTCAGCCGTGGCCGATGAACGCCCGCCAAGGGCCCGACATCGAAGGGACCAGCCCAAGTCCGAACCGGACGAGGAGCTGATGCGCGCGCTGTACCGGGAGCACGCCGGCCCCCTGCTCGCCTATGTGCTGCGGCTGGTCGCGGGGGACCGTCAGCGGGCGGAGGACGTGGTCCAGGAAACCCTCATCCGGGCGTGGAAGAACGCCGGCCAACTGGGCCGGGCCACGGGTTCGGTACGCCCCTGGCTGGTGACGGTGGCCCGACGTATCGTGATTGACGGCCACCGCAGCCGGCAGGCCCGGCCGCAGGAGGTCGAACCGTCACCTCTGGAGGTCATCCCCGCGGAGGACGAGATCGACAAGGCGCTGTGGCTGATGACACTTTCGGACGCGCTCGACGACCTGACGCCCGCGCACCGGGAGGTCCTCGTCGAGACCTATTTCAAGGGCCGTACGGTCAACGAGGCGGCCCAGACACTCGGCATACCCAGCGGGACCGTGCGTTCACGGGTGTTCTACGCCCTTCGCTCGATGAAGTTGGCACTGGAGGAGCGGGGGGTGACGGCATGACACCGAACGAGGCGAATGACGTCCACGAGACGGTGGGCGCCTACGCCCTGGGGATCCTGGACGAGCACGAGGCGAGCGCCTTCGAGAACCACCTCGCCGGCTGCGAGTGGTGCGCCGGCCAACTGGACGAACTGGCCGGCATGGAACCCATGTTGGCCGCCCTCGCCGATCTGCCGGCGGCCCCCGGGCTCCCGGTCGGCAACCCGGCGGTCGCCCGACAGCTCACCACGCGGCCGAGCCCCCGGCTCGCGGAGCGGCTGGTCGACGAGGTCGCGGCCCGGCGCACCCGCAAGAAGCGCCGCGGACTGTACCTGGTGGCCGCCGCGGCGGCCTTGATCATCGGGGGTCCGCTGACGGTCGTCGCGGCCACCGGCGGTCAGGACGCCCCGCCGCCCGCCGCCGGCCACGGAACGAGCCCGACGAGCCCCGCGGAGGACGCCTTCTTCAACCACATGGACGAGAAGGTGGTGGCGACCGACGCCAAGACGAAGATCACCGCCACCATCGGGATGGAACACAAGGCGTGGGGCACCCACACCGTGCTGGAGCTGAAGAACGTCAAGGGCCCCGAGAAGTGCAGCCTGATCGCCGTCGGCAAGAACGGCGAACGCGAGACCGTGACCACCTGGTCGGTGCCCACCTGGGGGTACGGGATCGCCGGCGCCGAGCGCCGCGAGGCACGCAACCCGCTGTACGTGCACGGCGGCGCCGCGATGGCTCGTGAGGACATCAGCCACTTCGAGGTGCGGACCCTGGACGGGAGGGAACTGGTGAAGGTGGAGGCGTAGTTCCGACGGCCGCTCCTCAGTGCCGGCCGGGTTCCCTCACCCGGCCGCCCCCCGCGCACCGGCCCCACACGGGCCCCCGCGCACGCACGCCCGGCACACCCCGCAGCGCGGGGCAGCGTCCGGGCGTCTTGTCGTCCCGGGCACCGAAAGCCCCCACCGAACCGGCGATCGGGGCGGGCCCGGCAGGACGGGGCCGGCGGGACGACGCCGGTGGACGACGGGGCCGGGCGGGCGGACCCGTCTCCCGAGGGCGGCGGCGCGTGGCGCCCGGCGGGTCCGGTGGCGTACGGTGGACGGCTGCCATGCACGTCAGAAGGGGGCCCGGTGGCCGCTCAGCACACCGCTCTCGACTCGGTCCGTGAACGCGAGATCGGTGTCGAACAGGATCATCTCGACCAGGTCTACCGACGCCTTGAGGAGAAGATCCAGGACGCCGAATTCCTGATGCGGGACGCGGCCCGGCTCAGCCAGGTCGGCACGCCCGGCGCACTCGCCGAGCGCGATGCGCAGGTCTTCCGCGCCGGAGCGCATCTCAACCGCCTCAACAACGAGTTCGAGGACTTCCTGTTCGGCCGGATCGACCTGTTGGAGGGCAAGGACGGCCAGCGGGGCCCCGACGGCGCGTACACCTCCGTCGAACCGGCCGACGGCGTCATCGGCGTCGACCCCGAGGACCCCGCCCGCCAGGTCGCGGACATCGCGGAGACCCTCCACATCGGTCGGATCGGCGTCCTCGACGCGGACTACAGCCCGCTGGTCATCGACTGGCGGGCGCCCGCCGCCGCGCCCTTCTACCGCTCGACGCCCGTGGAACCCGGCCGGGTCGTCCGCCGCCGGGTGATCCGCTCCCGGGGCCGCAAGGTCCTCGGCGTCGAGGACGACCTGATGCGCCCCGAGGTGACCGCGTACCTCGACGGCGACGAACTGCCCGTGATCGGGGACGGCGCGCTGATGGCCGCGCTCGGTCAGGCCCGCGGACACACCATGCGGGACATCGTCGCCTCGATCCAGGCCGAACAGGACCTCGTGATCCGCGCCCCCGCCGCCTCCGTCACCCTGGTCGAGGGCGGGCCCGGCACCGGCAAGACGGCCGTCGCGCTGCACCGGGCCGCGTACCTGCTCTACCAGGACCGGCGCCGTTACGCCGGCGGCATCCTGATCGTCTCGCCGACCCCACTGCTGGTCGCCTACACCGAAGGCGTGCTGCCCTCGCTCGGGGAGGAGGGCCAGGTCGCGATCCGGGCGCTCGGCAACCTCGTCGACGGCGCCGAGGCCACCGTCTACGACGCCCCGGCGACCGCCCGGGTCAAGGGCTCGTCCAGGATGGTGCGGGTGCTGCGCAAGGCGGCCCGCGGCGCCCTGGAAACGCCCCCGGCCGCGGCTGGTGTCCCGACGCACCGACTGCGGGTGGTCGCGCACGGCCGCCGCCTGGAGCTCGACGCCGACCGGCTCGCCCGCATCCGCGAGGCCGCCCTCGGCGGCACCGCCCCGGTGAACCTGCTGCGCCCGCGGGCCCGCCGGCTGCTGCTGGACGCGCTGTGGGCGCAGTCCGGCTCCGCCTCCCGGCACACCGATCCCGAACTCGCCGCCGAACTGCGTTCCTCCTTCGACGAGGACGTCACCTCGGAGGACTCCTTCACCACCTTCCTGGACGCCTGGTGGCCGGAGCTGACCCCCCGCCGGGTGCTGGCCGCGATGGGCGACGAGAAGCGGCTCGCCCGCTGGTCGCGCCGCATCCTCAACCCGGGGGAGGCGCGGCGGGTGGCCCGCTCCCTGAGCCGCGGCGCGCTCTCCGTCCACGACGTGGCGCTGCTCGACGAGCTCCAGGCGATCCTGGGCACCCCCGCCCGCCCCCGCCAGCGCCGCGAGGCCGACCCGTTGGACCAGCTCACCGGCCTGGAGGAGCTGATGCCGGTGCGCGAGGAGACCCGCCGCGAGCGGGCCGAGCGGCTGGCCGCCGAACGGGTCGAGTACGCGCACGTCATCGTGGACGAGGCGCAGGACCTCACGCCCATGCAGTGGCGGCTGGTGGGGCGCCGCGGACGGCACGCGACCTGGACCGTGGTCGGCGACCCGGCACAGTCCTCCTGGTCGGACGTGGACGAGGCGGCCGAAGCCCGGGACGAGGCGTTGGGCAGCCGCCCCCGCCGCCGCTTCACCCTCACCGTGAACTACCGCAACCCGGCCGAGATCGCGGAGCTCGCCGCGAAGGTCCTGGCCCTGGCGATGCCCGGCGCGACCTCGCCGTCCGCGGTGCGCTCCACGGGCCTGCGGCCCCGGTTCGCGACCGTCGGCGACGAGGGGCTGGGGGCCGCCGTGCGCGCGGAGGCCGAACGGCTGCTCGGCGCGGTGGACGGCACGGTCGGTGTCGTCGTCGCCATGAACCGCCGGTCGGAGGCCGCGCGCTGGCTCGCCGGACTGGGGGACCGGGCCGTCGCCCTCGGCAGCCTGGAGGCCAAGGGCCTGGAGTACGACGCCACGGTGGTGGTGTCCCCGGCGGAGATCGCCGACGAGTCGCCCGCCGGGCTGCGGGTGCTCTACGTGGCCCTGACCCGCGCGACCCAGCAGCTCACGGTGTTGTCCGGGGCGCGTGACGAACCCGACGCGGACGGTGTTCCGGACCTGCTGAGGGAGTGAGACCCACTCCCGCGGGTGACTCGGCACCGTCCGTTCGGCCTGATGCGGGGCGGACCCGGGCGACGGGAATTGCCTTGCGGGGATCCTTTGTTACCGTGGACGTGACACCGGCCCGATCCAAGCCCCCGGGCCCAACCTTCGTCGCTACGAGCGACCACTTGCCGCGAGGCGAGCATGGCGGGTCGGTGTCGTCCAGCAAGACCGAGAGGCCCGCGTCCTTCGTGACGCGGGCCTCTCGGCTGTGACGTGGGCCTCTCGGCTTTCCCGGTGGATTCCGTATGCTGGAAGGGAACTTCCGTAAGCAACGGTCCGGCTGCGTGAACAAAAGCTTCGCAATACGGGGCGGCTAACACGTACCCGACGGTAGGTGCGACCATCGGAAGGCGCTGTCCGGCCCCGCCGGGCGGCGCGCACGTGACACGACGACGTGCACGCGACACAGAGGGAAGAAGAGGAAGTCGGCCATGGCAACGGCGCCCAGCGTCTCCTACTCGATGACGGTCCGCTTGGAGGTGCCCGCCAGCGGAACCGCGGTATCGCAGCTCACGACCGCCGTCGAGTCCTCCGGGGGCTCGGTGACCGGCCTCGACGTCACCGCCTCCGGCCACGAGAAGCTGCGCATCGACGTCACCATCGCCGCGACCTCCACCGCGCACGCCGAGGAGATCGTCGGCAAGCTGCGCACCATCGAGGGCGTCGTCCTCGGCAAGGTCTCCGACCGTACGTTCCTCATGCACCTCGGCGGCAAGATCGAGATGCAGTCCAAGCACCCCATTCGCAACCGTGACGACCTCTCCATGGTCTACACGCCCGGGGTGGCGCGGGTCTGCATGGCGATCGCCGAGAACCCCGAGGACGCCCGCCGGCTCACCATCAAGCGCAACTCCGTCGCCGTGGTCACCGACGGTTCCGCCGTCCTGGGCCTCGGCAACATCGGCCCCAAGGCCGCGCTGCCCGTGATGGAGGGCAAGGCCGCCCTCTTCAAGCGCTTCGCCGGCATCGACGCCTGGCCGCTGTGCCTGGACACCCAGGACACCGACGCGATCGTCGAGATCGTCAAGGCCATCGCCCCCGGCTTCGCGGGCATCAACCTGGAGGACATCTCCGCGCCCCGCTGCTTCGAGATCGAGGCACGGCTGCGCGAGGCCCTCGACATCCCCGTCTTCCACGACGACCAGCACGGCACCGCCATCGTCGTCCTCGCCGCCCTCACCAACGCCCTGCGCGTGGTCGACAAGGCGATCGGCGACGTGCGCGTGGTGATGTCGGGCGCCGGCGCCGCCGGCACCGCCATCCTCAAGCTGCTGCTCGCCGCCGGGGTCAAGAACGCCGTCGTCGCCGACATCCACGGCGTGGTGCACAGCGGGCGCGAGGACCTGGTGTCCGCCGACTCCGAGTCGCCGCTGCGCTGGATCGCCGACAACACCAACCCCGAGGGCCTCACCGGCACCCTGAAGGAGGCCGTGCGCGGCGCGGACGTCTTCATCGGCGTCTCCGCCCCGAACGTCCTCGGCGGCGAGGACGTCGCCGCGATGGCCGACGGCGGCATCGTCTTCGCCCTGGCCAACCCGGACCCCGAGGTCGACCCGACGATCGCCCGTCAGACGGCCGCCGTGGTCGCCACCGGCCGCTCCGACTTCCCCAACCAGATCAACAACGTGCTGGTCTTCCCGGGCGTCTTCCGCGGTCTGCTCGACGCGCAGTCCCACACCGTCAACACGGACATGATGCTGGCCGCCGCCACCGCGCTGGCGGGCGTCGTCACCGAGGACGAGCTGAACCCGAACTACATCATCCCGAGCGTCTTCAACGACAAGGTCGCCCCGGCGGTCGCCGGAGCCGTCCGCCAGGCCGCCAAGGCCGCTGCTGCCGCCGCCGAGCGGAGCTGACCGCCACCCGGAGGAACCCACGGGGTCGGCGCGTCGCGAAAACCGACCGCCGACCCCCCGCTTAGGCTTGCGGCCAGCAGGGGACCGGCCGACCCAACAGCCCCCTGCGCTCCGCTTCCGGGACCGAACGGAGCGTCACCGTTTCGCGGCGGTGGCGCTTTTCGTGTGACTCCCAGGGGTGCCGGATTGGCGTTCCCGCCGCAGGTGGGGGCAGGATGCCTCTCTGGGCGCGAGGGTCCGGCGACGGACCCGGGTCAGGGGCCCGACCGAGGAACCTGGCAGCATCGGCTTCGATCTCACGCCTCAACGGCAAGATGAACACGGGAGTACAAACATGAACCGCAGTGAGCTGGTGGCCGCGCTGGCCGACCGCGCCGAGGTGACCCGCAAGGACGCCGACGCCGTGCTGGCCGCGTTCGCCGAGACGGTCGGCGAGATCGTCGCCAAGGGCGACGAGAAGGTCACCATCCCCGGCTTCCTGACCTTCGAGCGCACCCTCCGTGCCGCTCGCACCGCCCGCAACCCGCAGACCGGTGAGCCGATCAACATCCCCGCCGGGTACAGCGTGAAGGTCTCCGCCGGGTCCAAGCTGAAGGAAGCCGCCAAGGGCAAGTAAGGCGGCCCGTGCCCGTGCCGGAGACGGCACGGGACCCACACAGGCGAAAGGGGCGGCACCCGGGCCAGGGTGCCGCCCCGTCGCGTTCCGTACCGCCCGTCCGGTCCCTGCACCCCACGTCCGGTCCCGGGCGGCGCGCACGGGCCCACGAGGCGCGTGTACCGCCCACCGAGGCGCCAGGAACGCCCTGCGACACCCGAAGGGCCCCGGACGACCGTCCGGGGCCCTTCTCGACCGTGTGCGGCCCGCTCAGTCGCTCAGCGGGGCCCCGCCCGGCAGCTCCACCTTCGCGCCGAGCGCCTGGAGCTTGTCCATGAAGTTCTCGTAACCCCGGTTGATCAGCTCGATCCCGTGCACCCGGGAGGTGCCCTGCGCGGCCAGCGCGGCGATCAGGTACGAGAACCCGCCCCGCAGGTCCGGGATGACCAGGTCCGCGCCCTGGAGCCGGGTGGGCCCCGACACGACCGCCGAGTGCAGGAAGTTGCGCTGCCCGAACCGGCAGTGCGAGCCGCCCAGGCACTCGCGGTACAGCTGGATGTGCGCGCCCATCTGGTTCAGCGCCGAGGTGAAGCCGAGCCGCGACTCGTACACCGTCTCGTGGATGATCGACAGCCCGGTGGCCTGGGTCAGGGCGACCACCAGCGGCTGCTGCCAGTCGGTCTGGAACCCGGGAGCCACGTCCGTCTCCAGCGCGATGGCGTTCAGGGTGCCGCCCGGGTGCCAGAAACGGATGCCCTCGTCGTCGATCTCGAAGGCGCCGCCGACCTTACGGTAGGTGTTCAGGAACGTCATCATGGAGCGCTGCTGCGCCCCGCGGACGTAGATGTTGCCCTCGGTCGCCAGCGCGGCGGACGCCCAGGAGGCCGCCTCCAGCCGGTCCGGGAGCGCCGCGTGGGTGTAGCCGCCGAGCTTGTCCACGCCGGTGATGCGGATCGTGCGGTCCGTGTCGATGGCGATGATCGCGCCCATCTTCTGGAGCACGCAGATCAGGTCTTCGATCTCCGGCTCCACCGCGGCGTTCGACAGCTCGGTGACGCCCTCGGCGAGCACCGCCGTCAGCAGCACCTGCTCGGTCGTGCCGACCGACGGGTACGGCAGCCGGATCTTGGTGCCGCGCAGCCGCTGCGGCGCCTCCAGGTACTGGCCGTCGTCGCGCTTCTCGATGCGCGCACCGAACTGCCGCAGCACGTCGAAGTGGAAGTCGATCGGACGGCCGCCGATGTCGCAGCCGCCGAGGCCGGGGATGAACGCGTGGCCCAGTCGGTGCAGCAACGGGCCGCAGAACAGGATGGGGATGCGTGAGGAACCCGCGTGGGCGTCGATGTCCGCGACGTTCGCGCTCTCGACGTGGGTCGGGTCGAGCACCAGCTCGCCCGGTTCCTCGCCGGGGCGGACCGTCACGCCATGGAGCTGGAGCAGACCGCGGACGACCCTGACATCACGGATGTCCGGCACGTTGCGCAATCTGCTGGGACCGCTGCCGAGCAGGGCGGCGACCATGGCCTTGGGCACAAGGTTCTTCGCGCCGCGGACACGGATCTCGCCCTCCAGCGGGGTTCCGCCGTGGACAAGCAGGACATCGTCGTTGACGGTCATGTATCTCGCGTTCCGAGTGAGACGGGCAGGGGGCCGAGCAGCTAGCGTAATGGCCGCGCACCCCCCTTCTGTAAGCCCGCTGCGGCCACGGGTCCGTCATGACTTCGCCACAACACGAACCGGGGTCATTCGGGCACACGGGGTGACCTCCGGCATTCGCCGCCCGCACTCGTCGACGGGCGGGCGGACCGTTCGGTCCCGGTCCGGGAGTTGACGCCCCCGGGCGGGGAAGATGCGGGATCATGTCATCCATGACCGAGGTGTCCTCGCTCACAGGGCGGCTGCTCGTGGCAACGCCCGCCCTGGCCGACCCCAACTTCGACCGCGCGGTGGTGCTGCTCCTCGACCACGACGAGGAGGGCTCGCTCGGCGTGGTCCTCAACCGCCCGACGCCGGTGGGCGTCGGCGACATCCTGGAGGGCTGGGCCGAACTGGCCGGCGAGCCGGGCGTCGTCTTCCAGGGCGGCCCCGTCTCGCTCGACTCGGCGCTCGGCGTCGCGGTGATCCCCGGCGGCGGCTGCGCCGAGCGGGCTCCGCTCGGTTGGCGCCGGGTGCACGGCGCGATCGGCCTGGTCGACCTGGGGACCCCGCCGGAGCTGTTGGCCGCCGCCCTAGGCTCGCTGCGGATCTTCGCGGGGTACTCGGGCTGGGGCCCCGGCCAGTTGGAGGAGGAGCTGAGCGAGGGCGCCTGGTACGTCGTGGAGTCGGAGCCCGGGGACGTGTCCTCGCCGGTGCCCGAACGCTTGTGGCGGGAGGTCCTGCGGCGGCAGCGCAGCGAGCTGGCGATGGTGGCGACCTATCCGGACGACCCGTCCCTCAACTGACGGCCACGGGTCCCCGCACCCCGGCGCCCGTGGGACCGTGAACCCCCGGGTTTCAGTACCCTTGGCAGCTATGAGCACTCTTGAGCCCGAGCCCGAGCGCGGGACTGGTACGGGGACCCTCGTCGAGCCGACGCCGCAGACTTCGCACGGTGACGGTGATCACGAGCGCTTCGCCCACTACGTCCAGAAGGACAAGATCATGGCGAGCGCGCTCGACGGCACTCCCGTCGTCGCGCTCTGCGGCAAGGTCTGGGTGCCGGGCCGCGACCCGAAGAAGTATCCGGTGTGCCCCATGTGCAAGGAGATCTACGAGTCCATGGGCATCGGCGGCGGCAAGAACGGCAAGGACGGCAAGTAGCTCCGTCCTTTCGGTACGGAACGAATCGTGTGGCGGGGCCCCGGTGGGCCCCGCCACACGCATTTCACCGTGCGGTGCGCTGTCCTGTGCGGTGCGTGGTCGTTCCGCACAGTTCCCCGCGCCCCTGATCAGGTGCGTCCGGCCTCGGGTTCGTTGTTCGGCGCGGGCACGCTGTGGATTCGCGCAGTTCCCCGCGCCCCTATCGGGGCGCTCTGGCGGGGGTGTGCGGTCCCCGATAGGCACGCACCCGCACAGGACAGCGCACGGCAGGGTGATCCAGGGGCGCGGGGAACTGCGCAAAACGACCACGCACCCGCACGGGACAGCGCACCCCAGGGTGGATCAGGGGCGCGGGGAACTGCGCAAAACCAACAGCGCACCCGCACAGAACAACGAACCCGAGGCCGGACGCACCCGATCAGGGGCGCGGGGAACTGCGCAAGAACAACAGCGCACCCGCACGGGACAGCGCACCCGCACGGAATGAGCGCCGGCCCGGCGAGGGCTACGTCCCAATGGTCCAGACCTGTCAGGACCAAACCACCACAAAACCCAGCACCCCGTTGCGCACCCTGCTTCCGCCGGTCACGGACTGGTTGAGACCGTCCGCTGAACCCTTGATGAACCCAGGGAACCGCCTTAGCCTCCGTCTTGTTGTGCACCGCGAAACACTCGTTGCGCATATTGCAACGTGAACTCGGAGGACCGCTCGATGAAGCTCCCGCAGAAGTTCATGAACCGGGCGACGGCCGGCCAGCGTCGACGGTCCGCCGCCCTCGCCGCCCTGACCGTCGCCGCCCTGACCGCGACCGCCTGCGCCCCGCAGAGCTCGGACAACTCGTCCGACAAGGACGAGAAGTCCGGCACCCTGCGCGTCTGGCTGTTCCAGGAGGTCAACAACAAGCCCAAGGAGGACGTGGTCAACCGGGCCATCGACTCCTTCAAGAAGGCCAACGACGGCGCCGACGTCAAGGTCGAGTACATCCCCGTCGAGACCCGCGCCGAGAAGATCAAGGCCGCGTTCAACGACCCCAAGAGCGCCCCGGACATCGTCGAGTACGGCAACACCGACACCGCCGGCTACGTGAAGGACGGCGGGCTCGCCGACATCACCAAGGAGTTCGGCGACTGGGCGGACGCCAAGGACACCGACCCCACGGCCCGCGAGTCGGTCACCGTCGACGGCAAGGTCTACGGCGCCCCCTACTTCGTCGGCGTGCGCGCCCTGTACTACCGCACCGACATCCTCAAGGAGCTCGACCTCGCCGTCCCCAAGACGCAGGCCGAGCTGATCAGCACCGCGAAGAAGATCCGCAAGGCCAAGCCGGAGCTCTACGGCCTCGCGGTCGGCGGCGCGTACACCTACGGTGCCATGCCGTTCCTCTGGTCCAACGGCGGCGAAATAGCCTCGGAGAGCGGTGGGAAGTACCAGTCCGCCCTCGACAGCGCCGCCTCCCAGAAGGGCATCAAGGCGTACACCTCGCTGTTCGGCGACGACAACTGTCCGGCCGCCAAGTGCGCGGGCATGGGCGGCAACGACACCGTCACCGCCTTCGCGTCCGGCAAGGCGGGCATGGCGATCGGCGGCGACTTCAGCCACGCCGCGGTGGAAGCCGGCAAGGTCAAGGACAAGTACGCGGTGGTCCCGCTGCCCGGCGTCAAGGAGGGCGACATCGCCCCCGCCTTCGCCGGCGGCAACAACATCGGCGTCCTCAAGAGCACCGAGCGCCGCACCCTCGCCGTGAACCTCGTCAAGGAGATCGCCGGCAAGAAGACCCAGGGCGAACTCTTCGAGGCGATGGGCTTCCTGCCCACCTTCACGGACGTCCGCAAGGACGCCGCGGCCGAGGAGCCGTTCATCAAGCCCTTCATCGACACCCTCGCCTCGGGCGCCAAGTTCGTGCCCGCGTCGCCCGCCTGGGGCCAGATCGACGCCTCCCTGGTGCTGCCGACGATGTTCCAGGAGGTGGTCAGCGGCCGCAAGGACGTGGCGACCGCCTCCAAGGACGCGGCGAAGAAGATGAACGACGCCTTCACCTCCGCGGGCTGAACCGAGAGTCCTGACCCATGACGCACGACATCACCGTCGACAAGCCCCCGGCGGCGTTGCGCGGGCGGGGGCGCCGGCCGAACAGGCCCGGTGCCCGGCCGCCGCGGCGCCCCGGGCGCTCCGCCTGGACACCCTGGCTGTACCTCGCGCCGGCCCTGGTCGTCCTGGCCGGCCTGCTCGTCTACCCGATCTACCAGCTCGGTCTGATCTCCTTCCTGGAGTACACCCAGGCCCAGGTCAGCGGTGGCGAACCGACGACCTTCAAGGGGTTCGGCAACTACGCCACGCTCTTCCGCGACGAACAGTTCTGGCAGGTGCTCCTGGCCACCGTGCTGTTCGCCGCGGCCTGCGTGGTCTCCACGCTCGCCATCGGCTGCGCCCTGGCCGTCCTCCTCACCCGCATCCGGGCCGTGCCCCGGCTCGCCCTGATGATGGCGGCCCTCGGCGCCTGGGCGACCCCCGCGGTCACCGGCTCCACGGTGTGGGTGTTCCTGTTCGACCCGGACTTCGGACCCGTCAACAAGGTCCTCGGGCTCGGCGACCACTCGTGGACCTACGACCGGCTCAGCGCCTTCGCGCTGGTCCTGTTCGAAGTGGTCTGGTGCTCGTTCCCGTTCGTGATGGTCACCGTCTACGCGGGCATCCGCGCGGTGCCCTCCGAGGTGCTGGAGGCCGCGTCGCTGGACGGCGCCTCGCAGTGGCGGATCTGGCGGTCGGTGCTCATGCCGATGCTGCGCCCCATCCTCGTGGTCGTCACCATCCAGTCCATCATCTGGGACTTCAAGGTCTTCACCCAGATCTACGTGATGACCAACGGCGGCGGCATCGCCGGCCAGAACATGGTCCTCAATGTGTACGCGTATCAAAAGGCGTTCGCGTCCTCGCAGTACAGCCTCGGCTCCGCCATCGGCGTGGTCATGCTGCTGATCCTGCTCGTGGTCACGCTCGTCTATCTGCGGCTGCTGCGGCGCCAGGGGGAGGAACTGTGAGCGGCACGGCGGTGGAGGGCGGCCACGCGGACGCCCCGCGCGACGGCGGCCCCGGCACCCTGGTGGACGCCCCCGCCGCGGACCGCGCGGACGGTTCCCCGGCGGACGGGTCGCCCAAGCGCGGCGGGAGCGGCGGCGGGCGTCGGCTCCGGCTGGGCGGCGGACTGATCCAGCGACCGTGGCGGCTGGCCGCCGAACTGACGGCCCTGGTCGTCGCCGCGGTGGTCGCGTTCCCCCTGTACTGGATGGTCCTCTCGGCCTTCAAACCGGCCGGGGAGATCGAGTCGACCGAGGCCCGGCCCTGGACCTTGAATCCTTCGCTGGATTCCTTCCAACGGCTCTTCGGGCAGCAGGATTTCGGTCGCTACTTCCTCAACAGCCTCATCGTCGCGGTATCCGTGGTCCTGGTGTCCGCGATCATCGCGTTCCTCGCCGCCACGGCGGTGACGAGGTTCCGTTTCAAATTCCGCACCACCCTGCTCATCATGTTCCTCATCGCGCAGATGGTGCCGGTGGAAGGGCTCGCGATCCCGCTGTTCTTCCTCATGCGGGACCTCAACCAGCTCAACACGCTGGGCGCCCTGATCCTGCCGCACATCGCCTTCTCGCTGCCGTTCGCGATCTGGATGCTCAGGGGCTTCGTGAAGGCCGTTCCGGAGGCCCTGGAAGAGGCCGCCGCACTCGACGGCGCGAGCCGCAGTCGATTCCTCTGGCAGATCCTCTTCCCGTTGGTGTTCCCGGGTCTCGTGGCGACGAGCGTCTTCTCCTTCATTTCCGCTTGGAACGACTTCCTCTTCGCCAAGTCCTTCATCATCAGCGACACCTCGCAATCCACGTTGCCGATGGCCCTGCTCGTCTTCTTTAAGCCGGACGAGAACGACTGGGGCGGAATCATGGCGGCGTCTACAGTGATGACCATTCCGGTGCTGATCTTCTTCGTGCTCGTGCAGCGCCGTTTGGTGTCCGGGCTCGGGGGAGCGGTCAAAGACTGACCCGGACCCGAGACACCCGACGAGCACCGACCAGTACCGACGAGCAGACGAGCCCGATGACACCACTGACCGCGACCACCGACGACCACGGAACCGGAGACCGGAGAGGGGACGGACGCTCAGTGCAGGGCGGACGGACAACGGATGACACGAGTGAATCCACCACTGACGTGGGGACGGGTGACGTGATGACGGGTGACGCTGTGACGAACGCGACCGAACGGACGGGAGCTCCGGCGCAGGACGGGGCGCTCATCCCCGCCCCGCTGCGACTGGCGCACGCCGGGGACCAGCGCCTCGCGCTGCACGCCGGAACACTGTTGGAGACCGGACCGGGTACGGAGGACACCGCCCGGTGGCTGCGCACGTACCTCGGTGCGGCGACCGGACTGCTGTTGGGGGAGGCCCCCGCCGACGGAGCGCCCGCCGGGGACGGCGACGGCGCCCTGATCGACCGACTGGCGCTGGCGATCGACCCCGAACTGCCGCAGGAGGGCTACCGGCTGACCGTCGCGGCGCCCACCGCCCGCATCGAGGGCGGCAGCGGGGCCGGCGTGTTCTGGGGCGCCCAGACCCTGCGCCAGCTGCTCGGCGCCGAAGCCCACCGCCGGGTGCCCCTCGACCCGGCCCGGAGCTGGACGCTGCCCGCGGTCACCGTCGAGGACTCGCCGCGCTTCGGGTGGCGCGGCATGATGCTCGACGTCTCGCGCCACTTCACGCCCAAGGAAGGCGTGCTGCGCTACCTGGACCTCCTCGCCGCGCACAAGCTGAACGTCTTCCACTTCCACCTCACGGACGACCAGGGCTGGCGCATCGAGATCAAGCGCTACCCGAAGCTCACCGAGGCGGGCGCCTGGCGCTCCCGCACCAAGTGGGGCCACCGGGCCTCCCCCCTGTGGGAGGACAAGCCGCACGGCGGCTACTACACCCAGGACGACATCCGCGAGATCGTCGCCTACGCCGCCGCCCGCCACATCCGCGTCATCCCGGAGATCGACGTACCGGGCCACTCGCAGGCGGCCATCACGGCCTATCCGGAACTCGGGAACACGGACGTCATCGACACGGCCGCGCTCTCCGTCTGGGACACCTGGGGCGTCAGCCCCAACATCCTCGCCCCCACCGACCACACCCTCCGCTTCTACGAGGGCGTCCTGGAGGAGGTGCTCGACCTCTTCCCCGTGGAGACCTCGCCGTTCATCCACATCGGCGGCGACGAGTGCCCCAAGGACCAGTGGAAGGAGTCCCCGGCGGCGCAGGCCCGCATCCGGGAACTGGGCCTCAAGGACGAGGACGAGCTCCAGTCCTGGTTCATCCGCCACTTCGACACCTGGATCTCCGAGCGCGGCCGGCGGCTCATCGGCTGGGACGAGATCCTGGAGGGCGGTCTCGCACCCGGCGCGGCGGTTTCCTCCTGGCGCGGCTACGGCGGCGGCATCACCGCCGCGCGCGCCGGTCACGACGTCGTCATGTGCCCGGAACAACAGGTGTACCTGGACCACCGTCAGCACGACGGCCCCGACGAGCCGGTACCGATCGGGTTCGTCCGCACGCTGGAGGACGTCTACCGCTTCGAGCCGGTGCCGCCGGAGTTGACCCGCGAGGAGGCCCGCCGGGTGCTCGGCACCCAGGCCAACGTGTGGACCGAGGTGATGGAGAACTCCTCGCGCGTCGACTACCAGGTGTTCCCGCGCCTGGCCGCGTTCGCCGAGGTGGCCTGGAGTGCGCTCCCGCCCTCCGCCGAGCGGGACTTCGACGGTTTCGAGGACCGGATGACGGAGCACTACCGCCGGCTCGACGCGCTCGGTGTCCAGTACCGGCCGCCGACCGGCCCGGCGCCCTGGCAGCAGCGGCCCGGACTGATCGGCCGTCCGATCGACGGACCGCCGCCGAACGTGTGAGTTTCCCGCGGGGGCGGTCACTCCAGGGTGACCGCCCCCGCGGCGTGTCCGCGCGATGTCCGCAGTGTGTCCGCCGCGACCCGCACGTCCTCCCGCACGCCTTCCCCGCACAGGACCCTCGAAGGCGGTCCACCGCCTTCGGAAACGGCCCGCCCCGCCTCCCGGACCCGGCGGAGATGTCACACAACTGCCGCCAAAAGAGTGGCAAGAGGTGCGCACCGCCGAGCACGTGGGAAAACGGACGATTCCCCCGGAGTTCGGAAGAAAAACTCCTAGCGGACCCCCGCGTCGGACGCCGGTGAAGATGTGCCAGAGTTGCCACGGCCGGCCTGTGAGCACGTACCGTACGGCCACAGGACGACCAGGCGGGACAGCGGGAAGGGGCAGCCGGTTTGACCACGCACGCACCGCAGGCGGCGCGATCCGTGACGCTGCCGAGCACACTCGACGAGGCGGTCGCGGCCCTCGCCGCGACGCCCGCAGCCGTGCCCGTCGCGGGCGGCACGGACCTGATGACCTCGGTCAACTCCGGTCAGTTGCGGCCCGCGGCCCTCGTCGGGCTCAGCCGCATCAGCGAGATCCGGGGCTGGCAGTACCAGGACGGCCACGCGCTCCTGGGCGCCGGCCTGACCCATGCCCGCATGGGCCGCCCCGACTTCGCCGCGCTCATCCCGGCGCTCGCCGCCGCGGCCCGCGCCGCCGGCCCGCCCCAGATCCGCAACGCGGGCACCCTGGGCGGCAACATCGCCACCGGCGCCCCCACCGGGGATGCCCTGCCGGTGCTCGCGGCGCTCGAAGCCACCGTCATCGTCGCCGGCCCCGGCGGCGCCCGCCGGGAGATCCCCGTATCGCACCTGCTCGCGGGCGTGGCGGGACTCAGCGGCGGCGAACTCATCGGCTACGTGCGCGTGCCGCTGCTGCACGCCCCGCAGATCTTCCTGAAGGCCACCGGGCGCACCGGCCCCGGCCGGGCCACCGCGTCCGTCGCGCTGGTCCTCGACCCGGCCCGGCGCGGGGTGCGCTGTGCGGTGGGCGCCGTCGCCCCGATGCCGCTGCGGCCCCTCGACGCCGAGCAGTGGGTGGCCTCGCTGATCGACTGGGACGGCAGCCGCACCCTGGTCCCCGAGGCCCTCGAAGCGTTCGGCGAGTACGTCGCCGCGGCCTGCATCCCCGACGCCGCCCCGGCCGAGGACGGCACGCCGCAGCCGCTGCCGCCCGCCGTACTCCACCTGCGGCGCACCGTCGCGGTGCTGGCCCGACGAGCACTGGGGAGGGCACTGTCGTGACCGACCGACACGGCGGCGCGGGCGGCTGGGAGCCGATCTCGCGCGGCGAGCACGATCCCGAGGCGGGCGCCGACGCCACCGCCTTCGTCCGGCTCCCCGAGGGCTTCGACCTGCACGCCCACTCGCCGCTGGCCGCCCCCGGCCACGGCTACGTGCCGCCGCGGATAACGGCCGCCCCGACCACCGGACAGCCCGTCGACCCCACGGCACCCCCCGCCGGGACGTGGGCGCCGCAGGGCGCCGCCGGGCCCGCGCGCACGGTGGGCTGGCCCGAACCGGCCGCGTCCGGTGGCCATGCGCAGCACCCCCCGCGCAACACCGACGTCCCGCACGCCTCCGACGCGGTGGACGGCCCCGCCGGTACCGGCGGGGAGCACGCCTTCGAAGCGGGGCGCACCGCTCCCGGACGCTCCGGCTACGACCCGGGGGAGACCGCCCAGTGGACGTTCCCGGACGTCGTGCCCACCGAGGGGTCCGCCCCGGGTGGGCCGGGGCGCGAGCCCACGCAGGACGGCACCGGGCAGTGGACCATCCCGCTGGCCGCGAGCGACCTGCCGGACGAGTCCGGTGAGTTCACCACCTCCACCCTGGCCTCGCAGTGGGGCGCCACCGCGCCGGCGACCCTGCCCGGCGGCGCCCCCGCGCCCTGGGCCACCGGCCCGGGCCCCGACTGGACCGCCCCCGCGACGGACCACGGCACGCCCCCGCACGGCACTCCGCAGCACGGCACGGACACCGCGCACCCCGCGGACGCGCCCACCGGACCGCAGGGCCCCGGCGGGTACCCGACCGGAGCGCACCCGCCGCCCGCCGAACACCCCGTACGGGGCGAGGGCAGCACCGGACCCGCGCCCGCCCCCGACGGCGGCGCACGGCCGACCGCGGGGCCCGGCGCGCCCGAGGTCGCCGAGGACGGACCCGAGGCACCCGTAGCGGTGCCGGCCGCGCAGGACGCCCCCGAACACCCCGCCGACGACCCGGCCGCAGCCGCCCCGGGCCGCGTCCGCGAGGACACCACGGCGGCCGACCCCGTCGACGGCACGGACCCCACCGGACGCACGGCGGACGACGAACCCGCTGCGCCCCCGGAGACCGAACCGCAGCACCACGTCGAGCACGACGCAGCGGCGGACGACGACCCCGCGGCACCGGCGCCCGCCGCGGCCGAGGAAACCCTCGTCCACCACGACGAACACCCCCTCATCTCGTACACCCTGCGGGTCAACGGCGTGGACCGCCCCGTCACCGAGGCGTGGATCGGCGAGTCGCTGCTCTACGTCCTGCGCGAGCGCCTCGGCCTCGCGGGCGCCAAGGACGGCTGCTCCCAGGGCGAGTGCGGAGCCTGCAACATCCAGGTCGACGGTCGCCTCGTCGCCTCGTGCCTGGTGCCCGCCGCCACCACGGCCGGCAGCGAGATCCGCACCGTCGAGGGGCTCGCCGCCGACGGCCGGCCCTCCGACGTGCAGCGGGCCCTCGCCCGGTGCGGCGCCGTCCAGTGCGGGTTCTGCGTGCCCGGCATGGCGATGACCGTCCACGACCTGCTGGAGGGCAACCCCGCCCCCACCGAACGCGAGGCCCGCCAGGCCCTGTGCGGCAACCTCTGCCGCTGCTCCGGCTACCGCGGCGTCCTGGAAGCCGTCCGCGAGGTCGTCGAGGAGCGCGAGGCGCACGCGGCGGCCGCCGCCCCCCCGGCCCCCGCCGACCCCACTGCCCCTGCCGGCACCGGCGAGGCACCGCCCCACCTCGGCGGCCCCGGAGAACCCCGCATCCCGCACCAGGCCGGCCCCGGCGCGGGAGGCGTCCACCCCCACGCGCACGACCCCTACGGTCCGTACGGCCAAGGCGGAGGCCAGGCATGAGCAACGAGGCGACGGCCATGGTCACCACCCCCGGCGGCACCGAACCCGGACCCGATCCGTCGCCCCACGGCATCGGCTCCTCGCTGCCGTCCCCCGACGCCCGCGCCAAGACCGAGGGCACCTTCCCGTACGCGGCCGACCTCTGGGCCGAAGGGCTGCTGTGGGCGGCCGTGCTGCGTTCGCCGCACGCCCACGCCCGCATCGTGTCGATCGACGCCTCGCACGCCCGCGCGATGCCCGGCGTGCGCGCCGTCATCACCCACGAGGACGTCCCCGGCAACGGGGCCGGCGCCGTCTACGGACGCGGCGTGCGGGACCGCCCCGTCTTCGCCTCCGAGGTCGTGCGCCACCACGGCGAGCCCATCGCCGCCGTCGCCGCCGACCACCCCGACACCGCGCGGATGGCCGCCGCCGCCGTCATCGTCGAGTACGAGATCCAGGAACCCGTCACCGACCCCGAGAAGGCGTTCTCCGCCGAACCGCTCCACCCCGACGGCAACCTCATCCGCCACATCCCGCTGCGCCACGGCGACCCCGGGGCGACCGGCGCCGTCGTGGTGGAGGGCGTGTACCGGGTCGGCCGCCAGGACCCCGCCCCGATCGGCGCCGAGGCGGGCCTCGCGGTACCGCGCCCCGACGGCGGCGTCGAACTGTACGTCGCCTCCACCGACCCGCACGGCGACCGGGACCTCGCGGCGGCCTGCTACGGGCTCGACCCCGAACGCGTCAAGATCGTCGTCACCGGGGTGCCCGGCGCCACCGCCGACCGCGACGACCCCGGCTTCCAACTCCCCCTGGGGCTGCTCGCCCTGAAGACGGGCTGCCCCGTCAAGCTGACCGCGACGCGCGAGGAGTCCTTCCTCGGCCACTCCCACCGCCACCCCACCCTGCTGCGCTACCGCCACCACGCCGACGCCGAGGGCCGGCTCGTCAAGGTCGAGGCCCAGGTCCTCCTGGACGCCGGCGCCTACGCCGACACCTCCTCCGAAGCGCTCGCCGCCGCCGTTGCGTTCGCCTGCGGGCCCTACGTGGTGCCCAACGCCTTCGTCGAGGGTTGGGCCGTGCGCACCAACAACCCGCCCTCGGGCCACGTGCGCGGCGAGGGCGCCCTCCAGGTGTGCGCGGCGTACGAGGCGCAGATGGACAAGCTCGCCCGTAAACTCGGCGCCGACCCGGCCGAGGTGCGGATGCGCAACGTCCTCGCCACCGGTGACGTGCTGCCCACCGGCCAGGCCGTCACCTGCCCCGCGCCCGTCGCGGAACTCCTCACCGCGGTACGGGACTTCCCGCTGCCCGCCCTGCCCAAGGACACCCCCGAGGACGAGTGGCTGCTGCCCGGGGGACTGGAAGGCGCCGGGGAGCCGTCCGCGATCCGCCGCGGCGTCGGCTACGGGCTCGGCATGGTCCACATGCTCGGCGCGGAAGGCACCGACGAGGTCTCCACCGCCACCGTCAAGGTCCACGACGGCGTCGCCACCGTCATCTGTGCCGCCGTCGAGACCGGCCAGGGCTTCGGCATGCTCGCCCGTCAGATCGTCCAGGAGACCCTGGGCGTCGACGAGGTGCACATCGCCCCCGTCGACACCGACCAGCCGTCCGCCGGAGCCGCCTGCCGCAGCCGCCACACCTGGGTCTCGGGCGGGGCCGTGGAACGCGCGGCCAAGATGGTCCGCACCCAACTCCTCCAGCCGCTGGCCCACAAGTTCGGCATGTCCACCGAACTCCTCCAGATCACCGACGGGAAGATCACCTCCTACGACGGCGTCCTGTCCACCACCGTCAGCGAGGCCCTCGAAGGCAAGGAACTGTGGGCCACCGCCCAGTGCCGCCCGCACCCCACCGAGCCGCTGGACGAGAACGGCCAGGGCGACGCCTTCGTGGGCCTCGCGTTCTGCGCGATCCGTGCGATCGTCGACGTCGACGTCGAACTCGGCTCGGTGCGCGTGGTGGAACTCGCCGTCGCCCAGGACGTCGGTCGCATCCTCAACCCGGCGCAGCTCAGGGCCCGCATCGAGGCCGGCGTCACCCAGGGGCTGGGGGCCGCGCTCACCGAGAACCTGCGCACCCCGCGCGGACTCGTCCGCCACCCCGACCTCACCGGTTACGCCCTGCCGACCGCCCTCGACGCCCCGGACATCCACATCGTCAGCCTCATCGAGGAACGCGACGTGGTCGCCCCCTTCGGGGCGAAGGCCGTCAGCGCGGTGCCCGTCGTGACCAGCCCCGCGGCCATCGCCTCGGCGGTGCGCGCGGCGACCGGTCGCCCGGTCGCCCGGCTGCCGATCCGCCCCCAGGCCGCGGTGGTCACCACCCCGACGGCCTGACCGCCTCGGCCCCGCCCGCCCTCCGCGCCCGGGGCGCTGTCAGTGGTGCCGCGTACCGTCGAAGTCGGTGGGGATCACGCCCGGTCAGCCGGTGCGGAGCCCCGCCGACCGTTCGTTGACACGCCACGGGGGGTTCCATGGCCACGACCGAGACGATCAGGTTCACCGAGGACGAGCTGCCGCGCTCCCTCACCCACGGGCCCACCCGGCGCCACCTCACGGGGCCCGGACTGCCGGCCGGGGAAGGGCCCCTGTTCCGCTTCGGCCCGCCGCGCACCCTGGTGGGTGACCTCCTCGTCCTCGGCGGACTGAGCACCGGCGGCGCCGGGTCCGACGGGCAGCGCGCTGCCGACGGGGCGGGGTCCAGCGGGTCACGGTCCGACGGCTCGCGCTCCGGCGGCTCACGGGGACACCGCCCCGGGCCCCTGGTCACCCTCGAAGGCGCCACCGGACGGCTGTTCCTCACGCCCCGCCCCGGCCCCGACCCCAGGCACCACCACCCGTACGACGGCCCGGGCCCACGACCGGCCCCCGGCGACCCGCTCGCCCCCGACCTCCCCACGCTGCTGCGCTTCGAGCGCGCGGTGCGGGAGTTCGCGGAACCGGCGGACCCGGGCGACCCGCCCACCGACCACGGCGGCCCCCGCTACGGACCCGGAGCCGCGGCCCTGGCCCGCCATCACCTCCTCGACCTGTTCCGGGCGGAGTTGCACGGCGCGCCCGTCCCGGTCTTCTGGCTGGTCACCGCATGGGTCCGGCCCCTGGCCCGGGTCCCGACCCCTGGCATCCACCTCCAGGTCGACCTACCCGGCCGGCTGCTCGACGAGGAGTTCGGCGCCGGGGAGGTCAGCCGCTGCGAGGACGCCGACCTGCCCGCCGCGCTCACCCACGAACCGACCCGCCGCTTCCTCAAGGACGTCGGACTGCCCGAGGAGGAACACGACTTCGTCGCCGCCCGGCTCCCGCTGCGGACCCTCGCCGAGCACCACTGCGGGGCGCATCCGGTCACCGGCCGGCCCGCCGACCTTCCCGCACGGGCGGCCCGGCTGATCCCCGTCGGACATCTGATGCACGACACGGACGTCGTGGTCGACGGCGCGACCGGTGCGGTCCTCTCCTGGCACTGGGCCGACCCGTGCCCCCGCCCCCTCAACACGGACGTCTCCACCCTGGCGTTCACGAACTGGCTCGGGCACCGTGCGCGCGACTGGGAAGCCGACCGTGACCGCCGGCTCACCGCGCAGTCCGGGGACCTGCTCGCGGGCGCGGTCCACGCGGTGCTGAAGTCCGTCGACCCGGTCACCGCCCGCCACCCCGAGACCGCCTGGACCCCACCAGGAGGGCGCCCCGACCTCCGCGCACCCCTGCACCCGCCCTACGACGAGACGTCCCCCGCGGCGTTCGCCTGGGAGTCCGCCGACTGAGGGCCCGCGGCGATCGCCCGGACCAGGGTCGTGATGACCTCGGCCCGCTGCGCGGTGGTCAGGCCCGCGTCCGCCACCAGACGCTCCGCCGCCAGGTACCGCGCGAACTCCAAGGGCTGGTCGAAGTACGCCTTCAGGTGCCCGGCGGCGGTCTCCTGCGACTTCACGAACGTACTGCTCACGAACCCGGAGAGCGCGGCGGACACCGCGCCCAGGGCACCGGCGACGACCGCCCCGGCCGTCGTACTCGCGTTCAGTGCCACGATGACGAACGCCGTCAACAGCACGAAGCCGATCACCATCGCCACCTGCGCGTTGCGGAACGACTGCCGCGCCTGTTGCGTGGCGATCTCGTGGTAGAGGTCCAGTCGGCTGTGGGTCAACTGCCACAGCTGCGCCAGCGCCAACCCCCGCCCGGCCGCCGCCCCGTCCGGTCCGGGAGCCCCGGCCGCGTCCTCGTCCAGCCCGGGGATCCCACCCGCCGCGGTGCGGGGAGCGGGTACGTCGGGGTGCGAGAGCGCGGCCTCCAATCCCTGCTCCGCCTGGCGGACCCGCAACCGCCCCTCGGCGACCTGCCGGGGCTCCTTCGGGTCGAGCGCGGTGAAGACGGCGAAGGCCAACCCGATCGTGGCCAAGGCGGCCGCGCCCCCGATCGTCAGGCTCTCGGACAGCGGCCGGCCCTCGTGAACGGCGATGACCGCGAAGGCAACACCCGAGAGGGAACTGCTCAGAAGGGTGGCTCCCACCCAGAGCGTGCGCTTGGTCGACATGACCGATCATTCTCGCGAGGCGCCGCGGGCCGCGCCACCGCTTCCCACGAACCGGGACGGACGGGCCGAAGGGCGACACCCCGTTCCGGGTACCGCCCTTCGCGCTGCCCGGTGGGGCAGTTGGAGGCCGTGGCGGGAATCGAACCCACGTAACTCGCTTTGCAGGCGAGTCCCTAAACCACTCGGGCACACGGCCGTGTGCTGATGACGTGTTCACCGTAGGAGAGGAGCGCACTCCTGCTCAAGGTGTGGCGCCACCGTGCCACGGGACCGCAATCCGCCGTTCACAATCGGGCGGCGGCGGCTCGCGCTGCGCCCTCCCCGCTCCGCCCGCTTCAGGGGCCGGGAAGAATTCAGAGGCGCGTGACGGGCGGCCCGCCTAGGCTGAGCCCTCGCCCTCACCCTCATGGGAGTCACATGACCAGCAGGTTCACGGAGTTGACCGTCGACTGTCACGATCCGGAGCGGCTCGCGGCCTTCTGGTGCGCGGTCCTGGACTTCCAGGTGATCGACCGGAGCGCGCACAAGGTCGAGATCGGCTCCTGGGAGCCGACGATCGAGGAGGTTCGGGCCCGGCAGATGCCGCCTACCGTGCAGTTCATCCGGGTCCCCGAGGGCAAGGACGCGAAGAACCGGCTCCACCTGGACGTCAGCCCGATCGACTCCAGCACCGCCGACGAGGTGGCCAGGTTGCTGGAGCTCGGCGCCACCGAGGTGGACGTGAACCAGGGCCCCGGTCGGAGTTGGGTGGTCATGGCCGATCCCGAGGGGAACGAGTTCTGCGTCCTGCGCACGCTGGCGCCCTCCGGCCAGTGATCCGGGCGCCGACCGGAACTGCCCTACTGGTGACCATACTTGGGGGCTACCGCCCTATGGGACCACGGTGTGATGTGGCGCCCGGGCAATGGCTACCGCAGGGTGATGTGGCATCGGGTACGCCGGCCCTACCTTGTGGCCATGACCCGAATGAGCCGGGCGGCCACCGCAGCCGCCCTCGCGATGTCCCTCGCCGTGCCACTGGGCCTGGCGAGCACGGCGGCCGCCCAGGACCGGTCGGCGTTCCCGTCGGTGGCGTCCCTGTGGGCGTCCTCGTCGGCGTCCCGATCGGCGGAGTCCGTCCCCGCCCACCCCGCCCACCTTCCGCGCCCCACCGGCAAGTTCGGCGTGGGCAGCAAGATCCTGCACCTGGTGGACCACTCCCGCGCCGACCCCTGGGTTCCCACCGCGGACGGGCGGGAGCTGATGGTCACCCTGCACTATCCGGCCGCCCGCTCGGCCAAGGGCAGCCCGGCCCGGTACGCCACGGCCGAGGAAACCCGACGGATGCGGGACGGCTTCGCCCTGCCAGCGGCCATCCCCGCCGAGCAGCTGAGCCGGATACGGACGCACAGCAAAGCTAACGCGCCCATTGCGAAGGGGCGTTACCCACTGGTCCTGCTGTCGCCGGGCTACGGTGCCGGTCGCTACACCCAGACGAACCTCGCCGAGGACCTCGCCAGCCGGGGTTACGTCGTGGCCTCCATGGACCACGCCTACGAGTCCTTCGGCACCTCGATGCCGGACGGCCGCACGCTGAACTGCGCTTCCTGCGAGGCCGTCGACAACAACGGCGTCCCGATCACGCTGGTCACCCAGACCCGGGCGAAGGACGTGTCCTTCCTCCTGAACCAGCTCACCGGCCCCGATCCGGTCTGGCGCCACTCGGGGGCGATCGACAAGAAGCGGGTCGGCATGGCCGGCCACTCCATCGGCGGCGCGGGTGCCGCCTCCGCCATGGTGGGCGACCGCCGGGTGCGCGCCGGGATCAACATGGACGGAGCGTTCTGGGAGGAGATGCCCCAGGGCGGGCTCAACGGGCGACCGTTCATGTTCCTCGGCACGGACGACGAGGTGCACCGCCCCGGCGGCGTGGACCGGTCGTGGGACGCGACCTGGCCGAAGCTGGACGGCTGGAAGCGTTGGCTCACCGTTTCCGGGGCGCACCACGGCACCTTCTCCGACTTCCCGGTGATCACCGAGCACTACGGTCTGCCCGGTGAGCCCTACCCGGCGGCCCGGGGCATCGGCATCACCCGCACCTATGTCGCCGCGTTCTTTGACCGGCACCTGCGCGGCGCCGCCCGCCCGATACTCGACGGCCCCACGACCGGGAACCCGGAGGTGAAGTTCCACAACCCCTGACCTCATCGGGCCTGGTCTCCCCCGCACCGACCGGGTCGGCCGGCACCGGCGCGGGGGAGGGGGCAGTCAACTCGGCTCAGGACGGACGGTGTTCCCAACCCCGCGCCGTGCGGGTCAGTTCACGGAAGCCGCCGGTGGCGAGCAGGGCGAGGTCATCGGTGTCGTCCGGTGCGGCATAGGTGAGGACACGGTCGACCCCGCACAGGGCCAGCCAGGCACGGGCCTGACCGAGGAGCCAGCGGAACAGCTCCGGGTGCGCGTCGTCGGCCAGGTCGTAGTCGCTGAGGTCGGCCATGCCGCCGGGGCGCGCATGCCGTTCGGGACGGCCGAGGGAGGTGTCGAGTTCGACGTACCCCAGGTCGTCGGCCCCGCTCCGTGCCGTGAGCCGGGTGCCCAGCCCCGTGCCGAGGGTGCGGTGCACGGTGAGCCCGGGCAGCGGCGGGGCGAGTGCCGGATCGGGGAGGTCGGAGAGGGGCGCGAGCAGCAGGATCTCGGTGTCCCCGGTGTGCGCGAAGCCCGCCCGTTCCAGGGCCGTGCTGATGTGCGGCCAGGGGGCGGGGACCCCGTAGACACCGGGGGCGGGCAACTGTCCGTCGGCGTACCGGACCCGGACGTGCCAGCGGGTGAACTGGGCGAGGCACGCGGACAACAGCAGATCGGCCACCTGCTCCTCGCCCCCGGCAGTGCCGTCCACGGACTCATGGGTCTGCGCGGGAGCGTCGGGCTCGACCGGGAGGTGAACGGACCAGAGGAGGGAACCGGCGTCGCGGAAGTCCTCGCCGACATCGGGGTCGTTGCGGTACCGCAGCAGATGGGCGGCGCCGACGATGCGGCGCTGGTGCTCGACGACCAGGGTCACCCGCTCGGCGACCCAGGGGTCGAGGACGTACTCGTCGGGTCGGCGCTCCAGGCTGCTGATGACGGTGTTGACCGACACGCTGGCGCCGGGGACGACCGCGGCCACATGGGCGTTGATCAGATCGGTGAGCTGGTCGCGATCCTCGCGGTGAAAGGTACGCACGTTCAGAGAAGTGGGCATGACGATACCTCCGTGGAGTGACAAGGGGGAGGCCGCCATGAGGTGCGGTACGCCAACCACGGTAGCACCCTGCCGTTCAGGGGAGCCCGCCCGCCGGCCGGGGAGTCCTAGGACCAAGGGACCAAGGGATTCCTGTTCCGCGGCAATGGTCACAGCGGGGGTTCGCCTCTTACGTTGGCTGTCATGAGCACCGACCCCAGTGAGTGTGGACCAGCCGCGGACGGAACCGGAACCGACGACCTGGGGAAGCGGAGTAGCGACACCACGCTCAGGAGAAGCGCGCACACCGGAACCGTGCAGGCCACCGCACCCACTCCGGTCGCCACGGACACCGCCGCGCAGGACATCATCACCGCGCCGGACGCCGCCGCGCAGGACACCCACGTAACGGACGGAGTGCTCGGCAAGTCCTACCGCGCCCTGAGCATCGGCATCGTGTCGGTCGTGCTGCTGATCGCGTTCGAGGCGACGGCCGTGGGCACGGCCATGCCGGTGGCGGCCCGCCAACTGGACGGGGTCTCGCTCTACGCGTTCGCCTTCTCCGGGTACTTCACGACCAGCCTGTTCGGCATGGTGCTGTCCGGACAGTGGGCGGACCGACGGGGTCCGCTCCGACCGCTGACCACCGGGATCATCGCCTTCGCAGTGGGGCTCGCACTGTCGGGGACGGCCGGCACGATGTGGCTGTTCATCCTGGGCCGGGCGGTGCAGGGACTGGGCGGCGGCCTGGTGATCGTCGCGCTGTACGTGGTGGTGAGCCGGGCGTACCCGGAACCGTTGCGGCCGGCGATCATGGCGGCGTTCGCGGCGTGCTGGGTGATCCCGTCCGTGGTGGGACCCCTGGTGTCCGGAGCGGTCACCGAGCAGTTGGGCTGGCGCTGGGTGTTCCTGGGCATCCCGGTGCTGGTGCTGCTCCCGCTGGCACTCGCGCTGCCGCAGATACGTCGACGTGCGTCGGGCCCGGCACCCGGGAGCGAGCAGGACGGGCAGCAGGACGGGCCGCCCACCACCAGTGCGACGACCGCACCCAAGGGACAGCGCATCCGGCTGGCGTTCATGATCTCGGCCGGGGCCGGACTCTTGCAGTACGCGGCGCAGGACCTGCGCTGGTTCTCGCTGCTCCCGGGCGCGCTGGGCATCGCCCTGCTGGTCCCGGCCGTGCTGGGGCTGCTGCCGCGCGGAACCTACCGGGCGGCCCGGGGGCTGCCCTCCGTGGTGCTGCTGCGCGGAGTGGCGGCGGGTTCGTTCATCGCGGCGGAGTCGTTCGTGCCGCTGATGCTGGTCACCCAGCGGGGACTGTCGCCGACGCTGGCGGGACTCTCCCTGGCCGCCGGCGGGGCCACCTGGGCACTGGGCAGCTTCGTGCAGTCACGGGGCCGGGCCGCCGCGCACCGCCACCGGCTGATGGCGTTCGGCATGGTGCTGGTCGCCGCGTCGATCGCCGTCGCGCCGACGGTACTGATCGCCTCGGTGCCGGTGTGGATCGTCGCGGTCGCCTGGGGGTTCGGCTGCCTCGGCATGGGACTGGTGATCTCCTCCACCAGCGTGCTGCTGCTCCAACTGTCGCCGCCGCAGGAGACCGGCAACAACTCCGCGGCACTCCAGATCTCGGACGGCCTGTCGAACGTGCTGCTACTCGCGCTCGGCGGAGCGGCGTTCGCGGCGCTGGGCGGCGGTGCCGTGGGAGCCGGGCACGGGGCCGCGACCACGGGGGGCTCCGAGGCCCACACCGGAGCCTTCGTGGTGGTGTTCCTCCCGATGGCGGTGGTGGCCGCGCTGGGCGTGTGGGTGGCCACCCGGGTGCGGGTGCGGGAGTCCCACTGACCCCACAGAGGCCGGACACACCGGATGTTAACGGGGCTTATCCACCGGGTCGGGTGATCCGTGACGTCTCGGTGGCCGTCCCTCACGGGGCGTCGTGTGAAGCCCGTCTCACCCCCGCCGAGCGGACCCCGTCCCGCCCGGACCGGGTTCTGAGCACCGATAGGGTGGCCCGGTTGTCATACCCGTGCGGGCGGCTCGACGGCCCGCCGACCGGACCACCGTCGAACCGGAGACCGTGACTACCACCGCCACCCACTCCCATCACCTGTCGCCCGCCTTCCCCAACCGTGCACCGTGGGGAACCGCCAGCAAGCTGCGCGCCTGGCAAGAGAGGGCGATGGAGAAGTACGTCCAGGAACAGCCCCGCGACTTCCTGGCCGTCGCGACCCCGGGCGCCGGCAAGACCACCTTCGCGCTCACCCTCGCGTCCTGGCTCCTCCACCACCACGTGGTGCAGCAGGTGACGGTGGTCGCGCCGACCGAGCACCTGAAGAAGCAGTGGGCGGAGGCGGCGGCCCGGATAGGCATCAAGCTGGACCCCGAGTACAGCGCCGGCCCCCTGGGGCGCGACTACCACGGGGTGGCCGTGACGTACGCGGGTGTCGGCGTCCGGCCGATGCTGCACCGCAACCGGGTCGAGCAGCGCAAGACGCTGGTGATCCTCGACGAGATCCACCACGCGGGCGACTCGAAGTCCTGGGGCGAGGCGTGCCTGGAGGCGTTCGAGCCCGCGACCCGGCGACTGGCGCTCACCGGTACGCCGTTCCGCTCGGACACCAACCCGATCCCGTTCGTCACGTACGAGGAGGGCAACGACGGCATCCGCCGCTCCTCCGCCGACTACACGTACGGCTACGGCAGCGCGCTCGGAGACGGGGTGGTGCGACCCGTCATCTTCCTCTCGTACAGCGGCAACATGCGGTGGCGCACCAAGGCGGGGGACGAGATCGCCGCCCGGCTCGGCGAGCCGATGACCAAGGACGCGGTCTCGCAGGCGTGGCGCACCGCCCTCGACCCGCGGGGCGACTGGATGCCGAACGTGCTGCGGGCCGCCGACCGCCGACTCAACGAGGTCCGCAAGGGCATCCCGGACGCCGGCGGCCTGGTGATCGCCACCGACCAGGACTCGGCCCGTGCGTACGCCAAGCTGATCCGGGAGATCACCGGCGACAAGGCGACCCTGGTCCTGTCGGACGACTCGGGGGCCTCGGACCGCATCGACGAGTTCAGCCACAGTGACGACCGTTGGATGGTCGCGGTGCGCATGGTGTCTGAGGGAGTCGACGTACCTCGACTGGCCGTCGGCGTCTACGCGACGACCATCTCCACGCCCCTCTTCTTCGCGCAGGCCGTCGGTCGATTCGTGCGGTCCCGGCGCCGTGGTGAGACCGCTTCGGTGTTCCTGCCCACCGTCCCCGACCTGCTCGGCTTCGCCAACGAGATGGAGGTCGAGCGCGACCACGTCCTGGACAAGCCGAAGAAGGAGGGGGAGGAGGACCCCTACGCCGAGTCCGAGAAGGAGATGGACGAGGCGAACCGGGAGCAGGACGAGGACACCGGCGAGCAGGACTCGCTGCCCTTCGAGGCGCTGGAGTCCGACGCCGTCTTCGACCGGGTGCTCTACGACGGCGCGGAGTTCGGGATGCAGGCGCACCCCGGCAGCGACGAGGAGCAGGACTACCTCGGCATCCCCGGTCTCCTCGAACCCGACCAGGTACAGATGCTGCTCCAGAAGCGGCAGGCCCGGCAGATCGCGCACTCCCGCAAGAAGCCGGACACCGAGGCCGATCTGCTGGAACTGCCCGCTGAGCGGCGCCCGGTCGTCTCCCACAAGGAGCTGCTGGAGTTGCGCAAGCAGCTCAACACGCTGGTCGGGGCGTACGTCCACCAGAGCGGGAAGCCGCACGGGGTGATCCACACCGAGTTGCGGCGGGTGTGCGGGGGGCCTCCCAGTGCGGAGGCCACGGCGGGGCAGCTGCGCCAGCGCATCGACAAGGTCCGGGAGTGGGCCACCCGCATGCGGTGACCCTCACCGGGTGGGGGGCGGTGCGGGTGCGCGGTGGTTTTGCGCAGTTCCCCGCGCCCCTATCGGGGCGCACCCGTCCGCCCCCCGCAGTGAACGACGCACCCCGGGAGGCACCCACCCGGGGGCGCGGGGAACTGTGCGAAGCAACAGCGCACCCGTCCAGGACAACGCACCCGCAGGGGAGCGCACCGAAGGGGCGCGGGGAACTGCGCGAGCAAGCGCGACGCACCCGCGGTGAACGACGCACCCCGGGAGGCACCCACCCGGGGGCGCGGGGAACTGCGCGAAGCAACAGCGCACCCGTCCAGGACAACGCACCCGCAGGCAAGCGCACCAAAGGGGCGCGGGGAACTGCGCGAGCAAGCGCGACGCACCCGCGGTGAACGACGCACCCCGGGAGGCACCCACCCGGGGGCGCGGGGAACTGTGCGAAGCAACAGCGCACCCGTCCAGGACAACGCACCCGCAGGGGAG
>NZ_JBHWIQ010000004.1:101415-156028 GCF_042732055.1 Streptomyces sp. NPDC059816
GCGCACCGAAGGGGCGCGGGGAACTGCGCGAGCAAGCGCGACGCACCCGCGGTGAACGACGCACCGCGACAGGCATCCACCCGGGGGCGCGGGGAACTGCGCCGAGCACCGCGTACCCGGAGAACGAAACAGGGAAAAGCGGACGCTACTCGCGAGTCCGTGCCCGGATTCTGGACGGAGACTTCCGCTCATCGAACCGGCTCGCTAGTGTCCCCGCAACGCACACGCCCCGTGGCAGCGCCGCCGCGGAGCGCAGCCGGTGTGCCGTGGGCTTCGCCCGTGGGCCCCGGGTCGCCTTGGCTGCCGGCAGCCTCCGCCACGCATCGCCCAGGGACGGGTGACGCTCGTCCGCGGAGGAGGCCGCGACCCCTCATCACCGAAGGAGTGGGCGTCGTGACCGCGGAGACTTCTCAGACGCTCGACCGAGGACTGCGTGTCCTCAAACTGCTCGCCGACACCGACCACGGGCTGACCGTGACGGAGCTGTCCACCAAGCTCGGTGTGAACCGTACCGTCGTGTACCGACTGCTCGCCACGTTGGAGCAGCACGCGCTGGTCCGCCGTGACCTCGGTGGTCGGGCCCGGGTCGGCCTCGGGGTGCTCCGGCTGGGCCGCCAGGTGCACCCCCTCGTACGGGAGGCCGCGCTACCCGCCCTGCGCGCGCTCGCCGAGGACATAGGGGCCACCGCCCATCTGACCCTGGTCGACGGCTCGGAGGCCCTGGCCGTCGCCGTGGTCGAACCCACCTGGACCGACTACCACGTCGCCTACCGCACCGGGTTCCGGCACCCGCTGGACCGGGGGGCCGCGGGTCGGGCCATCCTCGCCGCCCGGCAGGGCCTCCTCGACCATCCCGGTTACGCCCTCACGCACGGCGAACTCGAAGCCGGGGCCAGCGGCGCCGCGGCGCCCCTGCTCGGGGTGACCGGAGTTGAGGGCAGCGTCGGGGTCGTCATGCTGTCCGACTCGGTGCCGGAGCGGGTGGGGCCGCGGGTGGTGGACGCGGCCCGCGAGGTCGCCGACGCCCTGCGCTGAGCGCGACCCGGGACACGAGCGGGAGCGCCCGGTGCCCGTAAGGTTGCAGGGTGCTCTCACGCCTCACACGCCTCCAGGCCATCGTTCTCTGCGCGGTTCCGGTCGTCGCCCTGGTGGCCACCGCGGTCTTCGCACCCCTCCCCTTCGTCATCGCCCAACCGGGTCTGACGGCGGACGTCCTCGGCAAGAACGACGGCACCGCCGTGATCACGATCGAGGGTGCTCCGGTGCGGAAGACCTCGGGGCAGTTGCGGATGACGACCATCGAGGCGACGGGCCCGGGTACCGACGTCCAGTTCGGCACCGTCTGGGACAGCTGGTTCCGCGAGGACCGGGCCGTGATGCCGCGCGATGCGGTCTACCCGTCCGGGGACTCGACCGAGGAGATCGAGCAGCACAACACCCGCGAGATGGAGAAGTCCCAGGACACCGCGTCCGAGGCCGCTCTGAACTACCTGGGTGGCGACTTCGACGACGTGCGGGTCTCGCTGCGGCTGGCCGACGTGGGGGGCCCGAGCGCGGGCCTCTTCTTCGCCCTCGGCGTGATCGACAAGCTCCAGGGCGACGGCATCGGCGGTGACCTCACGGGCGGCCGGACGATCGCCGGCACCGGCACGATCACCCCGGACGGCGAGGTCGGACCCGTCGGCGGGGTCTCCCTGAAGACCCGGGCGGCGCGGCGCGACGGTGCCACGGTCTTCCTGGTGCCGAAGGCGGAGTGCAAAGACGCCCGCACCGACCTTCCCAAGGGGCTGCGACTGGTCCCGGTCACCGATCTCAAGGGCGCGGTGAACTCCCTGAAGGCGTTGGAGAAGGGCGACGGGGTCCCCAGCTGCTGACCCGGCACCACAGGGGAGTGTCAGAGACCGTGACCGAGCCGTCGGGGCGCGGTGGCCAGCCGTAGCCCCAACTCGACCAGGGCCCAGCCCAGTCGGGTCCGCAGTTCGCTGCGTCGACCGGTGGGCCGACCGGTTCGCGGCCGGGGCGAGGCCCGTGCGTACGGCGCCGCTTCCTGCCGCAGTTCGACGGCGCGCTGACGGTGGATCATCAGATGGACCTCGGGATGCATGACGTTCTCCCTCCGGGTACGGAGATCGGGAGCGGGGGCCGGGTGCGGACTCAGACGTCCTGCTGGGGGAAGGCGTGCAGGTGCACCCGGACCCGGGCGGCGGATCCGGTGTCGTCCTCGGCCGCAGAGTCCAGGTAGCCGTTGACGAGCTCGTGCATCCGCCGGGACAGCTCACGGGTCTGACGGGGTGTCAGCCGCAGCGTGAAGTCGCTGAGGTCGGTCGAGTCGGACCACTCCTGCGACCAGTCGTCCCGAGTGGCGATCGCGGTCGACACCTCGCGGGCGTGACTGTGTGCGATCTCGTGCAGGAACACGTCGACCGCGCCCCGGGTCTCCGGATCGGCGTCGTGCATCAGGCCGCTCCCGAACTCGGTGCCCTCGTGCACGGCGCGCCACCAGCGTTCGCGCCCTTTGCCCTGTTCGGGCGCGTCCTCGACGAAGCCGTACGCGGCGAGCTGGCGCAGGTGGTAGCTGGTGGCCCCGCTGGACTCGCCCAGTTTCGCGGCGAGTTGCGAGGCGGTCGCGGGCCCGCCACGGCGCAGGGCGTGCAGCAGCGCCATGCGCAAGGGGTGCGCGAGTCCGCGCAGGGTCCGGGCGTCCAGCTGGCGGATCTTGCGTTCGGCGCCGGCCGCCGCCGCGGGCTCCACCGCCGCCGTGAGCTCCACCGGCTCCGAGGGCTCCACCGGCTCCGAGGGCTCCAGGGGTGCTACGGGCTCCAAGGGTTCCACAGGTTCCATGTGTACAAAGATAGCTATGCAAAGAACGTCTTGCAAAGAGGGCGTTGCATAGAAATCTTTGTAACTTGGCTCACTCCTTCACGAACCCCTCGGTGACCAGCCAGTCCAAGGCCACCTCGTGGGGGTCGTCGCCGTCCACGTCCACCTTGGCGTTCAGCTCGCGCGCCACCGTGTTGTCGAGCCGGGCCGTGATCGGGTCGAGGACGTCCCGGATCGCCGGGTGCTTCTCCAGGGCCTTGGTGTTGATCTCCGGGGCGACGTTGTAGTTGGGGAAGAAGTGTTTGTCGTCGGTCATGACCACCAGGTCCATGGCCTTGATGCGGCCGTCCGTGGTGAACACCTCGCCGAAGGTGCAGGCGCCCTTGGCGGTCTGGGTGTAGATGATCCCGGTGTCCATCCGGATCACCCGGGACGGGGGGATGTCCATCCCGTACGCCTTCTCCATCCCGACCAGCCCGTCGTCACGGGAGGCGAACTCGCTCTCCACGCACAGGGACACCGCCTTCGGGTCCGACCTCGACAGGGCCGCCACGTCCGACAGCGTCCGCGTCCGGTACTTCTCCTCGTTCGCCCGGTTGGTGGCCAGGGCGTACGTGTTGTTCAGCCGGGCCGGCGCCAACCAGGTGATGCCGTTGTTCAGATCGGCGTCGCGCACCGCCCGCCACTGGGCCTCCGGGTCCGGAATCGGCGCCGAGTTGCCCTGGTAGGTGATCCAGGCGGTGCCGGTGTACTCGTACATCCCGTCCGCGTCCCCCGACTTGACGGCCTCGCGGGCGCCGATCGAGCCCTGGATGCCGGTCCGGTCCAGGACCTCGGCGCCGGCCGCCTCGAAGGCGATGCCCATGATCGCGCCCAGGATCAGCTGTTCCGTGAACTCCTTCGAGGTCACCGTGAGGTGCGCGCCCTTCAGCGGCAGCCCCTGTCCGATCGACCCCGGGTGCACGTCGTCCACCATCGGTGACCCGCTGGTCAGTCCGCACCCCGCCAGCAGCGCCCCGCCCGCCAGCGCCACCACCGCCCCGCGCACCCGTCCCCGCACCCGTGCCCGTACCCCGGACCGGGTGGCGCGGCCGTTCACGTCCCCACCTCCAACCCCCGTGGGCGGAGCAGGAGTTCGGCGATGGACGCCAGCCAGTCCACGAACAGGGCGAGCGACACCGTCAGCACCGAGCCGAGTACCAGGACCGGCATCCGCTGGTTGGTGATCCCGGCGGTGATCAGATCGCCGAGGCCCCCGCCGCCGCCGAAGGTCGCCAGGGTCGCGGTGCCGACGTTGAGCACCAGTGCCGTGCGCACGCCCGCGAGGATCAGCGGGACGGCGAGCGGCAGTTCCACCCGGCGCAGCACCCCGACCGGGGACATCCCGATGCCGCGGGCCGCCTCCAGCAGCGTCGGGTCGTTGGCCCGTAGCCCGGCGATCGTGTTGGACAGCACCGGCAGCAGTGCGTAGGCGATGATGCCGACCAGGGCGGTGCGCGCCCCGATGCCGAGCCAGATCACCAGCAGGGCCAGCAGTCCGATCGCCGGGGTCGCCTGGCCCACGTTGGCCAGGGCGATCGCGAACGGTGCCGCCGGGCGCAGCAGTCGCCGGGTCAGCAGGATGCCGAGCGGGATCGCGATGATCAGCACGAAGAACGTGGAGATCGCCGTCAGCTGGATGTGCTCCCACAGCCGTAGCCGCACCACGTCCCCGGCGAGCGCGTTGCGGCTGACCGAGTCCAGGCTGGCCTGTTGGAACCACAGCCAGGTCGCGAGCAGCACGATGGCGATCACCGACGGCAGGATCACCAGTTTGCGCCAGGTGACCCGCGCGGGAACCCGGGAGTTGGCGGTCGACGGCCGGGCCGCTTCGGGGGCCTCGCCGGTGTCCTGGAAGCCGACGCCCTTGACCTCGTGGGAGCCCGGGGGCCCGTTCACGGCGCCCGCTTCCCGTCCGAGGCGCCCTCCTGCTCGGCGCGGGTGCGGTCGGCGTGCTGGGCGAGCAGTTCGTGTTGGTGCTCCAGGGCTTCCAGCCGGTCGGCCTCCAGGAGTTCGTGCACCGAGTTCATCAGCGTCTCCATGTCGACCACCCCGGTGTACTCCCCGCGCCGCCCGGTGACCGCGACCCGGCCCGCGTTGTCGGTGAGGACGGCCTCCAGGGCGTCCCGCAGCGTGGCGTCCCGGGTCACCGTGTCGTGCACCAGGGTGCCGGCCCGGGCCAGTGAGCCGCGGGCCCGCATCAGGTCGCCGCGCCGGAGCCACTTGTAGGGGCGGCCCCGCTTGTCGAGGAGCAGGATCTCGTTGGTGCCGACGGTCTTCAGCAGGTCGAAGATGCGTTGCAGCGGGTCGTCCACGGTGACCGTCGGGTAGTCGCGGATCTCCACGTCCCGCACCCGGGTGAGGTTGAGCCGTTTGAGGGCCGCGCCCGCGCCGACGAACCCGGAGACGAAGTCGTCGGCCGGATTGGTGAGGATGGCCTCCGGGGTGTCGAACTGGGCGATCTGGGACCGTTCCCGCAGCACCACGATCCGGTCGCCCAGCTTGATCGCCTCGTCGAAGTCGTGGGTGACGAAGACGATCGTCTTGCGCAGCTCCTGTTGGAGGCGGATCAGCTCGTCCTGGAGGTGGTCGCGGGTGATCGGGTCGACCGCGCCGAACGGTTCGTCCATCAGCAGGACCGGCGGGTCGGCGGCGAGGGCCCGGGCCACCCCGACGCGCTGTTGCTGACCGCCGGAGAGCTGGCGCGGGTAGCGGTCGCGGAACTCGCCGGGGTCCAGCCCGACGAGGTCCAGCATCTCTTCGACCCGGTCCCTGGTCCGGGACTTCGTCCAGCCGGTCATGCGGGGGACCAGGGCGATGTTCTGGGCGACGGTCATGTGCGGGAACAGCCCGGAGGACTGGATCGCGTACCCGATCTTGCGGCGCAGCCGGACCGGGTCCATGTCGGTGACGTCCTCGCCGGCGATCCTGATCCGACCACCGGTCGGCTCGATCAGCCGGTTGATCATCTTCAGCAGGGTGGTCTTCCCGCCGCCGGAGGGGCCGACGAAGATGACCGTCTCGCCCGCCTTGATCTCCAGGGACACGTCGTCGACGGCGGGCGCCTCACTGCCCGGGTACCGCTTGCTCAGGTTCTCCAACTCGATGGCCGCCCCGGTGGCCGCCCGGACGGCGGGCCCGTCGACCTGCGGTGGTGCTGCGGCGGGCTCAGACACGGATCCCCCTCGGAATGGTCAGCCGCCCGAGCAGGACGTACGCCGTATCGAACAACAGGGCGAGCACGACGATCCCGAGGGTGCCGGCGAGCACCTGGTTCAGTGCGTTCTTGCTGCCCAGCGAGGCGATCCCGCGGAAGATCTCATTGCCGAGGCCCGGGCCCGAGGCGTACGCGGCGATCGCGGCGATCCCCATCAACATCTGGGTGGAGACCCGGATGCCGGTGAGGATCGGTGGCCAGGCCAGCGGGAGCTCGATCCGCAGCAACCGGGCACCGCGCGACATGCCGATGCCCTTCGCCGCGTCCACCAGGGTGGCGTCCACCCCGCGCAGCCCCACGATCGCGTTCCGGACGATCGGCAGCAGCCCGTACAGGGTCAGCGCGATGACGGTCGGGGCGACGCCCAGGCCCACCAGCGGGATCAGCAGACCGATCATCGCCAGGGAGGGAATGGTCAGCAGGGTCGCCGTGGTGGTGGTCGCGAGGTTGCCCGCCCACTCGCTGCGGTAGGTGAACACCCCGATCAGCACGCCGAGCACGGTGGCGACCACCATGCACTGGAAGACCGCCGAGGCGTGCTGGTACGCGTCCGCGAGCAACTGTTCGTGACGGTTGCCGAGATAGCTCCAGAAGTTCACACCCGTCCCGCCCTCCTCGCCCGGCGCCGGGTCCGCCGGGGGAGCGCGCCGGTGGGGTCAGGTCAGTCGTCCTGTGACGCCTGCTCCACCAGCGGGATGATCCGCAGCGGTACGGGGTTCTCCATGACGATCGCCGTGGCGGCCCGGTCGATGCCATCAAAACCCACCACCCGGTCGATCACCCGCTGGAGATCGGCGTTCGAGCGGGCCACCAGCCGGCACAGCATGTCCCCGCTGCCGGTCGTCGTGTGCAGTTCCAGCACCTCCGGAACGGTCGCCAAGTGGGCCCGGACATCGGCGCCTTGACCCTGTCGGATCTCCAGCGTGGCGAACGCCGTCACCGGGTAGCCGAGGGCCGCCGGATCGACCTGGGGACCGAACCCCCGGATGACTCCGTTCGACTGAAGCCGGTCCAACCTGGCCTGCACCGTGCCCCGGGCCACTCCGAGGCGGCGGGACATCTCCAGCACCCCGATCCGTGGCTCGCGGGCCAGCAGCACGATGAGCCGGCCGTCCAGATGATCGATCGCCATGGGGCCTCCCTCATGGTCATCATGTACAGAAAGACCCCCTGAACGGTCTTCTGCCTAGTCATAATGCCCACTAAAAACGCAAACTATTGCGCACCTTGTGGAAGGGCGGGAGCCTGCCGACATGGCAGCTACTTCTGCGCACATGAATCCCGCCCCCACCACCGCGCGCGAGGCAGACCCCTTCCCGGTGAAGGGCATGGACGCGGTCGTCTTCGCCGTGGGCAACGCCAAACAGGCCGCCCACTACTACTCGACCGCGTTCGGCATGAAGCTCGTGGCCTACTCCGGCCCCGAGAACGGCAGCCGCGAGACCGCCTCCTACGTCCTGGAGAACGGCTCCGCGCGCTTCGTGTTCACCTCCGTGATCAAACCCGCCACCGAGTGGGGTCGTTTCCTCGCCGACCACGTCGCCGAACACGGTGACGGCGTCGTGGACCTCGCGATCGAGGTGCCCGACGCCCGCGCCGCCCACGCGTACGCGGTGCGGCACGGTGCCCGCAGCATCACCGAGCCGTACGAGGTCCGGGACGGGAACGGCACCGTCGTCCTCGCCGCCGTCGCCACCTACGGCCGCACCCGGCACACCCTGGTCGAACGGCGCGGCTACGAGGGCCCCTACCTGCCCGGCTTCGTCGCCGCCGAGCCGATCGTGGCGCCCCCCGCGAAGCGGACCTTCCAGGCCATCGACCACTGCGTCGGCAATGTGGAACTCGGCCGGATGAACGAATGGGTCGCCTTCTACAACGAGGTCATGGGCTTCACCAACATGAAGGAGTTCGTCGGCGACGACATCGCCACCGAGTACTCCGCCCTCATGTCCAAGGTCGTCGCCGACGGCACGCTCAAGGTCAAGTTCCCCATCAACGAGCCCGCCATCGCGAAGAAGAAGTCGCAGATCGACGAGTACCTGGAGTTCTACGGGGGCGCCGGCGTCCAGCACATCGCCCTCGCCTCCAACGACATCGTCGAGACGGTGCGGACGATGCGGGCCGCGGGCGTCCGGTTCCTCGACACCCCCGACTCGTACTACGACACGTTGGGGGAGTGGGTCGGTGACACCCGGGTCCCCGTCGAGACGCTGCGCGAGCTGAAGATCCTCGCGGACCGGGACGAGGACGGGTACCTGCTCCAGATCTTCACCAAGCCGGTGCAGGACCGGCCGACGGTGTTCTTCGAGATCATCGAGCGGCACGGGTCCATGGGCTTCGGCAAGGGCAACTTCAAGGCGCTGTTCGAGGCGATCGAACGCGAACAGGAAGCCCGCGGCAACCTGTAACGGTTCCCCCGTAACCCCCGTACCCGTCCACTGTCCACCTGGGGGTGCGCTGTCCCGGCCGGGTACGCGGTGTGTTCGCGCAGTTCCCCGCGCCCCTATTGGGTGCGTCCGGTCCTGGGTTCGCTTTCCTGTGCTGTGCGCCGTGGGGTTGCGCAGTTCCCCGCGCCCCTGATCGGGGCCTCTGGCGACGGCGCGTCGTCTCCTGCGGGCCCCGACAGGGGCGCACCGCACGGCACAGCGCACACGCAGCTGATCGCACCCGATAAGGGGCGCGGGGAACTGCGCGAAAACCACCACGCACCCGCACGGGACAGCGCACACGCAGGATCAAGGGGCGCGGGGAACTGCGCGAAACGACAGCGCACCCGCACGGGACATCGGAGGGTCAGGGGGACGGAGAAGCCGACGGCGACGTCAGGGGTTGGGGCGGGCCGTCCACCTCCGCAGGCCCCCCCGAACCCAGCTCCCCGAGCGCACCCAGCGCAGCCCGAGCCCGAGGCGCAAAAAGCGGAGAGAACGCGGGATGCAACCGCACCGCGTCCCCGAAATGCCGCCGAGCCGCGCCCCCGCGCCCCAGCTCCCGCTCGATCACCCCCCGGTGATAGGACACCATCGGCACCCGGGGCCCCTTCTCCTGCGCCTCGCGCACCCGCACGAGCCCCCGCTCGGGCTCCCCGGCACGGAACAACGCCCACCCCAGCGCGTCCAACACCGCCGGCCGCGCGGCCCGCCGCACCTCCGCCTCCAGTTCCTCGACCACCGCCGCAACCGCGGCCCCGTCCCCGTGGTCGGCCTCCAACCGCCCGAGCAGCACCAGGTCCCGCGCCCCGTGCGCCGTACGGACCCGCACCCGCTCCCGGGCCACCCGGTACGCGTCCCGGGCGGCGTCCTGCGCGCCCAGCGCCTCGTGCAGCTCGCCCAACTCCACCGCGTACTCCGGCACGGGCCGCCGCGCGGACGCCTCCCGCAACGCCCGCACCGCCTCGTCGCCGCGCCCCAGCGCCGCCAGCGCACGCCCCCGCCCCGCGAGCGCCTCGTACCGGCCGGGGTCGACCCGTAGCGCCGCGTCGAAGTGCCGCAGTGCCGGTTCCGTCTCGCCCCGGTCCCAGGCGACCTCCCCCAGCAACTGCCGCGCCCACGCCTCCTCGGCCGGGGTCCGGGCCGCGGTCACCGCGTCCGTCAGGTTCGCCACCGCGTCTTCGCGCCACCCCCGTTCCCGGTACAACCGCCCGGTCACCGTGCGCACCGCGGCTTCGGGCACCCGTAGCCCCCGCAGGGCCTCCAGCGCCTTCCCGGCCGCCGCGTCGTCACCGAGCCCCCGGTACGCCTCGATCAGCGGCGGGTACGAGGCCCACCGCTTCGGCGCGAGCCGTACCGCCCGCTCGCCCCAGGTCCGGGCCGCCGGCAGGTCACCGCGGGCGACCGCCAGCGCCGCCAGCCCGGTCAGCGCACCCGCATCGCCCCCGGGCCGGGCCGCCAGCGCGGCGCGCAGGGCCCGCTCGGCCCGGGGGAAGTCCGCCCAGTCGCCGGTGCGCCGGCTCCGCTCGACGTAGGCCGCGCCCAGCACCGCCTGGGACGCGGTGTCCCCGGGGTGCACCCGCAGGTGCCGCTCCCGGTCCGCGATCAGCACCGCGAGGTCCGCCGCCGTCGCCGGGCCGCCGCTCTCCACCGCGCTCAGGGCCCGTGCCCCGGGGCCCGGCGCGGGCGGCACCGTCGCGCGCGGCTGCGGCCACAGCACCAGCGCTGCCGCACCCCCGGCGACCAGCCCCGCCACGAGCGTCGCCCGCAGCACCCGGCCGGCCCGCCGCCACCGCACCGCCGACCGCGACGGCTGCTCGTCCGCCGCCGTCTCCGTAGCCGTCTCCGCGGGCGACTCCAGGGCCCGGATCGCGCTCGTCGTGGCCTTCATGGCGCTCACTGTGACCCGGCCCGGTGGCGGCGTCCGCGCAGGTGACGCGCAGCACGCCCGGGTTCACACCGATGGCCCCGGGTGCGACGCTGGGCGGATGAGCACCACGAGCACCACCCTGGTCGACCGCCTCCTCGCCGGTCTGCCGGCCGAGGCGATCCACACCGATCCGGACGTCACCGCCTCCTACGCCCGTGACATGGCGAGCTTCTGCGCGGCGGGCGTCCCGGCCGCCGTGGTGTTGCCGCGCACCGTGGAGCAGGTCCAGCACGTGATGCGCACGGCGACGGAACTGCGCGTCCCGGTCGTCCCGCAGGGCGCCCGCACCGGACTGTCGGGGGGCGCCAACGCCGTGGACGGCTGCCTCGTGCTGTCCCTGGTGAAGATGGACCGCATCCTGGAGATCAGCCCCGTGGACCGGATCGCCGTGGTCGAACCGGGCGTGGTGAACGCGGCGCTGAACCGGGCCGCCGGCGAGCTGGGCCTCGCCTACCCGCCCGATCCGTCCAGCTGGGAGACGTGCACGATCGGCGGCAACATCGGCACCGCGGCCGGCGGCCTGTGCTGCGTCAAGTACGGGGTCACCGCCGAGTACGTGATCGGCCTGGACGTGGTCCTCGCCGACGGCCGACTGCTGCGCACCGGACGGCGCACCGCCAAGGGCGTCGCCGGCTACGACCTGACCCGGCTGTTCGTCGGCTCCGAGGGCAGTCTCGGCATCGTCGTCCGCGCCGTCCTCGCCCTGGTGCCCAAGCCGCCGGAACGCCTCGTCCTGGCCGCCGAGTTCCCCTCGGCCGCCGCCGCCTGCGACGCGGTCTGCCGGATCATGGCCGCCGGCCACACGCCCGCGCTGCTCGAACTCATGGACCGCACCACCGTCCGCGCCGTCAACTCCCTCGCCCGCATGGGCCTGCCCGACACCACCGAGGCCCTGCTGCTCACGGCCTTCGACACCGCCGACCCGGCCGCCGACCTCGCCGCGGTGGGCGCCCTGTGCACGGCGGCCGGCGCCACCGAGGTGGTGCCCGCCGCGGACCGTGCCGAGTCCGAACTGCTGCTCCAGGCCCGGCGGCTGGCACTGAACGCCCTGGAGGCGGTCAAGGGCGCCACGATGATCGACGACGTGTGCGTGCCGCGCACCCGGCTCGGCGACATGCTGACCGGAGTCGAGCGGATCGCCGAGCGGCACGGGCTGACGATCGGGGTGTGCGCCCACGCGGGCGACGGCAACACGCACCCCACCGTCTGTTTCGACGCCACCGACCCCGAGGAGACGCGCCGGGCCCGCGCCTCCTTCGACGAGATCATGGCCCTCGGGCTCGAACTGGGCGGCACCATCACCGGTGAACACGGCGTCGGCGTCCTGAAGAAGGAGTGGCTGGCCCGCGAACTCGGCCCGGTGGGCATGGAGGCGCAGCGGGCCGTCAAACACGCCTTCGACCCGCTGGGGCTCCTCAACCCGGGCAAGCTCTTCTGACCGCAGCGGTGCGCGGCGGCCCTGCACCGTGTTCACTCCCCGTCGTGCCCCTCGTCGCCGGCCAGCGGTTCGCAGGGCCACAGGTCGTCCTGCCCGCGGTCCGGGGTGGGCGCGAGCAGCGCCGCCAGACCGTCGTCGATGTGGAGCTGTTCGGTCTCCGTGCCCGGCGGCACGGCCCGCAGGGTGCGCTCCAGCCACGCGGACACGGGGGCGGCGGGCGCCTCCAACAGGGCGTCCCCGTCCGGGGAGCTCAGCGCCACCAACACCACGCTGCGGCCGTCGACCTTGGTCGGCCACACCCGTACGTCCCCCTGCCCGCACGGCCGGAACACCCCCTCCACCAGCAACTCCCGGGCGAACGTCCAGTTCACCGGGTGCTCCGTACCGATGTGGAAGGTGATGTGCACGGCGAACGGGTCGTTCGACCGGTAGGTCAGCCGGGCCGGCACGGGAATGCTGCGCTCGGGCGACAGGACCAGCCTCAGTTCCAACTCGCGCTCCACCACGGTGTGCATCTCTTCGTTCCTCTCCCTGAGTACGCGGACCCGGAACAGGTCCACGCGAGGGAGAGCGCGTCCGCCCGGGAGCATTACGCGACTTCCGGAAAGTTTTTTCAGCGGTTCCCGGCGACCCGTCGCGTCCTGCCGCGCGTACCCGCCCGATGGCCCGTCACCCGGGCCCGGTTCCACCGGCGCACCACCGTGCCACCGGGTGGTGCGCCCTGCTCGGAAGGGGCGTGTCACGCCGGTCCCGCACGGGCGGGGGCGCGGGTCTGATAGATGTGGAGCCCCCATCACCCACCAACGAGCAGATACGGGACGACGGACATGAGCGCCCCAACTCCGGCACCCGGCGACGAAACGCCCCGTGAGGGCTACTATCCGGACCCCTCCATTCCGGGCTACGTCCGGTACTGGAACGGCGCCTCGTGGGTACCGGGCACCAGTCGTCCCGCGCCCACGGACGGCGCCCTCCTGCACACCCCCGAGCCGACCGCGCCCGTCGCCCCGGCCGCCCCGGGCCCGGCCGCCGCCCCGGCGAACCCCGCCGCCCCGCCCGTGGAGGAGACCGGCCCCGTCTTCTTCGACGAGGAGGAGCCGCCCCGGTCGGAGCCCGCGCTCCCGTCGTCCCCGCACGGCAACCGCCCCGAACCCGCCGCCTCCTGGGGCGCGAGCCCCGGCCTCCAGTCGGGCTTCGGCGGCGACCAGGACCGCAAGGTCTCCTGGGGCGCCCCGTCGGTGCCCGACCCCCGCGCGTCCACCGCGCAGGCCGCGCCCCCGGCGCCCGCCACCGGCTCCGCGCCCCCGGCGCCCGCCGCCCCGAACTTCCCCGACGCCGCGGGACAGGGCGCCGGACCGGAGGCCCCGGTCCGCGGCGAGGTCGCCCGGGTCGTCCCGGGCGACAACAGCACCATGACGTTCCACCGGGCGCCGCGCACCCACGCCCCGCCCGGCACCCCGACGTCCCCCGCGCCCGCGGCGCCGGGCCCGGTGCCGCACCAGCAGGGCCCCGTCCAACTCCCGCCGCAGCCCATCCCCGCGGCCCCGGCACCCGCCCCCGTCGTCCCCGCCCAATCGTCCCCGCCGCCCGCGTCCCTGCAGCCCGCCGCCCCGGCACCCGCGCTGCCGGCTCCCGCAGCTCCCGCGCCCCCCGTGTCCGGCCCCCCGGCCCCGGCGGCTCCCCTCGCTCCGGCCGCTCCCGTGCAGCACGGCACTCCCGAACTCCCGGCCCAGGTACCGCCCGGGCCCGCAGCCGGGCAGCCCTCATGGGCGCAGCAGGTCCACCGCCTCGCCCAGTCGGCGCCCGTCGCGCCCGCCGCTGCGGACGACGGGCGCGGCGAGGGGCCCGTGATCCCGTTCAAGCCCCCGGTCAGCGATCCGTTCCTGGCCGTGGCGCAGGCCCAGGCGGCGGCCCGGCCGGCGGGCCTGGGCCGGCGGTTGCTGGCACGGCTGGTGGACACCGCGGTCCTCGCCGCGGTGACCGGCGCCGCGGCGGTGCCGCTCGGCATCCGGGCCGCCGACCACGTCGACGAGAAGATCGAGGCGGCGAAGCTGTCCGGCCGGACGGTCACCGTCTGGTTGGTGGACGGGACGACCGCCGGCTACCTCGGGGCCGTCGTCGCGGTGCTGCTCCTCACCGGGATCGTGTACGAGGTGCTGCCCACCGCCAAGTGGGGCCGTACCGCGGGCAAACGACTGTTCGGGCTGCGGGTCCAGGACATCGGGGCGCACGAGGCCCCGTCCTTCGGGGCCGCGTTGCGCCGGTTCCTGGTGCTCACCGTGCCCGGGCTGCTCGCGGTCGGTGCACTGGGCGTGCTGTGGGCGGTGTTCGACCGGCCGTGGCGGCAGGGCTGGCACGACAAGGCGGCCCGTACGTTCGTCGCCCGGTAGGCGTCGGGGGCGCTGCCGGGCCGGGTGATCGCCCGGACGGGTGCGTGCCGGATGCGGGCCAGGGGGGTTCGCGATGCACTCGGGTCATGAGCAGCGAACCGCCGCGGCCCGGGCCCGGACAGCCGGAAGACGACCCGTTCAGCAAGCAGCCGCCGTCCGAGGGCGGTGTCCCCCCGGGCGGTTCGCCCTACGACCCGCCCCCCGGAGGCCCGCCCCCCGGAGGTCCGCCGCCGGGCGGCCAGCCGCCCGGGCAGCCCCCGGGCGGCTGGCCCGAAGACGGTGGCCCCCCGGGCGGGCCGCCACCCCCCTCCGGTGGCGGCCCGACCTGGGGCGCCCCGCCTCCCGGCGGTGAACCTCCACCGCCGCCCCCGGGCAGCGGCTCCCCGTACGGCGCCCCGCCGCCCCCGCCCGGCGGCGGTCCGTACGGTGCCGCCGGCGGCGGGTCCCACGGCGGCGCCGACCCGCTCGCGGGGATGCCCCCGCTGGCCGACAGCGGCAAACGCGTCCTCGCCCGGATCATCGACATGATCATCGTCGGGGTGGTGGTCTGGCTGCTGTCCTGGGCGTTCGGCGTCTCCGAGTACTCCGTGGACCCGGACCAGGTGGAGTACGGGAAGTCCTTCGGACAGTCCGTCCTCGCGGCGATCCTCTACATCGGGTACGACACGGTGCTGATCTCCCGCACCGGGCAGACCGTCGGCAAACGGCTGTTGAAGATGCGGGTCGCCAACCTCGATAACGGGGCGACTCCCTCCGTCCAGACCTCGTTGGTCCGGGCGGCCGTGCTGTGGCTGCCGTTCGCGTTCTGCTGCGCCTGCGTCTGGACGGCGATCGCCGGCGGGTGGAGCTTCTTCGACAAGCCGTTCAAGCAGGGCCTGCACGACAAGGCCGCCAAGACGGTCGAGGTCAGCACCGTCTGAGCCGGGCGCCTCGCCGGGCCTCAAGGACGGGTGGGTCCCGGCCGGCCCGCGGGTCGACGGGCGGAACCGAGCCGCCGCACCGCCGCGACGGTGTCGACCGTGTCCCGCGCCGCGGGCGCCTGCGTCCCGCCGGTGCGCTGTCCGGGGATGCGGGGCGTCGCGGCGCGGGCGGCGACCGGCGTGCCCCGCGGGCGGGGTTTCGGCAGGGGAACGGTGACGGCCACGAGGAGGCCGAGTCCGAGTGCGGCGATGGCGATGACCGCGACGGCGATGCCCGAACTCGTCCGGGAGAGCAACAGCATGGCGAGTGTCGAGCAGACGACGGTGGCGGTTCCGTAGGCGATCTGTGCGGCAGTCGGACGAGGCATGGCGTATCAGTCCTCGGGACTATCGGGTACGGGGGTCGGTAGGGAACGGCGAGGCCCCCCGGGACGAGGTACAGGGTACGAGGGAACGTCTCGGGGCGACTTCACCGCCTCCATGCCCCTCGGACCCGAACGGTAAGCGTGACGTGGCACACGGTGCCGATGCACGGGGGGCGCACAGGGTCACCGATTCCATGAAGTGGACGTTTCGGCGCGCCGGTTGGGCTCGGACGGTGGTCAACGGACGGCGCACGGCACGTCCGGATAGCGGAGTCATCGCCCTGCATAGTGCGTTGAGGTGTTCAAGTCAAGGTCTGTCTTTTCTTCTGTAACTCCGATCGAATGACCGCACTTGTGACGCGCACACCGCGCGCGGCCCTCCCCGCTCCGGGAACCCCCCAACGGCCGCCGTACGCGGGGCGCAGGGGAGGACACCGTCACGTGAGCAGAAGAAGCAGGACGTTCAGGGTCGCCGCGGTGGCCGTGGCGTTCGCCGCGGCCACCGCCGCCTACTCCGGCCCGGCCCTGGCCGCTCCGGACGCCGGGGCCCCCGCCCCGGCCGCCGACCGGCACGACCCGGCCCCGGCGAAGGGTCATGTCGACCACGACCTCGAAGGCCCCTTCAGCGAGGCCCGGGCCGAACAGCGCGAGACAGCGCTGGAGCAGGTCCTCGCGGGTGAGGCGACCGTGCAGCAGCGCGGGGGCTCGAAGGTCGTCAAGCTCGACGACAAGAAGTACGTGGAGCTGGGCCGCGAGAAGACCGACAAGATCTTCACGATCCTGCTGGAGTTCGGCGACAAGGTCGACAGCACCACCCAGCACGACCCGGACGGCCCGAACGGCCCCAAGCCCCCCGTACTGAAGTACGGCGGCACGCCCGGCCCCGCGCACAACAAGATCCCCCAGCCGGACCGGGCGAAGGACAACTCGACGGCCTGGCAGGCGGACTACAACCGCGCCCACTTCCAGGACCTCTACTTCGGCACCGGCGTCGACGAGCAGGGCCGCAAGAAGGAGTCCCTGAAGACCTACTACGAGAAGGCGTCCTCGGGCCGCTACTCGGTGGAGGGCCACGTCTCCGACTGGGTCAAGGTCGACTACAACGAGGCCCGCTACGGCTCCAACTACTGCGGCTCCTCCAACTGCGTCAACGTCTGGGACGCGGTCCGCGACGGCGTCAACGCCTGGGTCCGCGACCAGAAGGCCGCCGGCCGCACCGACGCCCAGATCAAGCAGGACCTCTCCGCCTACGACCTCTGGGACCGGTACGACTTCGACCAGGACGGCAACTTCAACGAGCCCGACGGGTACATCGACCACTTCCAGCTGGTGCACGCGGGCGAGGACGAGTCCGCGGGCGGCGGCACCGAGGGCCCCAACGCCCTGTGGGCGCACCGCTGGTACGCGTACGGGAGCGACGCCGGGCGCACCGGCCCCGGCGACAACCGCGCCGGCGGCACCCAGATCGGCGAGACCGGCATCTGGGTCGGCGACTACACCGTGCAGCCGGAGAACGGCGGACTCGGCGTCTTCGCCCACGAGTACGGCCACGACCTCGGTCTGCCGGACCTCTACGACACCTCCGGCGGCGGCGAGAACTCCACCGGCTTCTGGTCGCTGATGTCCAGCGGTTCCTGGCTCGGCCGGGGCAAGGACGCCATCGGTGACCTGCCCGGCGACATGACCGCCTGGGACAAGCTCCAGCTCGGCTGGCTGGACTACGACCTCGCGCGGGCGGCCACCAGGTCCACGCACCGCCTCGGCGTCTCGGCGTACAACACCAAGAACCCGCAGGCGCTGATCGTGCAGCTGCCGACCAAGCCGGTCACCACCACCGTCACCAAGCCCGCCGAGGGCACCCGCCAGTGGTGGAGCGGCCAGGGCGACGACCTCCAGAACACCCTGACCCGCTCGGTGGACCTCACCGGCCGCACCAAGGCCGAGCTGTCCCTCCAGGGCTGGTGGGACATCGAGGAGAACTACGACTACCTCTACGCCGAGGTCTCCACGGACGGCGGCGCCAACTGGACCGCGCTCGACGGCACCGCCGACGGCGGCCCCCTCGCCCGCGACGGCGCCGACCGCCCCGCGCTGAGCGGCGTCTCCGGCGGCCACAAGAAGCTCGCCTACTCGCTGGACGCGTACGCCGGCCAGCGCATCGACCTGCGCCTGCGGTACGCCACCGACGGCGGCACCGGCGGCCTCGGCTTCACCGGTGACGCGCTCACGGTCACCGGCGACGGCGCGCCCGTCTTCTCGGACAACGCCGAGACGGATGCGGGCGGTTGGACCACCAAGGGCTTCTCGCGGATCGGCGAGTCCTTCACCAACCAGTACGAGCAGTACTACATCGCCGAGAACCGCCAGTACGTGTCGTACGACCAGACCCTGGAGGTCGGCCCGTACAACTTCGGCTTCTCCACCACCCGTCCGGACTGGGTGGAGCACTACAAGTACCAGAAGGGCCTGTTGGTCTGGCTCTGGGACACCTCCCAGAAGGACAACAACACCAGCCAGCACCACGGCCGGGGGCTGATCCTCCCGGTGGACGCCAGCCCGACCCCGCTGAAGTGGGCGAACGGCAACCTGATGCGCAACCGCATCCAGTCCTTCGACTCGACCTTCAGCACCCGCGGCTCGGCGGCGTTCACGCTGCACACCGCGGACGTCCCGGCCAAGATCGCGGCGCACCGCGGGGTCCCGGTCTTCGACGACCGCAAGGGCAGCTACTGGGACGTGGCCAACCCGACCGCCAGCGTCAAGGTCACTGACACCAACACCCGGATCAAGATCATCAAGCAGCCCCGGGACGGCTCGACGATCACCGTCCAGGTCGGACGATCTACCAGGTAGAAGGCGTCTTCGCAGGTCAAGCCATGATCGGCCGCCACCCTCTAGCGGGGTGGCGGCCGGCCGTGCTTAGGTGCGTCTGTACGGTCCTTATTGACACGATGTCTCACGGGGGTGTGACGATATGAGTGCGGGAGGCTTCTGCAGACTTCCGAACGGGAACGTGGTCGTGGCCCTGAACCTGCCGAGCCCGACCGCGGAGAACGCCCTGTCCGACACCGCGGACCGGGTCCGCGTCCTGATCGTCGCCGGCAACCGGGCCCGCGCCCTCACCCGGCTCCGCAACCTCGGCCTGCGCTCCGTCTACCTGCGGGGCAACGTCGAACCGCCGACCCCCGACGAGATCACCGCGGTCCTGCACCACCCCGACGGGCTGGTGTGGCGCACCGCCCCCGACGACTCGGCCGAACTGTGGCACCCGATCCGCAGCCTGCTGCGGCGCCCCCCGCTGGGCACCCACCCCGGGCTGAACGCCCGGGTGAAGGGCGAGTAGCGGCACCGCTCCGGTGGCGGAGGCACTCCGGCGGTCCTACGGTCGACCGGGGGGCCCTGGCGAACCGCACCGAAAGGCCCGCAGTCATGGCTGACACGCCCTCGATCGTCCTCGTCCACGGATTCTGGGGTGGCGCCGCCCACTGGGGCAAGGTCATCCTCGAACTGAAGCGCCGCGGCCACACCGGGCTGCACGCCGTCGAGAACCCACTGACCTCCCTGGCCGAGGACGCCGAACGCACCCGCAAGATGGTCAAGCAGATCGACGGCCCGGTCCTGCTGGTCGGCCACTCGTACGGCGGCGCTGTGATCACGGAGGCGGGCGACCTGCCGAACGTCACCGGCCTCGTCTACATCGCCGCCTTCGCCCCCGACGCCGGCGAGAGCCCCGGACAGATCAGCCAGGACCTGCCGCCCGCCGCGTTCGAGAACATCGCCCCCGACTCCGACGGCTACCTCTGGGTGAAGCCCGAGAAGTACCGCGAGAGCTTCTGCCAGGACCTCGACGAGGACGAGGCGTTCGTCCTCGCCGTCACCCAGAAGGCACCGCTGGGCAGCACCTTCGGCGACACGATCACCGACCCGGCCTGGCGCCGCAAGCCCACCTGGTACCAGATCTCCACCCAGGACCGGATGATCAACCCGGAGAACGAGAAGAAGATGGCCCAGCGCATGTCCCCGCGCGGCATCATCGAGCTGGACGCCAGCCATGCCTCCCTGGCGTCCCGGCCGGTCGAGGTGACCGACCTGATCGAGACCGCGGCCCGGGACTCCGGCTGAGGAGCCCGGGCAGCCGGCTGGGGAGCCCGCGCGGCCGGTTCAGGAGCCCGCGCGGCAGGCTCGGGAGTTCCTGAGGGCTCAGGAACTCCTGAGGACGACGAGCCGCTGCGTCGCCCGGGTCATCGCGACGTAGCGGTCCACGGCCCCCTCGACGCCCTCGCCGAAGGCCTCCGGATCGACGAGGACGACGAGGTCGAACTCCAGCCCCTTCGACGTCCCCGGAGTCAGCGACCGCACCCGGGGCCGCGGCCGGAACGAGGGGTCACCGATCACACACGCCACCCCGGCCCCGTCCGGGTGCTCCGCGAGCCAGGCGTCCAGCACCGCATCCAGGTCCGCCACCGACCCGTGGACCACGGGCACCCCGTTGCTGCGCACGGACGTCGGCACATTGGCGTCCGGCAGCACCGACCGGATGACCTGCTCCGCCTCGGCCATGACCTCCTCGGGCGTCCGGTAGTTGATGCTCAGCGACGCCACCGTCACCCGGTCCAGCCCGATCCGCTCCAACCGCTGCTCCCACGACTCCTCGAACCCCTGCCGGGCCTGGGCGCGGTCCCCGACCACGGTGAAGCTCCGCGACGGGCAGCGCAGCAGCAGCATCTGCCACTCGGCGTCGGTCAGCTCCTGGGCCTCGTCCACGACGACGTGCGCGAACGGGCCGACCAGGGGTTCCGGATCGGCGACGGGCAGCCCGCTCTCGTCGATCAGGCTGTCCTGGAGGTCCCTCCCGTGCAGCATGGTCACCGCCCCCTCCGCGTCGTCGTCGGCCGCCAACAGGCTGTCGATCACCGCGGACCTACGGGCCCGCTGGGCGGCCACCGAGGCGTCCCGCCGCAGCTTGCGCACCGACGCCCGCGGATCGCCCAGCCGCTGCCGGGCCGCGTCCAGCAACGGCAGGTCGGACACCGTCCACGCCTGGGCGTCGGCCCGCTGGAGCCGGCGCACCTGCGCGACGCTCAGGTGCGGGGCGCACTTGCGCAGATAGGCGGGCACCGTCCACAGGTCCCCGACCAGGTCGGTCGCCTCGATCATCGGCCAGGCCCGGTTCAGCGCCCCGAGCAGCTCCCGGTTCTGGAGCAGTGACCTGCGCAGCAGCTCGGGGGTGGCCTCGCTGGTGTCCTTGTCGATCAGGATCGTCAGCAGCTCCTCCCGGATCTGCGCGCGCGCCTCGTTGTGCGGGGTGCCCGGCTCCACCGCCTCGAACGCCGCCGCCCAGTCCTCGGCGCTCAGCCAGGTCTCGGACCAGTGACTGGTGACCGTCATGCCCTTGGTGGGCGGCTCCTCGTAGATCCTGACGGCCGGCTCGATCGCCTTCACCAGCTCCACGGACGACTTCAGTCGGGCCACCTCCGGGTCCTTCTCGACCGTCGCCGCCGCCCCCTCCGCGACCAGGTCCCGCAGGGTGCAGGTCTGCACGCCCTCCTCGCCGAGGCTCGGCAGGACGTCCGCGACGTACGCCAGGTACGGCTGGTGCGGGCCGACGAACAGCACCCCGCCCCGACGGTGACCGAGCCGGGGGTCGGAGTACAGCAGATAGGCCGACCGGTGCAGGGCCACCACGGTCTTCCCCGTACCCGGCCCCCCGTCCACGACCAGCGCACCCCGGGACCCCGCCCGGATGACGGCGTCCTGATCGGCCTGGATGGTGCCGAGCACGTCCCGCATCCGCTCCGACCGGTTGCTGCCCAGACTGGCGATGAACGCGGACTGGTCGTCCAGCGCCGCGTGCCCCTCCAGCCCGTCCGCGGTGAACACCTCGTCCCAGTAGTCACCGATCCGACCCCGGGTCCACCGGTAGCGGCGGCGGCTCACCAGGCCCATCGGACGGGCGTGGGTGGCCGCGAAGAACGGTTCGGCCGCGGGCGAGCGCCAGTCCAGCAGCAGCCGGTGCCCCGAGCTGTCGGTGAGACCGAGCCGTCCGACGTACACCGGCTCCGGGCTGTCCGCGGACACGAAGTGCCCCAGGCACAGGTCCAGGCCGAAGCGGCGCAGCCCATGCAGGCGCCCGGTCAGCCGGTGGACCTCCGCGTCCCGGTCCATCGCGTCCCGCCCGACCCCGCCGGGCGCCCTGCGCTCCCGGTCGAGCAGCTCGGACACCTCGGCGATCGACTGTTCCAGGCTCTCCGCAATGGCCGCGAAGTGCCGTTCGTCGCCGTCGATCAGTGCCGGGTCCGCCTTGGGGGAGAGGCGGTCGGGAAGGTCGAATGCGCTGGTGGTCAGGGGGTTCATGGCCTCGGTTTCGATCTGCGGTGTCGGATCGGGGTCCGATCAGGGGGGTCCGATCTGGGGGTGCTGGCGACCACGGCGCGCGCAGCAACGAGCGTAAGCGTTCGCTCCCCGGCCCGAAGACCCGGGCGCCCCCGGACCCGCCCCGGTCCCGGGGGGTACGGCTTCGGTCGGCGATTCTGCGGCACGACCGGGGCCTTGCCGCAAGCCCCCCACTGCGCTATACGTTGAACACGGAAAGCGCGCGAACATTCCCCTTTCCGCCCTTCGCCCCCGGTTCCACACCCCGTGACGCTGCACACGCCCCTGCCGTGCTGCACGCGCCGGGCCGGGGCACGCCCAGAAGCCCGCTCCCGAGCCCTACGCTGGCGCGGACCCCATGGACGCGGCGAGCACCGGGCGCCGCTGGACCGGAGAGGACCCACTGCCGTGGCCGACCCCGAAACGTCGAGATGGACCATCCACAACGAGGAGCGGGTGGAGGTGCCCGCCACGGTGGCCGGCGTCCGCGCGGCCCTCTCCGACGAACAGCGCCGCCTCTTCGACGAGGAGCTGGGCGGCGCCACGGTCGAGACGGTGGCCGACGTACTGCGGCGCTGGGTCCTCGACCTCGCCTCCGACCCCGAGGACGCCGAGGTGTTCGCCCGCCTGGAGGCGGAGAACCGGGGCGCCGCGTGAGCCGAACGGGGCGGCGTGGTGTGCGCGCCGGTCAGCGCCTGCCGGCGGATGGCCGCCCGTCGTGGTTCCGTTCGCCGACGTAGCGTTCCGTCCAGGCCGCTGCAGCGCCGGTGTGCTTTGCGGTGGCGTTCAGCTCGCGGTGGAAGGTGTCGAGCAGCTTGCGCTGACGCCCGTTCGGCGGGGCGTGGCCAGCACCGGCCAGCGCGGCGGAACCGGTGACGCAGGCCAGCTCCACGTCTCCCTGGCGGAGCTGGGAGAGGGCCAGTTGGGTGCTGTAGTACTGCCGGTTCCGCGCGTACTCCGGACGCAGGTGGGAGAGGGTGCGATGGAAGTACGCCTCGGCTTGCTCGTGCTCCCCGAGACTGGCCAGTGCGAGGCCGGACAGGCCCTCCAGTTCGGCGCGGTCGAAGAACCCGGCCCAGGCTTCGCGCGGAACGTCCGGCTCGGCCCGCTCGTAGGCCCGCGCGGCAACGTCCACCTGCCGTCGCGCGGCCGTTCCGTCGCCGATCCGGGCCTGGGCGCCGGCGAGCCGAGCGGCTGCCAGGGACCGGTACGCGGGGTCCTGGCGGCAGGCGGTGGACGCCTGGCCCGCCTCGGACGCGGCCAGCGCGTCGCGGAAGTTGTCCGTCTGTACGGCGAGCATCGCGGCGTGCCCCCAGAGGCACAGCTGGATGTCCGGACTGCCGGAGAGCCCGGCCAGCCGAAGGGCGCGGTCCAGGTGCCGCTCGGCCCGCTCCGGGGCCCGCGCATCGATCGCGAACCAGAGTGCGGTGTCGGTGAAGACCGCGGCGAGGTAGTACAGCCGCTGGCGGACCCGCTGGCTGGCGATGCCGTTCTTCTGGAGTCCGAGGGCGAGCCGGGCGAAGCCGAGGGCGCGGGACTCCAGAGCGGTGCTGCCGCCACGGGTCTGGTCGGCGGTGGCGATCTGCTGGAAGGCCGCCTCCAGCCGCTGGGTGTCGGCCATGCCGATGCGGGTGGTCGAGGCGGAGGCGGAGGCGGAGGCGGGGTCGGGCAGCGCGGTGGCTGCGGCGATCGTTCCGACGGCGGTGGCGGTGGTGAACTGGCGACGTTTCACGGGTTCCTCCACTGAGGGTTGGCGGTGTGCCGCCTGCCTGGGCGGCGGTCTCCGGAAGCCCAGCTCGGCAGCCGAGCACCCGAATTCTTCCTCTAGAGCGCGCCGTTGCCTCGCGTGCGGCCACTTCGTCTTTCCGGTCAACCAGTTGCGGACGTGGCGATCCTGAAGCGTTCCGAGTCTTCCGGTGAAGGAAGCGATGCGGTGATTCAGCGCATCGGCCAGCTCGTGTTGCTTCAAGCCTTCGGCCTTCATCCGAGCGGCGAGCAAGACGTTCCCCGTCATGTGCTCAAAGTAGCCGTTCATGCACCCTGGGTGCATCGAGCCCTGCGTAAAAATTGCCGGTCCGCGCCTGTCGAAGACTCCGCCTCATTGCCTGTCAGACCAGCTCGCTTGCTCGTTGGAATGTGCGCCATCCACTCCCGGGCCGGCGTCCTCGAACAGTGGCCGCTCGCCTGCACCGCTCCAGTGGTTCACGAGGCAGGGGAGCTACTGGGTGAACGGGGTTCTCCGGGTCGGTCTCGGGCCGCGCGGTGTGTACGTAGATCAGCGCCTGCCGGACGCCCGCCCGTTGTGGTTCCTTTCGTCGGCATAGCGTTCCGCCCAGGAGGCAGCCACGTCCGTGCCCTTCGCCTGAATGGCTAGTTCGTGGCTGAACTTCTTGAGCAGCTTCCATTGGCGTCCGGTCAGCGGAGCGTCGTCGCGGTGGGGGAACACGGAGGACGCCGTCGTGTACGCCAGTTCCACGTCACCTTGGCGGATTTGGGAGAGGGCCAGATGCGAGGTGTAGTACTTCCGGTTGCGCTCGTAGTCCGGACGCAAGTGCGCGAGGGCGCGGTGGAAGTGCGCCTCTGCCTGATCGTGTCGCCCAAGATCCGACATTGCGAGACCGGACAGCCCTTCCAATTCTGAGCGATCGTAGAAAGCCACCCAGGGCGCCCGAGACGTTTGCTGGTCGGCTTGCTCGAACGCTTGGGCGGCGACCGCCAGGCTGCGGCGGGCCTGGGTGCGCTCACCCATGCGGGCTTGCGAACTTGCCAAGCGGGCAGCCGTCAGCGAGCGGTACAACGGGTCCCGGCGGCACAACGGCGAGGCTTTGGCAGCCTCGGATGCGGCGAGCGACTCGGAGAGGTTGCCTGTCTGGGTGGCCAGCATCGAGGCATGACCCCAGATTCGGAGTTGGATGTCGGGGTTGCCAGAAAGACCGGCCAGCCGGGTCGCGCGGTCGAGGTGTTGGTTGGCCCGTTCAGGCTCTTGATCCTCGATCGCGGCCCAAAGAGCGCTCCCAGTGAAGGCTGCGGCGAGGTAGTACAGGCGCTGGCGCACACGCTGGCTGGCGGTGCTGTTCGCCTGGACGTCAGTGACGAGCTTCGTGAAGCTGAGCGCGCGGGTCTCCAATCGAATGCCCCCGCCGCGCGCGTTGTCGGCAGCGACGATCTGATGGAAGGCGGATTCGAATCGGTGGACATCGGCCATGCCGATGCGGGGCGTCGATGCGGAGGCTGTGCCGGGCAGAGTGCTGGCGGCGGCGATCGTTCCGGCCGAAGCGGCGAACTGGCGTCGTTTCACGGACTCCTCCACTGAGGCTTGGCGGTGTGCCGCTGTCCTGGGCGGAGGTCTGCGGAAGCCCAGCTCGACGGCCGTACATCTGAATTCTTCTTCGAGAGCGCGCCGTTGTCTCGCGTGCAGTCCCTTCATTTCCGTGCTCAAAGTAGCCGTTCATGTGCCCAGGGTGCATCGGATCCTGCGTTAAGTTGCCGGTTTTCGGCTAACGAAGGCTCCACCTAATTGCCTGTCAGGCCAGTTCACTTGCTCGTTGGAATGTGTGCACCCACTCCCGGGCCGCCATCCCGTCGGCCCACGTCAGGAAGGGCGGTTATGGGCCGCACGTACCCACTGCCGGTGGACCATTCGGTGACCGGCGAATGGTCGATGAGCTTCACGATGACCCCGCGCGTCATCGGACTGATCCGCCGACAGTCCGCACGGGCGCTCGACCGGCTGGGCTGGCCGGGTGACCGGGACGCGGCCCTGCTCGTGGTGTCCGAGCTGACGACGAACGCGGTCGTCCACGCGGCCGTGCCCGGGAGGTTGCTGCGACTGCGGCTCGCCGTGCTGGCGGACGCTCGCCTCCTGGTGGACGTCAGCGACCCGGTCGCCCGGATGCCCGACCACGGTGAACAGGACACCGCGCCCGACGACGAAGGGGGCCGCGGGCTGCTGCTCGTCCGCTGCTTCGCGCGGCTGTCGTGGCGGCCGGACGCAGACGGCAAGACGGTCCGCGCGCTGCTGTCCCAGTGACCGGCGGGGAGCGAAGGAGGAACGACCCGTGAGGACGACCCGTCTCTGCGTCGATTGCAAGGGCCCCGTGCGCTGGTGGCACCACCCCTACGTGCGACGGCTCGACGCCCCGGGCCCGTACCACCTGCACCGATGGTGTGCGGTGGACTGGGCCATCGTGTGCGCCGGGTGCGTCCGGGCGCGGATCTTCGAACTGCCCGAGCACGGCTGCCACGACGCCCGGCGGACGGTGCGGGCCCTGCTCCGGGGGGACCGCTGCACCTGCACCTGCCGCACCCTCCTGCTCCGGCGACCGAGGCCCCGCGGTCGGTACCGTCGAGACCATGGACAGTGGTGAACCACCGTACGCCGCAGCCGACTTCGAGCTGCTGATCGACCGTGTCGCGGAGACCGGCGAGCGCGTGACGCTCACCGGGGACGGGCGCCCGGCCAGCGTGCTGCTCCCGGCCGCGGAGCTGGCCGAGCTGGAGTACTGGGCGCGGCGGTACCTCGGCGTCCTGCCCCCGCCGGGCCGGGCGAAGGAGCGCCCGCCCGGACCCGCGCAACACGGCCCGTATACGCAGTACGTGCACGCGGACGGCGTGCGGATGACGTTCACCCGGGGTCGGACGGTGGTGGCCGAGTTGTACGCCGCCTGGTCCCTTGAGTGGCTGGAGGCGCAAGCGGTCCAGGGGCGGCAGGGGTACATGGACCCGAAGCAGCTCGCGGCGTTCGAGGAGTTCCTGGCGCGTCAGCCACCGGTGGGCGAGCCGTAGGCCCGCCCCGGGGCGTCAGGCGGCCACGACCGGCTCGCCGCTCAGCGTGACGCCCGCCTCGCGGAGGTCACCCAGCGCGCGCTCGGTGGTCTCCCCGGCGACGCCCGCCGTGAGGTCCAACAGCACGTTCGCCCGGAACCCCTCGCGCACCGCGTCCAGGGCGGTGGCGCGTACGCAGTGGTCCGTGGCGATGCCGACCACGTCCACCTCGGTGACCTCCCGGTCCCGCAGCCAGTCCGCCAGGGTGACCCCGTTCTCGTCGGCGCCCTCGAACCCGCTGTACGCGGCCGAGTACGCCCCCTTGTCGAACACGGCCTCCACCGCGCCGGAGGCGACCGCGGGGGCGAAGTTCGGGTGGAAGCCGACGCCCTCGGTTCCGGCGAGGCAGTGCACGGGCCAGGAGTCCACGTAGTCGGGCTGGTCCGAGAAGTGGTCGCCGGGTGCGATGTGGTGGTCGCGGGTCGCGACGACGTGCCGGTAGCCGGCCGGCGCCTGGCCGATCAGCTCGGTGATGGCGGCGGCCACGTCGGCGCCTCCGGTGACGGCGAGGCTGCCGCCCTCGCAGAAGTCGTTCTGCACGTCTACGACGATCAGGGCGCGGCGCATGTCGATGGTCCTTGTCGGGTCGGGGTGAGGGAGGGTGGTGCGGTCGGACGGACCGAGCGTAGGCACTCCTGCGTCGGACCGGGAGAGGGCACGACCTCCCTCGTCACACGGCTTTTGTGTAGTCGCACGTACCCCAAGGGTGGGGTCCGAATCCCGCTGCGGCGCTCATATGTACTCCGTCGGTATGACGGCCTCGCCGCGGGACAGCTGGGTCGCCGACAGCGGCAGTGCCGCACGGGCCGCCGAGTGCCGGTCGCGGACCACGTCCAGGGACTCGCGGGCGAGCACCGAGCCGCCCTTGATCAGCTCGACGAGCAGCTGTCGGTCGGCCAGGTCGGTGGGTACGGGACCGGTGCCGATCACCTCGGCCTCGGCGACCCCCTGGGCGTCGAGCCGTCGCGCGGCCCACTTGCGGCCGCCGATGGAGGTCTTCCCGCCGGTGGAGCGCTTGGCGACCGGCACCAGCGGGGCCTTCGGGTCACCGGAGGCGGCCCGGGCGACCAGCTTGTAGACCATGGAGCAGGTCGGGTGCCCGGAGCCGGTGACGAGCTGCGTGCCCACCCCGTACGCGTCGACGGGGGCCGCCGCGAGCGAGGCGATGGCGTACTCGTCCAGGTCGGAGGTGACCACGATCTTCGTCCGGGTGGCTCCCAGCTCGTCGAGCTGCTGGCGGACCCGGTGGGCGACGAGCAGCAGGTCGCCCGAGTCGATCCGGACCGCGCCCAGCTCCGGTCCGGCGACGTCCACGGCGGCCTTCACGGCATCGGCCACGTCGTAGGTGTCGACCAGCAGGGTGGTGCCCGCGCCCAGCGAGTCGACCTGGGCGCGGAAGGCGTCGCGCTCGGTGTCGTGCAGCAGGGTGAAGGCGTGGGCGGAGGTGCCGACGGTCGGGATGCCGTACCGGAAGCCCGCGGCGAGGTCCGAGGTGGTGGCGAAGCCGCCGACGTACGCGGCCCGGGACGAGGCCACCGCCGCCAGTTCGTGGGTGCGCCGGGCGCCCATCTCGATCAGCGGCCGGTCCCCGGCGGCGGAGGCCATCCGGGAGGCCGCGGCGGCGATCGCCGAGTCGTGGTTCAGGATCGACAGGATGACCGTCTCCAGGAGCACGCACTCCGCGAACGAGCCCTCGACCCGCAGCAGGGGCGAGCCGGGGAAGTACACCTCGCCCTCGGGGTAGCCCCAGACGTCACCGGAGAAGCGGTAGTCCGCGAGCCAGGCGAGGGTCCGCTCGTCGACGACTCCGCGTTCGCGCAGGAAACCGAGGACCGGTTCGTCGAAGCGGAAGTTCTCCACGGCGTCCAGCACCCGTCCGGTGCCGGCCACGACTCCGTAGCGGCGGCCCTCGGGGAGCCGCCGGGTGAAGACCTCGAAGACGGAGCGCCGGTCGGCGGTGCCCGCGGCGAGTGCCGCCTGGAGCATGGTCAGCTCGTAGTGGTCCGTGAAGAGCGCGGTCGACGGCACGTCCACCGGCAACCCGAGGTCCGCAGTGTTCATGACGATGATGCTACCCCCAATCTCGTCACTCTGACGATTTCAAAGCGGAAGCTCGTCGGGGCACCCGAGGGGCGGGCCGTTTGTGCGTATGGGCGCACCAAGTGGCAGCATGGGCGGTGTGACGGCTCCCGCTCCCCTAGAGATCGAGAAGACCGAGTCGGCGGAAGAGGTGTTCGCCGTACCGGAGCCGGACGTCCCGTGGATCACGCTGGTCCACAACGACCCGGTCAACCTGATGAGCTACGTGACCTATGTCTTCCAGGCGTACTTCGGGTACTCGAAGGACAAGGCCACGAAACTGATGCTGGACGTCCACCACAAGGGCCGTGCCGTCGTCTCCAGCGGAAGCCGCGAGGAGATGGAGCGCGATGTGCAGGCCCTGCACGGCTACGGTCTGTGGGCCACGCTCCAGCAGGACCGGAAGTAGCGACTGACTCCATGCCAGGACACTTCGAACCGACCCCCGGTGGCGGCGCGGCCGTCACGCTCGACGAGGTCGAGATCTCCATCATCCGTTCGCTCGCGGTCCAACTCCTGGAACTCGTCGGGCCCGGCCCCGGCGGGGACGCCCCGGCCGACCCGCTCGCCGAACTGTTCGCCGACGGCCCGACCGAGCCGCCCGCCGACCCGGTCCTGCACCGCCTCTTCCCCGATGCGTACGGGGGTCCCGGCGAGGCCCCGACGAAGCCGGAGGAGGCCGCGGAACTCACCGAGCGCTCCTCGGAGTTCCGCCGGTTCACCGAGAACGACCTGCGGGCCCGCAAGCGGGAGGACGCCCTCGCGGTGATCCGCGCCCTCGACGGGCTCACGACCGACTCCAACGGCGGGGCCGTGCTGCGGCTGACCGCGGACGACAGCCGCCGCTGGCTCGGCTCGCTCAACGACCTGCGGCTCGCGATCGCGGCGCGGCTGGAGATCTCCGACGAGGACGACGCCGATCTGCTCTACCGGCTGTCCGACGAGGACCCCCGCAAGCCGATGGTCATGGCCTACCTGTGGCTCGGAGGGCTCCAGGAAACCCTGGTCACCACCCTGATGCCGTAGCGGTCCGACGTCCGACGACCTGACGTCCGACGATCCGGCGGCTCCAGTCCGGTGCGGTCCGGTGCGGTCCGGTGCCCCGGACCTACTCGGGCGCCCCCGCCCCCATGGCCCGGCGGACGAGGTCGAGGAACTCCTCGTCGGACAGGCCCGTCGCCCGGGCCTCGGCCACCACCTCGTGCACCCGCTCGGTCAGCCGGCTGCGCCCCGGGTCCGCCCCGCGGGTGACGACGGCGCCGCGCCCGCGCCGCAGCTCCACCAGCCCCTCGTCCCGCAGCTTCTGGTAGCCGCGCAGCACGGTGTGCAGGTTGATGCCGAGCGAGCGCGCGAGTTCCCGGGCGGCGGGCAGCCGTTCGTCGGGGGTGACCGTCCCCTCCGCGACCGCGCGGCGGACCGACGCGGCGACCTGGTCGCTCAGGGTCAGCGGGGACTGGGGGTCGATTCGGAACAGCATCTCAGGCTTCGTTCGGCTCGGTGCGGCGGGCCCGGTCGGCCAGGGCGTTGAGTGCCGCGGCGGCGGTGGTCGCGTCGTCCACGGTGACCACCAAGGTACGCCCCGACGCCCGGTCCACGGCCAGGGCGCCGCCCGACCGCAGGACGATCCCGCTGCGGTCGGCCCGGGTGCGGTACCCCCAGCCGCCGAAGTCCCGCAGGGCGCTGACGTCCTGGGTCCCGGCGGCGGTGATCTGCGCCAGCGGTACGTGGACCCGGGGCTTGGGCAGCAGGCCGGGGGCGACGGTCAGGCCCCGGGCGTCGACCGTGACCCGGACCCGGGCGGTCGTCGCCACCAGCAGCCCCACCACCACCGCGGGCAGCAGCGCCCACCAGCCCACGGCGCTCCCCGACACCAGGGCGCCCACCGCGACGACCGCCCCGATCGCCCACAGGCCGGGGGAGTTGACCGAACGGGTCCACGCGATGTGCTCCCGGGGGGTGAGGGCCAGTCGGTCCGCGGTGGCCGGCGGCGGTCGCACGGCGGTGCGGTGCGCGGCCGGGTCCGTCCCGGCGAGGAGCCATCCCGCGGTGCCGGCGAGGACCGCGGCCAGGGCGGCGAGCGCCGCGTGCCAGCCGGGGAGGTGCACCGCGTGCGGGTCGCTCACCCCGGTGTTGGCCCGGGTGAGCGCCACCGTCAGGTAGCCGACGAAGACCGGTAGGGCCGTGCCGGTGGCGGTGAGCAGCCGGGCCGCCGTCCCGGAGCCCCGGGCGCGGTGCCTCAGCACCGCGAACAACGCGGCCGTCCCGAGGACGAGCAGCAGGGCCGATGCGGCGAACGCGCCCCGCCCCGTGAAGTCGTCGGCCCGTCCGTCGGCGCCCAGATGGGTGGCCAGTTCGGTCGGCAGCCGGTCGTACGCGGCGGCGAAGACGGCCAGGAACGCCCCGGTCGCCAGGGTTGCGGACAGTGCCACCGGGGCGGCCCCGCGCCACCCCGGGAGGCGGTCGATTCGGGTCGTACGTGCCATGACATCCCCCATCCAGATCAGCGAAAATGTTCACTAGTTCTATGTCAACTAGAACAATACGCGAAGGGTGGCCCCCTTCCGCAAGGGGTGGGCGCGCAGTGGTGCGCAAGGGGCGTGCGTTCGCTCAGCGGGCGCTCAAATCCGGATAACGAATCCGTCACCACCCCTGCGGCGTTTGCCGGGGGAGGGGGGTTTCCTCCCTTTCTTCCTGTGGCGTGCCCCACACGCGCCTCAGTCGATCTCCGCCGGTCGCGTGGTAGACCTTCCGCACTTGACGGGGCCCCACTCACCCGGCGAAAGGCACGGCACCATGACCTCGACCCAGGTCGGCAAGGACGGCGGCGACCTCCCCACTCCCCCCACCGGCGCGCACCCGCGGACGGACTCCCACGGGGAGGGGTACCAACGCGCGCTCGGCGCCCGACAGATCCAGATGATCGCCATCGGCGGCGCGATCGGCACCGGACTGTTCCTCGGTGCGGGCAAGGCCATCTCCAAGGCCGGGCCCAGCCTGATCCTCGCGTACGCCGTCGCGGGGCTCGTCATCTTCTTCATCATGCGGGCCCTCGGCGAACTCCTCATGTACCGACCGGTGTCGGGCTCCTTCGCCGAGTACGCCCGCGAGTTCGTCGGCCCCTTCGCCGGCTTCGTGACCGGCTGGACGTACTGGCTGTTCTGGGTGGTCACCGGCATCACCGAGGTGACCGCGGCGGCGACCTACATGACGTACTGGTGGGACATCCCCCAGTGGCTGTCCGCGCTCGTCTTCACCGTGATCCTCTACGGGGCCAACCTGATCTCCGTGAAGCTCTTCGGGGAGCTGGAGTTCTGGTTCTCGATGATCAAGGTCACCGCGATCATCGGCATGATCCTCATCTGCGCCGGCATCCTGACCATCGGCTTCTCCGACGCCGGCGACACCGCGACCGTCGCCCACCTGTGGAACGAGGGCGGCTTCTTCCCCGAGGGCGTCGGCGGCACCCTGATGACCCTCCAGATCGTGATGTTCGCCTTCCTCGCCGTGGAGCTGGTCGGCGTCACCGCGGGGGAGTCGAAGGACCCGGAGAAGAACCTCCCCAAGGCCATCAACACCGTTCCGTGGCGGATCGCCGTCTTCTACGTCGGCGCGCTGATCATGATCCTCTCGGTGGTGCCGTGGACCACCTTCCAGCCCGGCGTCAGCCCCTTCGTGGCCGCCTTCGAGGAGATGGGCTTCGCCCTCGGCGCCGCCGTCGTCAACTTCGTGGTGCTGACCGCCGCGCTCTCCTCCTGCAACTCCGGCATGTACTCCACCGGCCGCATGCTGCGCGACCTCGCCCTCAACAGCCAGGGACCCGCGGTCTTCACCCGCCTCACCTCCCGCGGCACCCCGCTGATCGGCACGACGTTCTCCGCGGCGCTCATGCTGGTCGGCGTCTGGATCAACTACCGGTGGCCCGGCGAGGCGTTCACCTATGTGGTGTCGTTCGCGACCATCTCCGGCATGTGGGCCTGGATCATGATCCTGGTCAGCCAGATCCGCTACCGGGCCCGCGCCGACCGCGGTGAACTCCCGAAGTCCTCCTTCCGGGCCCCCGGCGCCCCGTTCACCAGCTGGTTCGCCCTGTCCTTCATCAGCATGGTGATCGTCATGATGGCCGTGGACGAGGACGCCAGGATCTCCCTCTACTGCGCCCCCGTCTGGGCGCTGCTGCTCGGCGTCTCGTACCTCGTGCTGAAGCGGCGCAACCCCGACGCGGCGGCCTTCAACCGGCAGAAAAGGTCCTCGGACGCCGTACCGAGCGACGCCGGCCGCTGACCGGACCCCACCCCGTGTCCAGCATCCGGTCCCTCCCGTACCGCAATCCGGTACGGGAGGGACCCGTTGCTTATCCTGGGCCCATGCTGACCATCACCCAGGACCTGCGGGACCGCATAGTGGCCCACGCGCGCGAGGACCACCCCGACGAGGCGTGCGGAGTCGTCGCAGGACCCGCCGGCACGGGGCGGCCCGAGCGGTTCATCCCGATGCTCAACGCCGCCCGCTCGCCCACCTTCTACGAGTTCGACTCGGGCGATCTGCTCAAGCTCTACCGCGAGATGGACGACCGGGACGAGGAACCCGTGATCATCTACCACTCGCACACCGCGACCGAGGCGCGCCCCTCCCGCACGGACATCGCGTACGCGAACGAACCCGGCGCGCACTACGTCCTCGTCTCCACCGCCGACCAGGACGACGCCGGACCGTTCCAGTTCCGCTCGTTCCGCATCGTGGACGGCGCAGTCACGGAGGAGGAGGTCCGGGTCGTCGAGGCGTACTGACCGGCGCCCTCGACCCCGGTATGTCCACATCGCGGCCGGATTCCGTCCGCGATGTGGAATGACCCTCTGGGACCCGCGGGGGGAATCGATACGATGACCGCATGGTTCCCTCTGACGTGAGCGAGAAGACGCCGGGCACGCCGCTGCTCGTGGCGCGGCTGCACGTCGACCTGTGCCGGTCCGACAGTGCCATCTGTCCGTGCTGACCTCCGCCGCCGAGCGGCCCTGACGCACCGGCGGGCGCACCCGCCCGGCCGCCGAGCGGCGGCCGGCTCCCGGTCCGCCCGCCACCTCGCGCTCCGTCCGCCCGCCCCACCGCCGAGATCCGCTCGGTACGCCGCCACACCGTTTGCCCGACTCCCGACAGGAGCCCACGCCATGGCCATTGAGGTCCGCATCCCGACCATCCTCCGCACCTACACCAACGGGGAGAAGGCCGTCCAGGGCAGCGGGGACACCCTCGCCGCCCTCTTCGCCGACCTGGAGAGCCGGCACGCCGGCATCCACGACCGGGTGGTCGACAACGGCCAGCTGCGGCGCTTCGTGAACGTGTACCTCAACGACGAGGACGTGCGGTTCCTCGACGGCATCAACACCAAGCTCACCGACGGCGACAGCGTCACGATCCTGCCCGCCGTCGCCGGCGGGATGGCCTGACCGGCATGCGGTACGACTCCCCGCTCGCCGCGGTCGGCAACACGCCGCTCGTCCGCCTACCGCGGCTCTCGCCCTCCGAGAACGTACGGATCTGGGCGAAGCTGGAGGACCGCAACCCGACCGGCTCGATCAAGGACCGCCCCGCGCTCCACATGATCGAGCAGGCCGAGAAGGAGGGGAGGCTCACCGAGGGCTGCACGATCCTCGAACCCACCTCCGGCAACACCGGCATCTCGCTGGCGATGGCCGCCCGGCTCAAGGGCTACCGGATCGTCTGCGTGATGCCTGAGAACACCTCGCAGGAGCGGCGGGAGCTGCTCGCCATGTGGGGCGCGGAGATCATTCCGTCGCCCGCGGCGGGCGGCTCCAACACGGCCGTCCGGGTCGCCAAGGAACTCTCCGCGGCGAACCCGGAGTGGGTCATGCTCTACCAGTACGGCAACCCCGGGAACGCGGGTGCGCACTACGCCACCACCGGGCCGGAGATCCTCGCCGACCTGCCGTCCATCACCCACTTCGTGGCGGGCCTCGGCACCACCGGCACGCTCATGGGCGTCGGCCGCTACCTGCGCGAGCACAAGCCGGACGTCAAGATCGTCGCTGCGGAGCCGCGGTACGACGACCTCGTCTACGGGCTGCGCAACCTCGACGAGGGGTTCGTGCCCGAGCTGTACGACGCGTCCGTCCTCACCACCCGGTTCTCCGTCGGGTCCGCGGACGCGGTGACCCGGACCCGGGAGTTGCTCCAGCAGGAGGGCATCTTCGCGGGCGTCTCGACGGGGGCCGCGCTGCACGCGGCCATCGGGGTCGGTCGCAAGGCCCTTCAGGCGGGGGAGGACGCGGACGTCGTCTTCGTCGTCGCCGACGGGGGCTGGAAGTACCTCTCCACGGGGGTGTACACGGCTGCCACCACCGAGGAGGCCATCGAGCGGCTGCACGGTCAGCTCTGGGCTTGAGCGGTTCGGCTTGCGGCCCGGCGGGGGTTCCCTGCCGGGCCCGGGCGATCGCCTGGCGGCGGGCCGTTCGGTGCGGGTGCGCTGTTGTTCTGCGCAGTCCCCCGCGCCCCTATCGGGTGCGTCCGGCCGGGGAGCTCACATGAGGTCTTCGATTTCGCTGGCGATGGGGTCCGCGTCCGTGCCGATGACGACCTGGACGGCGGTCCCCATCTTGACGACGCCGTGCGCCCCCGCGGCCTTCAACGCACCGTCGTCCACCTTCGAGGGATCGACGACCTCCGTGCGCAGCCGGGTGATGCAGCCCTCGACCTCCACGATGTTCTCAAGCCCGCCGAGCCCCGCGATGATCTTCTCAGCCTTGCTGGCCATGCTGCCTCCCTGGCGCCACTGATGACTGCTTTGTCACGTTAACCCACTGTTGGCCCAACTTCGCGAGCGGTGACCGTTGGCTTGACGAAGGATGACGATCACGACGCGCCACCCGACCGGGTGGCGTCCGTCATCCCAGGAGGTCGCCCATGAGCGCGGACAGCGCGGCAGCACCCGCCCGCTCACGGTGGAACACCCTGTTCCAGGGGTTGCAGAAGATGGGGCGCAGCCTTCAGCTGCCCATCGCCGTCCTGCCTGCCGCGGGCATCCTGAACCGGCTCGGCCAGCCGGACGTCTTCGGCACCGAGGGACTGGGCTGGACGGATGTCGCGACGGTGTTCGCGGCGGCGGGCGGCGCCCTGCTGGACTCCTCGCTGGGCCTGCCCCTGCTGTTCTGCATCGGCGTCGCCATCGGCATGGCGAAGAAGTCGGACGGCTCCACCGCGCTCGCCGCGGTCGCCGGTTTCCTGGTGTACTACGCGATCCTCCGCGCGTTCCCGGAGAGCTGTGCGCCGGGCGCCGACTTCGAGGGAGCGGGCGTCTGGAGCGGACTGTGCGTCGCCGAGGACGGCACCTCGGCGCAGGCGTCGTACCAGAACCCGGGGGTCTTCGGCGGCATCGTCATGGGCCTGGTCACGGCGTACGTGTGGCAGCGGTTCCACCGGACCAAGCTGGTCGACTGGTTGGGCTTCTTCAACGGGCGGCGGCTCGTCCCGATCATCATGGCGTTCATCGGGTTGCTCTTCGCCGCGCTGTGCGTCTGGGTGTGGCCGCCGATCGGTGACGCGCTCACCAGCTTCTCGGAATGGCTCGTGGACCTCGGCTCCTGGGGCTCCGGCATCTTCGGCGTGGCGAACCGGGCGCTGCTGACGGTGGGGCTGCACCAGTTCCTCAACACGTTCGTCTGGTTCCAGTTCGGCGACTACACCAAGCCGGACGGCACGGTCGTGCACGGTGACATCAACCGTTTCCTCGCCGGTGACCCGACGGCCGGGCAGTTCACCACGGGCTTCTTCCCGATCATGATGTTCGCCCTGCCGGCGGCGGCCCTCGCGATCACCCACTGCGCACGGCCCGAGCGCCGCAAGATCGTCGGCGGGTTGATGCTGTCGGTGGCGCTGACCTCGTTCGTCACCGGCATCACGGAGCCGATCGAGTACTCGTTCCTGTTCGTCGCACCGCTGCTGTACGCGATCCACGCGGTGCTCACCGGCGTCTCGATGGCGGTGAGCTGGGCGCTGGGCGTCAAGGACGGGTTCAGCTTCTCGGCCGGCTTGATCGACTACGTCATCAACTGGAGTCTCGCCACCAAACCGTGGCTGATCATTCCGATCGGGTTGGCCTTCGCCGTGGTGTACTACGCGGTCTTCCGGTTCGCCATCATCAAGTTCAACCTCCAGACCCCGGGCCGGGAGCCGGAGGAGGAGTCGGAGGCGGAGGACCGCGAGAACGTGAAGTAGGGGTGCCGGCGGGGGCGCCGTGCCCGCCGGGCGCGGCACTCCCCGGTGCTCTGCTCAGACCGCGTACGTGGCGCCCGGGACGGCGAGTTCCGTGGGGCCCTCGAAGACCTCACGGGCGTCCAGCAGGTTGACCTGGGGGTCGGTCCACGGCGGGATGTGGGTGAGCAGCAGCCGCCCCACCTCCGCCCGGCGGGCCACCGCCCCGGCCTCGCGCCCGTTCAGGTGCAGGTCGGGGATGCTCTCCTTGCCGGCGGTGAACGCGGCCTCGCACAGGAACAGGTCGGCGCCCGCGGCGAGTTCCTGCAGCGGCTCGCAGACGCCGGTGTCCCCCGAGTACGTGAGCGCGCGGCCCCCGTGTTCGACGCGGATGCCGTACGCCTCCACGGGGTGCGCGACGCGTTCGGTGCGCACCGTGAAGGGGCCGATGTCGAAGGTGCCGGGCTTGACCGTGTGGAAGTCGAACACCTCGCTCATGGAGGAGGCCGAGGGGGTGTCCGCGTACGCGGTGGTGAGCCGGTGTTCGGTGCCCTCGGGGCCGTACACGGGGACGGGGTCGCAGCGGCCGCCTTCGTGGCGGTAGTAGCGGGCGACGAAGTACCCGCACATGTCGATGCAGTGGTCGGCGTGCAGATGGCTGAGGAAGATGGCGTCGAGGTCGTAGAGACCGCAGTGGCGCTGCAACTCGCCGAGGGCGCCGTTGCCCATGTCGAGCAGCAGCCGGAAGCCGTCGGCCTCGACGAGGTAGCTCGAACAGGCCGAGTCCACGGACGGAAACGACCCCGAGCAGCCGACGACGGTGAGCTTCATGGGAGCTGGAACCTCCGCGCTGACGGAAGACGGGCCCTGCGGGGGGCCGAAGGGGTGGAGTCTGTCGAGCGTAAAGCGCGAAAGGGGTGGGCGCTCCCCCGTCACTGACCGTTGTGGGCGAACTCACCCGCGCTATCACCGATTCGGGCTCTGTCCCGTGCGGGTGCGCTCCGGTTCTTGCGTGGTTGCTCGTGCTGGTGATCGGGTGCGATCACCTGGCGGTGGGCTGTTCTGTGGGGTGCGCTGTCGTTTTGCGCAGTTCCCCGCGCCCCTATCGGGGCGCGATCCGCTGGGGGTGTGTGGCCTGGCTCGGGTGCGTTGTCGTTCTTGCGCAGTTCCCCGCGCCCCTGTCGGGGCGCGTTCGCTGGCGGGTGTGGTGTTCCCGGGGGCGTGGTCAGAGGAAGTCGGTGCTTCTGCCCTGGGTGAATTCCTGCTGGTCGTAGGAGTAGAAGGGGCCGAACTTCCACCTCTTCTTGTACCGGGCTCGCCGGACGAAGCCGGGGTTCCTCTCCTCGATGATCTCCTCGTCAGGCGTGCGCTCCTTGACGTCGAGCACGATCGCGGCGGTGAACAGCCCGGCGATCCCGGACAGCGTGGCCAGCGTGTCGCTCCAGCCGGACCGGATGTCGACGGGGAGCCCGGCGAGGCCGGAGAGCCATCCGCCGAGGCGCAGGCCGGCCGGCAACAGCCAGATCACCTCGGCGGCCACCACGAAGAGCAGGAGTGCCACGCCGCCGCCCACCCGCAGGCCGGCGAGGACCCTCCGTCCGGTCGGCTCGTGCCGGGCGAACGGCTCCTCCTCGATGATCCAGCCCATCAGGAGCCCTCCCGCGGTGACCATCGCCTTGATCGTCCCGACGACCACGGCGACGAAGAACAGGTCGAGGACGACGGCGCAGATCGCCAGCGCCAAGAGCTTCCCGCCACCGTCGGGCAGGGTGAAGCCGTCCACCCAGAGCGAGGCCGACCACAGTCCGGCCGCCCCTCCGGCGAGCGAGAACAACAGGCCCAGCATCCTCGTGAGGTTCTGGGTGCTCCGGGCCCGGAAACTGGTGTGGTGGGCCACTGCTGCTTCCGCCGCCTTGACCTGCTCGCTCAGCTCGGCCGCCCTGGCCTCGGACTCCTGGGTCCGGCGGCTGGCCTCGGCGAGGGCCAACTGCTCCGCGGCACGGGAAAGCCCCGGGTCACCTTCGAGCGCGCGGCGCAGGGCCCGGTCGGCCAACTCGGCGGCGCGGGGGTTCCGGGCCAGCTCGAAGCGCTCCCCCTCGGCCGAGGAAACGCTCAGCGTCGGCGTCTGATCGGGCACCTGTTCGGGAATCCGGCGGCTGATGAAGCGGTACAGGTCGTCGACGCTGACGATGCCGTCCTCGTCGAGGTCCGCGTCTCCGGTACGCAGACCGTGCACGACGGCGGACGTGAACACCGAGGGCTGACCCTCGACCCGGCTGAGCGAGACGGTCTCGTAGCTGTACTGGAGGGCGGTGGAGGAGGTGATGACGATCCGGCCGCTGCCCTGGAAGGTCTCGTCGAGGGCGACCTCCTGGTCGCCGCGGGTGCGCATGCCCTTGTTGAAGGCCCCGCTGTAGCAGCAGTCGAGCAGCAGGATGACGCGTCGGCTGCGGCTCTGGTCCATGCAGTCGGCGAGGAAGTCGGCGCCGATCGAAGTGGCGGCCAGCGAGTCGAACTCGCTGTCGCGGGTGACGAAGTGCAGTCGGTTGCGGCGGTCCTTCCGGCCGTGGCAGGACAGGTGCAACAGCAGCGTGTCGTCGGCGGTGGCGGAGCCGAAGAACTGCTCGATCGCTATTCCCCAGCTCCGCATCGACTCGTTGACCAGGACGTTCACCTCGAACGCGCCGACCGCCGGGTCGCCGAGGACCTCGCGCAGGTGCTCGGCGTCGGAGGCGGCGCCCGGCAAGGCCGCGAACCGGGCGTCCTCGTACGTCTCGGTGGCCAGCACCAGGGCCCGCTTAGTCACCTGACTCCTCTGGACCGTCGGTGGAGGAGAGGTGCGCGAGGAAGGCTTCGACCATCCGTCGGCGCTCGGCGGGCGAGCCGGCTTCGAGGTGCAGCTCGTTGTCCTCGATCCGGAGGGTGACCGTGCCCGTGGTGCGGCGCGCCAGCCAGTCCTGGACCAGCAGCACCAGCGACCGCATGGCGGGCGCTCCGGCCAAACCCAAGATCAGGGAGCTGTAGAGGGTGGTGTCACCGGCGCGGGTGCCGGGGGGCGGCGGTGGGGCCGGGCTGTGCGTCCGGTGGAGCAGCGGAAGCTGGTCGAGTTCCTCGATCAGCGACTCCATCTCCTGTTCGGTCACCTCGGCGCCGTCCGGGCTCTCGAAGACCAGACCGACCTCTATCGACTCCGCTGATCGCTTCATTCTTCCCCCTGTACGGCATACCCAATGTGCGGACAGAATGCCACAAGAGCACTACTCAGAAAGGCAGTTGCCCAACCGCAGCGCAGCGCATCGCACCCCGACCCCGATAGGGGCGCGGGGAACTGCGCAAAACAGCAACGCACCCGCACGGGACAGCACACCCGCAGCGCATCGCACCCGATCAGGGGCGCGGGGAACTGCGCAAATCGACAGCGCACCCGCACGGGACGGCGCACGCGCAGCACACCGCACCGGCCCCGCAGGGGACCAACCCGCCCACGCCCCCCTGAAGGCCGTGGGCGATAAGCTCGGCCCCATGTCACGTATCGACGGCCGCACCCCCGACCAGCTCCGCCCGATCACGATCGAACGCGGATGGAGCAAGCACGCCGAGGGCTCCGTCCTCATCTCCTTCGGTGACACGAAGGTGTTCTGTACGGCCACCGTGACCGAAGGCGTCCCCCGCTGGCGCAAGGGCAGCGGCGAGGGCTGGGTGACCGCCGAGTACTCGATGCTCCCGCGCTCCACGAACACCCGCGGCGACCGCGAGGCCGTCCGGGGCCGGGTCGGTGGCCGTACGCACGAGATCTCCCGGCTGATCGGCCGCTCCCTGCGTGCCGTCGTCGACTTCAAGGCCCTCGGCGAGAACACGATCGTGCTGGACTGCGACGTGCTCCAGGCCGACGGCGGCACCCGCACCGCCGCGATCACCGGCGCCTACGTGGCCCTCGCCGACGCGGTCACCTGGGCCAAGGACCGCAAGCTGGTCCGCGCGAACCGCCAGCCGCTCACCGGCACCGTCTCCGCCGTGTCGGTCGGCATCGTGGGCGGGGTCCCGCTGCTGGACCTCCGCTACGAGGAGGACGTCACGGCGGACACCGACATGAACGTCGTCTGCACCGGCGACGGCCGCTTCGTCGAGGTGCAGGGCACCGCCGAGGCCGAGCCCTTCGCCCGCGACGAGCTGAACGTCCTGCTCGACCTGGCCGTCGGCGGCTGCGACGAGTTGGCGGCCTTCCAGCGCAAGGCGCTCGACGAGCAGTGAACCGCTGACCGCCGCCCGGTCCGCGCCCGGGGGGGCCGGGCCGGGCGGCGGTGTGACCGGGCGAACCGGCACCGGGGGCAACCAAGCGGCGGCGGATCGCGTTTCTACTAGTACGGGCGCAGGGGGGAACCCCGCAGCGTCCGCCGTGACTCTCGGGAGGGACCCGCCCCATGGCCGCGCGCCGCCGCACCATCACCGCTCTCGCCGTTGCCGGGGCAGTACTCTTCACCCCGCTCGCCGTCGGGTGCAGCGCCGTCGACAAGGCGCTCGACTGCGTGCAGACCGCCGACACGATCGCCGACAGCGTGACCGACCTCCAGCAGGCCGTGGAGAACGCCGCCAACGATCCGACGCAGGCCGAGGAATCGCTCCGGGCGATCGAGAAGAACCTCGACAAGATCGGTGACACCACCGACAACGCCGACCTGGGCAAGGCCGTGGACCAACTCGGCGAGGCCATCGACACCGTCGGCACCGCCATCGAGAACGGCGACTCGACCCCGGACATCGGCCCCGTCACCGACGCGGCCGGCGAACTGACCAAGGTGTGCACCCCGTAGCCGGGGGCCGGGCCCGGGGCACCCCCGGGCCCACCCCGTTCCACCAGGCATAATCCCGTCATGACCCGCCTGATCCTCGCCACCCGCAACCCCGGCAAGCTCGTCGAGCTCCAGGAGATCCTGGCCGCCGCCGCGCTCGCCCACGAGCTGGTCGGCGCCGACCAGTACCCCGAGATCCCGGACGTCAAGGAGACCGGCGTCACCTTCGCGGAGAACGCCCTCCTCAAGGCGCACGCCCTGGCCCAAGCGACCGGGCTGCCCGCCGTGGCCGACGACTCCGGACTGTCCGTGGACGTCCTCGGCGGCGCCCCCGGCATCTTCTCCGCCCGCTGGTCCGGACGGCACGGCGACGACCGGGCCAACCTGGACCTGCTGCTCGCGCAGCTCTCCGACATCGACGCCCCGCACCGCGCCGCCCACTTCACCTGTGCCGCCGCGCTCGCGCTGCCCGACGGCACCGAACGCGTCGTCGAGGGACGGCTGACCGGCACCCTGCGCCACGCCCCCGAGGGCAGCAACGGCTTCGGCTACGACCCGATCTTCCAGCCCGACGGGGACGACCGGACGACCGCCGAGCTGAGCCCCGCGGAGAAGAACGCCATCAGCCACCGCGGCAAGGCGTTCCGGGCCCTCGTCCCCGTCCTGCGCGAACTCCTCCCGGCCGCCCCGTAGCCGGGCCGCGGCCCGCACGCAGCAGGGCCCGGCCCCCGATCGCTCGGGGGCCGGGCCCTGTTCGGTGCGGCCGGAGGGACTCGAACCCTCACGGGTGTTACCCCACTGGGACCTAAACCCAGCGTGACTGCCAGTTCCACCACGGCCGCGTCCGCGCGCCCATCGTAGTGGCCGGGGCCGGGCGCCGGGCAGCGCGGGGGAGGTTACAGCCCGAGGTCCTTGATGATTTTGGCCACGTGCCCCGTCGCCTTGACGTTGTACAGGGCCCGCTCCACCTTGCCGTCCTCGTCCACGATCACCGTGGAGCGGATGACGCCCGTGACCGTCTTGCCGTACAGCTTCTTCTCGCCGAACGCGCCGTACGCCTCCAGCACCGCCTTGTCGGGGTCGGCCAGCAAGGTGACCCGCAGGTCCTCCTGCTCGCGGAACTTGGCCAGCTTCGCCGGCTTGTCCGGGGAGATGCCGATCACGTCGTAGCCCTCGCCGGCGAGGAAGTCGAGGCGGTCGGTGAAGTCGCACGCCTGCTTGGTGCAGCCGGGGGTGAGGGCCGCCGGGTAGAAGTACACGATGACCTTGCGGCCCTTGCGGTCGGCCAGCGAGACCTCCTTGCCGTCGGCGTCGGGCAGGGTGAAGGCGGGGGCGGTGTCGCCGGGCTGGAGTCGCTCGCTCATGTCGCATCTCCTCGCGAGGGTGGGTTGCCCCGGGGCGGTCGTCCCCGGGGCGATTACGGAACGCAGTACGGAACGGCGTACGGAACGCAGTACGGAAACGAGCGTAATGGGGGTGCCGTGGGGTGGGTCGCGCGGGAAGCTGACAGACTGTCGACCGTAGGGAACACCCACGCCGGACACGACGGAGGCAACACGGTGTCGGAGACATCGGATACCAGGACCCCGGCGCAGATCGAGGCGGACATCGAGCGCCGCCGCGAGCGCCTCGCCGAGACGCTCGACGAGATCGGCGTCCGAGTGCACCCCAAGACGATCGTCGGGGACGCCAAGGCCAAGGCGGTAGCCAGCGTCGACCACACCCTGGGCCGCGTCTACGTCGGCGCCAACCGGGTGATCTCCCGCTTCACGGGCAAGCTGGTGTCCGAGGACGGCGCCCCGCGGCTGGAGCGGATCGTGCCGGTCGCGATCGTCGTCGTCGGGCTCGTCGGACTGGTGGCCCTCGGCGGCTCCCGCAAGCGCAAGGTCTGAGGGCGCCGGGGCGCCGCCCCCGGCGGGAAACGGGGCGCACCGGGGCCGGTGCGCCCCCGTACGGGCCGTGCGGACCACCCCATCGGCGTACCGGGGGCCGAGACAGGTAGGTTCGGGGGCGTGAGCGCCAACAAGGACTTGAACACCACGCACGACAAGCTGCCCATCCGGATGCTGCACGACCGCGTGCTGGTGCGGCAGGACACGGCCGAGGGCGAGCGGCGCTCCGGCGGCGGCATCCTGATCCCCGCGACGGCGGCGGTCGGGCGACGGCTCGCCTGGGCCGAGGTCGTCGCGGTCGGGCAGAACGTCCGCAGCGTGGAGACCGGCGACCGGGTGCTGTACGACCCGGAGGACCGGGCCGAGGTCGAGGTGCGCGGGACCGCCTACGTCCTGATGCGCGAGCGCGACCTGCACGCCGTCGCCGCCGACCGTTTCGAGGGCTCCGAGGACTCCACCGGGCTGTACCTGTAGCCGGCGGAGCCCCGCTGGGAGGGCTGGTGACCCCGGTCACCAGCCCTTTCGCCGTTTTTTGCTACGGTGGGGGCAGCCCGACGAGACGCGCCGTACCGGGACACGCAAAGACGACGCACCCCTGTAGATCCGTTATGGAAACCACGGAGGTGCCGTCATGGCATGGATTTTGCTGATCATCGCCGGTGTGCTGGAGGTCGGCTGGGCGATCGGCATGAAGTACACCGAGGGCTTCACCCGACTGTGGCCCAGTGTGTTCACGGGCGCCGGGATCGTGGCGAGCATGGTCCTGCTGTCGTACGCGGCGAAGACCCTCCCCATCGGCACCGCCTACGGCGTGTGGGTCGGCATCGGCGCCGGTGGCGCCGCCATCCTCGGCATGCTGGTGCTCGGTGAGCCGGCGACCGCCGCGCGGATCTTCTTCATCGCGCTGCTGCTGGTCGCCGTCATCGGACTGAAGGCCACCTCCGGCCACTGACGGACCCTTCCGCGCGCGGGTCACCACCCGCCCGCACACACGAGTGGCCCCCGGGGTACCCACCCCGGGGGCCACTCGTGTGTCTGCTTCCGTCCCGCTACGGGGTCGTGGGCAGTCCGGGGCTGTTGCCGCCGGTGGGCGTGCCGGTCTGGCCGGGGCCGCCCGTCACCTGGCCGGTCGCGCCGCCGTCGGCACCGCCGGTCCCGCCGGTGCCGCCCGACCCGGTCCCGCCTGAGCCGGTGCCACCCGAGCCGGTGCCGCCGGTGCCGCCCGAGCCGGTCCCGCCGGTCCCGCCCGAGTTGGTGCCGGACGTGGTGCCGCCGGTCCCCGCGGACGTGCCGCCGTCACCCGTCGTCCCGCCGTTCTGGCCGTTCCCGGTGGTGCCGTCGGTGGCCCCGCTGCCCGGGGTCGTCGGCCTCTCGGTGTCCTGGGTGGCGTCGTTGCTGGGCGTGGTGTCCTCGGGCTCCTCCTTCTGCGTGGGGCCCTCGGTCTCCTGCTCCTCGGTGTCGGGGCTGGTGGAGGCGTCCGGGTCACTGCTGCTGCTGGCGCCCGGCAGGTCGAGCCGCCTGTTGGACCCGTCCTGGAGCCGCAGCGTGAAGTCCTGCGGCTCGCCGCCCTTGAGCGCGGCCTTGGTGTACTGCGCCCAGATCTGCGCCGGCGGACCGCCACCGCTGATCCGCGGCTCGCCCAGGGCCCCGTACAACGGGATCTGCTTGCCGGTCACCGGGTCCTGCCCCATCACCGCGATCACGGTGGCGAGGTCCGGGGTGAAGCCCGCGAACCAGGCCGCCTTGTCGTTCTCCGCGGTACCGGTCTTGCCCGCGGCGGGCCGCTCGGCGGCCAGCGCCGCCATGCCCGAGCCGCTGTCGACCACGCTGCGCAGCAGCGAGGTGGTGGTGTCCGCGGCCTGCCGGCTGACGACCTGCTTGGCCGTCCGCTTCGGCAGGGCGATCGCCGCACCGTTCTTGGTCATCTTGGCGACCAGGGTGTAGTCGCGCTGCTTGCCGTGGTTGGCGAGGGTCGCGTACGCCCCCGTCATGTCCAGCACGCTCGCCCGTGCCGCGCCCAGCGCGATCGACGGGTACGGGTGCATGTCCGGGGTCTTCTTCGGCACGCCGAGCGCGACCGCGGTCTTCTCCACCTTGCCGGGGCCCACGTCCACGGCCATCTGCGCGTACACCGAGTTCACGGACTTGTCGGTGGCCTCCCGGATGGTGATCGGCCCGTAGTTGACGTAGTCCTGGTTGCCCGGCGCGTACGGGCCGCCGCTCCAGCCCTCCACGGGGCGCTTGCTGGTGCCGTCGTAGACCGTGTTCGGGGTGATCGGACGACCGTCCTGGGTCACCGAGTCGTTCTCCACGCCGGAGGTGAACACGAACGGCTTGAACGTCGAACCGACCTGGAAGTCCCGCCGGGTCGCGTTGTTGACGAACTGCTTGGTGTAGTCGATGCCCCCGTACATGGCGACGACCTGCCCGGTCGCCGGGTCGATGGAGACGCCGCCCGCCCGCACGTTGCGGTCGACCTTGCGCGCCTTCTTGTCGACCCGGGCCATCAGCTGGTCGTTGACGGCCTTGACCAGGGCGTCCTGCTTGGGCTTCTGGAGCGTGGTGGTGATCCGGTGCCCGCCGGCGTTCAGCACGTCCTCGCTGATGATGTCGTGCTCGAACAGGTAGTCCTTGACGGCCTGCACCAGGTAGCCGCGCTGACCGGACATGCCGACCGAGCCCTTGGCCTCCCGCGGCATCGGGAACTTCATCTTGTCCCGCTCCTCCTGGGACAGCCAGCCCTCCGTGACCATGCCGTTGAGGACGTACTTCCAGCGGGACACCACCTGCGGCTTGTTCTGCGGGTGGGCCACCACGTCGTACGCGCTCGGGGCGTTGAGCAGCGACGCGAGGTACGCGCCCTGCTCGATGGTCAGCTTCTCGACGTCGACGCCGTAGTACGCCTGCGCCGCGGACTGGATGCCGTACGCGTTGCGGCCGAAGAAGCTGGTGTTGAGGTAGCCCTCCAGGATCTCGTCCTTGGACTGCTCACGGTCCAGCTTTATCGAGATGAAGAACTCCTTCGCCTTGCGGGAGAAGGTCTGCTCCTGCGCGAGGTAGTAGTTCTTCACGTACTGCTGGGTGATCGTCGAGCCGGACTGCTTGCCCTTGCCGGTCATGGTGTTCCAGCCGGCGCGGACCATCGCCTTCGGGTCGACGGCCGACTGGCCGTAGAAGTCGCGGTCCTCGGCGGCGAGCACGGTGCGCCGGACGTCCTCCGGGATCTGCGACAGCTGCACGTTCTCCCGGTTGACCTCGCCGTCACGGGCGAGCTGCGAGCCGTCCGCGTACAGGTACACATTGCTCTGCTTGGTCGCCGCGGCGTTCGCCGCGGGAATCTTCACGATCATGTAGCCGGTGATGAAGGCGCCCATCCCCAGCAGCAGCACCGTGAGGACGGCCGCCAGCGTGAAGCGCCAGGTCGGCACGAGCCGGCGCCAGCCCTTGCGCTTGGGCCGCTTCCGCTTCGCCTTCTTGCCGGGCCCGGCCGGCTCCCCGGCGGGGCCGTCGGCCGCGGCGAAGACCGCGGTGCCATCCGCTGCGCGGGGCGGCGGAACCGCGCCCTGCCCACTCTTTGCGGGGGTGCCGGGCTTCTGGAGGCGCAGCTGGGTGGTGCGCTCGACCGGCCGCTCCTCCGGGGAGCCGCCGGCACCTGCGGGGCCACCGGGGCCACCGGGTCGTCCCGCGCCGCCTGCCCCGCCCGTGCCGCCGCGGCGGACGGCGCCGAGCTGGGTGGTGCGCTCCGCCGGCGTCTCTTCGGGTCCACGGGGCGCGCCCTTGCGGGGGCCGCCCGGGGTGCCACCGGTGCCGCTGGTCGTCCGTCCCGACGCGGGGGACGCGCCGGTGGGTCGCTTCGCCGAGCCGGAGCCCGTGCCCACGCTTCCCGCGCCGGCGGCGGCTGCGGCACCAGTAGCGGCGCCCTTCTGGCCGCCGGGTGCCTTGCCGGCGCCCGGTGCGCCCGGTGCGTCGCGCTTGCTGCGGTCGTCCCGTGCGTTCTGCGCGGTGCGGGACTCCGCGGGTGCGGCCCCGGGGCCGGGCACCTTGGCCGCCGGGCCCGCTCCCGCAGCCTCGGCGCCGGTCGCCCTGGGCGCGGGCCCCTTGGGCTGGGGGGCCTTGGACTGCGGATTCTTGGACTGCGGATTCTTGGACAGGGGTGACTCGGGCTCGGTCGCCTTGGGTGCGGGCCCCTTCGGTTCGGCACCCTTGGCCCCGGGCGCCGCGGACTCGGGCGCCTTGCGCTCGGGTGCCGGGCCGCCGGGCCGCCGGGCCGCACCGGAGCCCACGGGACCGGTGCCCGCGGGACGGTTCCCGCCGGAGGTGCCGGAGCGCGGTCGCGGGGCGAACGCGTCGAAGGAGCGCTCCTCGTTGGTGGCCGGCCGCGGACCGGCCGGGCTGCTCTTCGCCGGGCGCTGCGGAGGCTTCGGCGCCCCGCCCGCGCCCGTGGCGCCCGTGGTCTTCCCCCCGGGGGCCGGAGCCCCGCTCCCGGTGTCCGAAGGCTTCTTCCCGGTTCCGGACGGGCTCCCGGAGCTCCGCTCCCCCTCGCCGGTCGGCGGTGCCGCGGGGCGTTCGGGCTCCGGGCCCGTAGTGCCCTCGTCGTGCTGTTGCGGCTCGTCGCTCATGGTTCGCGGAACTCCCGATTCACTTCGTGCGCCGGATACTTCTGTTACTGCGGGTACTGCCGTGGTGCCGTTACCGCTGCCTCGGGCGCGCCGGTGCACGGCACGACCGAGGAAGGTGCCCCCTGAGGACGTACGGGTCATACGTCACATACGCCCCGTAAAGGTTCGTACAGGGTTGCGCACCCCGTAAACCTTCGCGTCCCAGGCCTCAACTTTCGCACCCTTGCTCGGGTGCCCGTGACACGGCACGCAATCGGACCCGGAACCCCGAAACCCCGTGGCGGTGCGTCACGCCCTGCCACTAGGGTTCTGCGCTTCGGCCCCGTAACAGGAGACGACGCAAAACCGGAAGGGGTTGTACGTGCACACCGGATGGTTGTACGCGAGGGTCGTCGCCGGCGGGTTCCGACGCCACGCGACGTACCGCACGGCCACCGCAGCGGGTGTCTTCACCAACACCGTCTTCGGGTTCATTCTCGCCTACACCTTCATCGCCCTCTGGGCCGAGCGTCCCGGCCTCGGCGGTTACGACGTCTCCGACGCCCTCACCTTCGTGTGGGTCAGCCAGGGCCTGCTCGCGGTGATGGCGACCATGGGCGGCGGCTTCGAGGACGAGCTGATGGAGCGCATCCGCAGCGGTGACATCGCGATCGACCTGTACCGGCCGGTCGACTTCCAGGGGTGGTGGCTCGCCGCCGACCTGGGCCGGGGCGCGTTCCAGCTGCTCGGACGGGGTGTCGTGCCCCTGGCGGTCGGTGCGCTCGCCTTCCCGCTCGCCCTCCCGGACGGGCCCTCGCGCTGGCTCGCGTTCCTGCTCGCCGTCCTCCTCGGGGCGATCGTCAGCTTCGCGATCCGCTACCTCGTCGCGCTGACGGCGTTCTGGCTGTTGGACGGCGCGGGTGTGGCGCAGATCGCATTCCTCGCGGGCATCTTCTTCTCCGGGATGCTGCTGCCGCTCAACGTCTTCCCGGGCGCCCTGGGCGAGGTCGCCCGGGCGCTGCCCTGGTCCGCGCTGATCCAGGTGCCGGCCGACGTGCTGCTCGGCCAGTACTCCGGTGCGCGGCTGTGGGGCGCCTTCGCCTTCCAGGCCGGGTGGGCCGTGGCGCTGCTGCTGGTGGGCCGGCTCCTCCAGACGGTCGCGACCCGCAGGGTGGTGGTCCAGGGTGGCTGAACCACCGCGCACCACGCTTCCCGCGCCGCCCGGGGACCCCGTTCCCCGGTCCGTCGCGCCGCTGCCCGCCCCGGACTTCGGAACCCGCGACGGCGCCCTGACCAAGCTGCGGGACGGACTGCGCACGTACCGGATGATCGCCGCCATGTGGATCCGCTCCACGATGACCTACCGGGTGTCGTTCGCGCTGACCCTGTTGGGCAACTTCGCCGTCACCATCCTCGACTTCGTGGCGATCCTGCTGATGTTCTCGCAGGTCGACTCGCTCGGTGGTTACGCGCTCGCCGAGATCGCGCTGCTGTACGGCACCGCCTCGACCTCGTTCGGGCTCGTCGACCTCGCGATCGGCTCGGTGGACCGGCTGGGGCGGCGGGTCAGGGACGGCACCCTCGACACCCTGTTGGTGCGTCCCGCGCCGGTCCTCGCCCAGGTCGCCGCCGACCGTTTCGCCCTGCGCCGCCTCGGCCGGGTCTCCCAGGGCGCGCTGGTCCTCGGGTACGGGCTGCTGCACGTGGACGTGGACTGGACCCCGCTCGCGGTGCTGATGGTCCCGCTGATGGTGCTGAGCGGGGCGGGGATCTTCGGCGCGGTGTTCGTCGCGGGCGCGGCGTTCCAGTTCGCGGCGAAGGACGCCGCCGAGGTGCAGAGCGCGTTCACGTACGGCGGGGTCACCATGCTCCAGTACCCGCCGGCCATCTTCACCCAGGAGCTGGTGCGCGGGGTGACGTTCGTCTTCCCGCTCGCCTTCGTCAACTGGCTGCCCACGCTGTACCTCCTGGACCGCCCCTATCCGTTGGACCTGCCGAGCTGGCTGGCCTTCGCCCCGCCCCTGGTCGCCGTGGCCAGCTGTGCGCTCGCCGGACTGGCCTGGCGCGCGGGGCTGCGCGGGTACCGCAGCACGGGCAGCTGACCACGGTGCGCACCCACCCCGCCCCCACGCAGAACCGGAAGGAACATGGCACAGACCACGGGAAGCGTCCCTGACCAGGCCGGGCCGCCCGAAGCGCCACTGATCACGCTCGACGGGGTCGAGAAGGTCTTCGACGTGCGCCGCCGCACCGGTTTCCTGCGCCGGGAGCGCAGCGAGGTCCGGGCGGTGGACTCGCTGTCGTTCGGCGTGGCGCGCGGCGAGATGGTCGGGTACATCGGCCCCAACGGCGCCGGGAAGTCCACCACGATCAAGATGCTGACCGGCATCCTCACCCCCAGTGCGGGGCGCATCCGGGTCGCCGGCATCGATCCGACGCGGGAGCGGACCCGGCTCGCCCGCCGGATCGGGGTCGTCTTCGGCCAGCGCACCACCCTGTGGTGGGACCTCCCGCTGATCGACTCCTACCGGCTGGCGCACCGCATGTACCGGGTGCCCGACGCGCGCTTCAAGGAGAACCTCGACCGCTGTGTGGAACTCCTCCAGCTCGGCGAGTTGTTGGAGGTGCCCGTGCGGCAACTCTCGCTCGGCCAGCGGATGCGCGGGGACATCGCCGCGGCGCTGCTGCACGACCCCGAGGTGCTGTACCTGGACGAGCCGACCATCGGCCTCGACATCGTCTCCAAGGTGCGGGTGCGGGAGTTCCTGCGGGACCTGAACGCCGAGCGCGGCACCACCGTCCTGCTCACCACGCACGACCTGACCGACATCGAGCAGCTGTGCCGCCGGGTGATGGTCATCGACCACGGGCGGCTCATGTACGACGGCGCGTTGGCCGGGCTGCACGAGGCGGGCAAGAGCGAACGGACCCTCGTGGTGGACCTGGAGCGCGAGCTGGGGCCGATCGACGTCGGCACCGCGGCCCGGGTGGTCAAGGTGGAGGGCCCCCGCCAGTGGCTCGCCTTCCCGGCGGAGGGCTCCGCGGCGCCCCTGGTCGCCCGGATCGCCGCGGAGTACCCGCTCGCCGACCTGTCGGTGCGGGAGCCGGACATTGAGTCGGTCATCGCCCGCATGTACGCGGGCAAGGAGGGACAGTGACGGGCGCGCCGCCCCGTTGGTCCCCGGCGGGTGGACGCCCGCTCGTCCGAGTGATCTGATCCTCGGTGCTCAGAGGCATCGACCGATTCACGCGGAGGCACGCGAACCGTGCGTAACTGGTACTTCAACCTGGTCCTTCAGGACGCCCTCACCGAGGAGCAGGACGACACGCTCGCGGGCCTGGCCAGCTTCCACGACGGGCGCATCGCCCTTGAGGAAGCACCCGGGTACTCCCGCTTCACGTGCGCGTTCGAGGCGGAGACCTTGACCGGGGCCGTCGCCGACGCGCTGAGCCGGTTCGCGGACCTCCCCGGCGTCCTCGTCCGCAGCGTCGAACTGGACGAAATCGCCCTGGCCGACAACGACATGGCCACCCCGTCCGTGGTCCCCGCCCCGCCCGCACCCACCGGGTGAGGTGTGCCCCACGGGAGGTGATCTGCCCTAGTCTGCGCTCATGGAGCAACAGCCCCCGTCGGGCGGCCGGCAGTCGTACTGGAATCCGTACCGGCAGGTGGACGGCGGCGCCGTGCGCATGGCGTGCCCGAGACAGTGCGGGCGGTACATGACCGGAGCGAAGGACCACCACCTCGTCAAGTGGGAGTGTGGCTGCGGCTACCGCGTCCACAGCTAGCGCACCGCGGCGCACCGCTTCAGGGGTGAGCCAGGGGTGCCCGTCGTAGTGGGATCGGAGCCGAACTCGTAGGCTGAACGCATGACGGACGCTGAGCCTGGACCCGCCGCCGACCCCGCACGGGAGCCCTCCCCTGCGAACGCCCCCGTACCCCGTGGCAAGGAGCTGAACCCGGCACAGCTACGGGCGTCGGACGCCGACCGGGAACTGGTCGTCGAGCGGCTGCGCGACGCGATGGCCGAGGGCCGTCTCGACCTCGACGAGTTCGGGGAGCGACTGGAGGCCGCCTACGCGGCCCGCACCTACGGGGAACTCGCGCCGATCACCCGCGACCTGCCCGAGGTCGGCACCGCGCCCACCTCGCTGGTGAAGCCCCCGCCCGGTACGGCCACGGGCCCGCGCTGGCCGGAGCGGATCGGCGGTGAGCCCACCTCCTCGATGGGCGTCGCGATCATGAGCGCGTTCGAGCGCAAGGGCCGCTGGACGGCACCCCGCAGGTTCAACGCCTTCGCGCTGATGGGCGGCGGCGACATCGACCTGCGGGACGCCGACTTCCAGGACAACGAGATCGTGATCAACTGCATCGCCGTGATGGGCGGGGTCGACGTGACCGTGCCGCCCGGCGTCGACGTCGTGGTGCGCGGCATCGGGGTCATGGGCGGTTTCGACCACCCCGACCCCGAGGAGTACACCGACCCCGCCGCGCCCCGCGTGATCGTCACCGGGTTCGCCTTCTGGGGCGGGGTCGGCGTCCGCCGCAAGGTGACCCGCGCCGAGAAGGAGCGGTTGAAGGCGGAGCGCCGGCAGGAGAAGCTCGACCGCCGGGCGGCCCGCCGCGGGGAGCTCCCCCCGAGCAAGGACTGACCCGTCCGCACCGGGGCGGGTGCGAACGGGCCGGGTGCCGCGGGTCAGGGCCAGAGGCCGTGCGAGACCGCGTAGATGAGCAGTCCCGCCAGCGAGCCGACCACCGTTCCGTTGATGCGGATGAACTGGAGGTCGCGACCGATGTGCGCCTCGATCTTCTTCGAGGTGTGCTCGGCGTCCCACCCGGCCACGGTGTCCGTGATCAGCGAGGTGATCTCGTCCCGGTACGTGGTCACCACGTACACCGCCGCGCCCTCGATCCAGCCGTCCACCTTGCCCTGGAGCCCGGCGTCCGTGGACAGCCGCGCGCCGAGCGACAGCAGGGAGGTGCGGACCCGCAACCGCAGTTCGCTGCGCTCGTCCTCGGCCGCGGCCACGATCATCGCTCGTACCGAGGACCACGCGGAGGCGATCAGGTCCTGGACCTCGCTGCGGGCGAGGACCTCCCGCTTCAGGCGCTCCACCCGGGCCCGGGTGTCCGTGTCCGACTGGAGGTCGCCGGCGAAGTCCGCGAGGAAACGGTCCACGGCCTCCCGCGCCGGATGGTCGGGCATGTCCCGCATCTCGGTGATGAACCGCAGCAGCTCCCGGTAGACGCGCTCGCCGACCTTGCGGTCCACGAACCGGGGCGTCCAGCCGGGCGCCCCGCCCTGCACGGCGTCCATCACGGAGTCCCCGTGCTCCACCAGCCAGTCGTGGGCGCGTACGCACACCAGGTCCACCACCCGCCGGTGGCCGCCGTCCTCGACGATCCGCTCCAGGGCCTTCCCGATGCCGGGGGCGATCTCCTGGGCGTCGGCCCGTCGGGTTATGGCCTCGCCGACGACGGCCTGCACGTCGGAGTCCCGCAGCACGGTGAGCGCCCCGCGCAGCGCGGTGGCCAGCTCCGCGGTCACCCGGTCGGCGTGCTCCGGCTGGGCGAGCCAGGCACCGAGCCGGTTGCCGATGCCGACCGACCGCAGTCGGGAGCGGACCACCTCGCGGGAGAGGAAGTTCTCGCCCACGAACTCCCCGAGCGACGCCCCGAGCTGGTCCTTCTTGGTCGGGATGATCGCCGTGTGGGGGATCGGCAGCCCGAGCGGGTGCCGGAACAGCGCGGTCACCGCGAACCAGTCCGCGAGCGCGCCGACCATGCCCGCCTCGGCCGCCGCCGCCACGTACCCCGTCCAGGCGCCCGCGCCGTTGCTCTGGGCCCACTTGGCGAGCACGTACACCAGGGCCACGAACACCAGCAGCCCCGTGGCGGTGAGCTTCATCCGCCGCACGCCGCGCTGCCGTTCGGCATCCGCCTCGCTGAAGGTGAACCCGCCGCGCCCCGGCCGGGGGCTCCCGGCCGCCGCCCCGGTCCGCCCCGGCCCCGCGACCCGCTCCGGCCCCGCGGGCCCCTCCGGTCCCTCGGCCGCCTTCGGCCCTTCGGACCCTTCCATCCGCTCCATCCGCTTCCGTACCCGTCCGCTCTCGTGCGTTGCCCGTCGGCCACCGGTGGGGGCCGTCGAGCGGCCCCTGTCGGCCATTGTCCCTTTTCTCGATCCTTCCGAGCCGTCGAGCCGTGGGGGGGGGGCGGGGGGGGGCCGGCCCCCCCCGACCCCCCCCCCCCCCACCCCCCCCCCCCCCCCCCCCCCCCCCCCCCCCGCGCGGCCGAACCCCCCCGCGAG
>NZ_JBHWIQ010000004.1:156038-206656 GCF_042732055.1 Streptomyces sp. NPDC059816
GATCCTGGTGGGCATTTGTCCGTTTTCTCGACCCTTCCGCGCGGTCGCGCCGGGGGGGGGCGCGGGGGCCCCCGCCACCCCCCACCCCCCCCCCCCACGGAACCGCGCAGGCCCAGCGGGACGCCCCCTGAGGGGCGCTCCTCACCGTCGTACGCCCGGAACGTCCTACGAGTTCCCGGTGACCACCGGAAAGCGGGGCATTTTCGGACTCCCCGCCCGCGCGTGGGCCGGGTGGCGCATCATGAGGTGATCAGACCGGAGCCTCGGGGGGCTCCCCGTCCGAGGAGCGAGTGACGTATGACCGAGCGTCCCGACCGGGCTCCGGGGGCCTTCCGCTCCCGCGGCGGCGTCCTGCTGGCCGTGCTGCTCGGCCTGGTGCTGCTGGTCTCCGGCGGCATCTGGACCGGCACGGCGCGCACCACCGACGACGGCCCCCGGGCCCGCACCGTACCCGGGCCCCGTACCGAGAGCGCGGGTCCCGGCTCCGTGTCGGCCGACTCCGCTTCGGCCGGCCGCTGGGCCACGAGCTGGGCCACCGCACCCGCCGGCGCCGAACCGGGGACCGCCTCGGGCGGCCTCGCCGACTGGTCCGTCCGCAACGTGGTGCACACCAGCATCGGCGGCACCGGCGCCCGGGTGACCCTCTCCCACCTGTACGGGACGACCCCGCTGCACGTGACGCACGCGACGCTCGCCGTGGCCGCGGACCGGGAGTCCGCGGCGGCCGTGCGCGGCACCGTCCGTCGGCTGACCTTCGCGGGGCGGGCCTCCGTACGGGTGCCGCCCGGCGGTCAGGTGGTCTCGGACGCGGTGGCGCTCCGGGTGCCCGCCGACGGACACGTGCTGATCACTACCTACGCGCCGACCCCGTCGGGCCCGGTGACGTACCACCCGAGGGCCCGCCAGACCTCGTACCTGGCCCGGGGCGACCACGCGGGCGCGGTGAGCGGCGCCGCGTACACCCGCAAGACACCCGTATGGCGGTACGCGACCGCACTGGACGTCCGCGGCGGGGGCGCGCAGGGCACCCTGGCCGCGTTCGGCGACTCGCTCACCGACGGGGTCACCGCCACCGTCGACGCCGACCGCCGCTGGCCCGACGTGCTCGCCGACCGGCTGCGCGCCGCCCCCGACGGGCCCCGTTACGGCGTCGCCAACCTCGGCATCAGCGGCAACCGCATCCTGTCCGACGGCACCGGGGACCCGGCCGACAACCCGCGGGGCCTGACCCGCTACCCGCGCGACGTGCTGGACCGCAGCGGGGTGCGCGCGGTGGTGATCGCCCTCGGCATCAACGACGTCCTGCGCACCCCGCACGTCACCGACCCGGAGCGCATCACCGCCGGTCTGCGCGAACTGACCCGCAGCGCCCACGCCCGCGGGCTGCGCGTCCTCGGCGCCACCCTGATGCCCTTCCACGGCCACCGCGGCTACCGCGACGACCTGGAGGAGGTCCGGCAGGCGGTGAACACCGAGATCCGCGCGGGCGGCGTCTTCGACGAGGTCGTCGACTTCGACCGGGCCCTGCGCGACCCGTACCACCCGAAGGCCCTGCACCCCCACTACGACTCCGGTGACCACCTGCACCCCAGCGACGCGGGCTACCACCGCATGGCGGAGACCGTCGACCTGGACGCCCTGCGGGGACGGGCGCCCGCGGCCCTGTGACCGACCGACACCCCCCGGCCCCGGCGCCCGTCGAGCGGGGGTCAGCGCACCCCGTGGCACTCCCCGTAGGTCCGGCCCGAGGCGCACCAACAGGGGTCCGTGGCCGCCGGCGGCCACGGCCGGGCCCGCCCCCGGGACGCCAGGGTGGTGGCGTACTGGGGGAGCAGCGACACCTCGGCGGGGCCGGCGCCCTCGGAGGCGGCGAACGCCTCGTAGGACGGCACCGTCGCGGTGACGATGCCGAGGTTCGGGGTGCCCGAGGCGGCCAGCTCGCGCAGTGCGGCCTCTATCGTCGCGAGGTGCTCCTCGTGCGAGGGGTACTCCTCGACGAGCGACGGGTACGCCGCGACGAGTTCGGCGAGCTCACCGGCCGGCCAGTGCAGCACCGCCACCGGGAAGGGACGGGACAGCTGTTGGCGGTAGCCGCCCAGTTCGGCGCGGAGCCGGGAGATCTCGGCCCGTAGCTCCGCCGGGTCGTCCGACCCCAGCGACCACACGCGTTTCGGGTCGTGCAGTTCGTCCAGCGGCACCGGCCCCGTGTGCAGGCCGTCCGCCAGGGTGTCCCAGGCGTCGTGCGCCTCGCCGAGCATCCGCCGCACCCGGTGCCGTCCGAACAGCACCGGCCGCACCTCCTGCGGCGGCTCGGGGTCCTCGCCCGCCGTGCCCATCAGCACCGTCGCCGCCCGGGTGAACGTCTCGTGGGCGTCCTGGAGTTCGTCGTGCGCCTCCAGGGCCTCCGCGACGATCACCCACGGGCCGGGGGTGCGCGGCGCGGTGGCGCGCACGCCGTCGATGATCGCGCGGGCCTCGGCCTCGTGGCCGTACTCCCACAGGTTGGCGGCCTTCAGCGCGCGGACCAGCGCGGGGTTCTCCAGCGGGACGGCGGCCCCGGGCGACAACAACCGGTCGTACAGGGCGCTGGCGCGTGCGCGTTCACCCGCGAGTTCGAGGTGCGCGGCGGCCTGCGACAGCAGGTGCTCGGCGTCCTGGGGATAGAGCCCGGCCGTGCGCTCCAGGCGCTCGGCTTCGGCAACGTGGGCGGCGGAATCGGCGTGCTCGGCAGGGGTGTCGGGGCGCATGACACCACACCGTACTGCGGAGCACCGACGGTGGTGGGGCGAGCCGGAGCCCACCACGGGACTCCCGGCCGCGGGGCACGATCCTGTATAACGGCCTGTACGGTGACGGGTGGGAGACCACTTCGGTCGGGGAGGGCACAACGTGCACGGCGGGACGGGGAACACGGCGGTACGCACCCGACGGTCGTCGGGTCGGTCGTCGACGTTCCGGTTCCTGGCCGCCCTCGGCGTGTTCGCCGTCTTCGAACTGCTCCTGCTCCACCTCGCCGACACCGGCAGCCTCTCCGCCGCCGTCGCCCTCGCGGCGACCGCCGCCGCCGGCACCGCCCTCGCCGCCGGCTTCCTCACGGCGGCCCACCGGGTGCCCGCCGTGCCGCGGACCCGGGTCCGTACCGCCCTGCGCGATCGGGAGCGGCGCACCGCCTTCCTGCCCCAGCGCGATCCCGACGCGGCGGGCCGCACCCGCCCCCGGGCGCCGGGGCGCGCGGTCGTGACGGCCGCCTAGGCGGAGCCGCCCCGGGGTCTCCCGGGACGTCCTGACATCCGCCCGGTACCCCTCCGGGGTGTCGCCGTGGTGCCTCCCGCGCCGTACGGGCGCTGAAACCCGTACCCGGGACCCACCGCCGGCGCCGCCGACGGGCCGTCACCCCAGTGCGCCGTCACGCCGCTCCCGCCGGGCCCCTGCCCGCGGGACCCGGCCGACCGCCCTGGTCACCCGACCGACCCGTCATGTTCCGCCCGTGCCCCGCACCCCGCCGTGCCCCGCACCCGCCGCCCCGCGCCCGGGTGCGCCCGGTGCTGCGGTGCGCCCGCACGGCACCGCCCGGAAGGGACCCCGCATGTCCGTCTTCTCCGTCTTCTCCTCGGGACTCTCGGCGTTCGCCGACCTCGTGGCCCTGCTCGCCGATCTGCTCACCCCGCTCTTCGGCGGCGCCGCCACCGCTGCCGCGATCGTCCTGTTCACCGCTCTGGTGCGGCTCCTCGTCCACCCGCTGTCCCGGGCGGCGGCCCGCGGTCAGAAGGCGCGGGCCGCACTCGCACCCCAGGTGGCCAAGTTGCGGGCCCGGCACCGCCGCGACCCGGAGCGGCTCCAGCGCGCCGTGCTGGAACTCCACGCCAAGGAGAAGGTGTCGCCGCTGTCCGGATGCCTGCCGAGCCTGCTCCAGGTGCCCGCGTTCTTCCTGCTGTACCAGCTGTTCTCCAGCTCCCGGATCGGCGGCGAAGCCAATGCGCTGCTGGACCACGCACTCGGCGGGGCGCCGCTCGGGGACCGCTGGACGGACGCCTGGGCGCACGGCGGCCCCTTCGGCGGCGCGGGGGCCGTGTACCTGCTGCTGTTCCTGGTGGTGGCCGTCGTCGCGACGCTCGGCTACCGCCTGACGAAGGCCCAGCTGGCCGCGGCGCCGGCGCTGGCGGCGGACGCCGAAGCGCTGCCGGGCATGGCCGCGATGACCCGGTTCATGCCGCTGATGGGGTTCCTGACGCTGGTGACGGTCGCCGTGGTGCCGTTGGCCGCCGCCCTGTACGTGGTCACCAGCGCGGCATGGACGGTGGCCGAACGCGCCCTGCTCTACCGGACCCCGGCGCCCGCGGCGTCCGCAGGCTGAACCCGCGCACCCCGGCCCGGGGCCTCACAGGGTCACCGGGCCGCCCTGCTCGGCGGACCGGCGGGCCGCCTCCAGGACGTCGAGGGCGGCGGCGGCCTCCTCGGGCGGCACCGGGTTGGGCGCGCCGTCGCGCACCGCCGCGCCGATCGCCGCGTAGAACGCGGGGTAGTCGCCCGGCACGCTCGGCTCGGGCCGCCCCCCACCCGTCAAGGGGGACTCGCCGGAGCCGACCCGCCCCCACATCGCCTCCGGCTCCACGCCCCAGGCGGCGCCGGGACCGGGCCGCGCCCCCTCGCGCAACGCGGCCTCCTGCGGGTCCAGGCCGTACTTGACGTACCCGGCGCTGGAGCCGAGGACCCTAAAGCGGGGGCCGAGCTGCGCGGTGGCGGAGGACACGTGGAGGTGGGAGCGGACCCCGCCGGCGTGGGTCAGCGCGAGGAAGGTGTCGTCGTCGGCCTCGGCACCGGGGCGGCGTACGTCGACCTCCGCGTACACCGTCGTCACCGGGCCGAACAGGACGAGCGCCTGGTCGACGACATGGCTGCCGAGGTCGTACAGCAGCCCGCCGATCTCGGTCGGGTTCCCCGACTCGCGCCAGCCGCCCTTCGGCTGCGGACGCCAGCGTTCGAAGCGGGACTCGAACCGCCAGACGTCCCCGAGTTCACCGGTCCCGAGGAGTCGGCGCAGGGTGAGGAAGTCGTTGTCCCAGCGGCGGTTCTGGAAGACGGACAGCAGCAGTGAGCGTGCCCCGGCGAGCGCCGCCAGCTCCCGGGCCGCCGCCGCGGTCCCGGCGACCGGCTTGTCCACGACGACCGGCAGACCCGCCTCCAGGGCGGTGGTGGCCAGCGGTACGTGCGTCTTGTTGGGCGAGGCGACGACCACGAGGTCCAGTTCGTCCGCCCGCTCCCACAGTGCGTCGGCCGTGTCGACGGTGCGCACGCCCGGGTGGGCCTTCCCGGCCTGCTCCCGGCGCTCGGGGTCGCCCGTGACGACGGTGTCGAGGACCAGCCCGTCATCGGCGGCGATCAGCGGGGCGTGGAAGACGGAGCCCGCGACTCCGTAACCGATGAGCCCGACGCGGAGCGGGGAACGGCTGGCGGCTGTCGTCATGCGGGCCACTCAACCAACGCCGTCGCCCCCGTGCAAGGACGGGGGCGACGGCGTCGGGTGCGTGCCGGTGGACCCGGCCCCGCCCGAACGGCGCGGCCGGGTCCACCGGGGGTCAGGCGGTGTCCCGCACGGTCCCGGTGAACTCCGGGCCGTACTGCACTTCGCCGCTCTGCTCGTCGTTGACGGCGAGCTGGAGCCGCAGGTGCTCCGTTCCTTCGCTCACCGTGTCGGCGAGGGTCGGCACGGACACCAGTGCGCTCCGCTCACCGCGCGGCACGTTGAGCCACAGCCACGGGTGGTAGGGCTCCGGGTAGACCCGGGACAGCGGGAGCTCCGGGTTCGGCTCGATGCTCAGCTGGTCCCGCAACCAGGTCGGGTCGACGTCCTTGGTGGACAGTTCGGCGCCGGAGGCGACGGGGAGGATGCGGAGGTTCGCCAGGTAGAAGTCCGACTCGGTGGCCGCGGACAGGGCGACCCGCCAGCTCAGCGGCTTCCCCTCGGCCACGTCATCGGCGACCGGCGTCACGGTCACCTCGGGCATCGGATCGTCGTTGAGCACGGTCATCGAGCCGTCGGTCGCACCGACCACCGCGCCGCGCACCGCCTTGGCGTACACGTAGTTCCACTCGGACTCCCCGAAGAGCTTGTCGCCCTTCACCGTGAACGGGATGTCCACTCCCTGGCTGCCCGGCTTGACGGTCACCGTGCGGTGCTTGACGCCCTGGCCGGGGGAGACCACGAACACCCGGACCTTGCCGCTGCCCTGCCCGGAGACGCTGACCGGGAGCCGGACGGTACGGGTACCGGAGTCGCCCTCCTTGACGGTGATGTTGCCGAGGTCGAGACGCGGCATGTTCTTCGCCGGGTCGGGCGCCGGGGTGCCGGGGCGCCAGCCCCAGGCGTCCATCAGCAGCAGCTCGCCCTTGGTGGTGCGCGGGACGAGTTCGAGGCTCTTGAGCTTGCTCTGGTCGAGCCCGGCGCGCACCGCGGCCTTCAGCGGGACGCGGACCTCACGGGCCCAGCCGGAGGTGGTCATGCGGGTGCCGGGCAGCCCGTCCACCTTGACCTGACCCAGTTCGGCCCGACGGCCGTTGGTGTCGGTGATGCGGACGTCCAGCTTGGTGCCGGTGGTGTTGGGCGGCACGATCACGCGCAGCGCGAGGGAGTCGGAGCCCTTCACCGAGAACGGGCGGGACGGCGTCACCTTGACGGGGGAACCCGTACGGGACCACTTGGCCGTCACCGCGTGCCGGTCCGGCTCGGAGGGGACCGTCCACCAGGCGAAGTGCGGGGAGCGGAACACGCTCTCCTCGGGCAGGCAGCTCTTCGCCTCGTTCCGGTCGACCTGGTTGCAGACCTTGCCGCCGGTGACCTTGGTGGAGGTGGTGGGCAGGACCGCGGGCTTGCGGTGAGCGCCGACCGCATGGGTGAGGACGCGGGCCGGGCCCGCCGAGGGCGCGCTGCGGTGCGAACCGTCGAGCAGCGGGCGGACCTTGTCGTCACCGGCGACGAACAGCCGGGCCGCGGCGGCGATGTACGTCGACCCGGCCTTCTGCTGCTGGGCCGGCTTCAGCCGGGTGGCCGTACCGACCGAGCACACCGCGTCGACGTTGCCCTCGTCCCAGTCGTCGTTCGCGGGGGCGACGGCCTGGCCGGGGGTCCACTCGGTGTTGAAGTAGTTGTGGTTGGCGCCGATGACGTAGGCACTGCTGTGGAGTGCTTTGCCGCGGCTGGTGCCGCGGGTGCCGTCGGCGTAGATCTGGCCCTGGAGGTCGGAGACGTCTCCGTCGCAGCCGGGGAGCAGGGTGAGGGAGGGCACGTCGGGTGCGGGGTTGTGGCCGAAGATGGTGGGGCCGATGAGGACGGTGCCGCGGATCTTCCAGCGGACGGGTCCGCGGTAGCCGTCGGCGGTGGCGGGTGCCCGGTGGAGGGTGTCGAGGGCGGCGCGGTTGACGCCTTCGCCGCCGCGGGAGTGCCCGACGAGCAGGACCTTGTCCAGGTCGGCCTTGGGCAGTCGCTTGACGGCCGCGGGTGCGGTGGCCGGGTCCTTCGCCCACCCCGCCCAACGGGCCAGGTGCTGACGCACCAGGGACGAACGGGCCTGCGCGCCGGCGTCCTCGACCCGGTGGTCCTGGCCGTTGACGCCGTTCGCGGAGATCGAGACGGTGACGTAGCCCTGCGAGGCCAGCAGCTTCTGGTCGTGCAGATAGCCCTTGTAGCTGGGGATCTGCTGGAAGCCGGAGGCACAGGGCCAGTCGATGTTGTCCTCACCGGCCGCGTTGTAACAGGTCGCGTGGCGGCCGTGCAGGAACAGGACGAGGGGGCGGGGGCCGGTCGCGTTCTTGGGCCCGACGACGGTGGCCTTCATCTCGACCTTGGCCGGGAAGTCCGGCAGCTTCACCGAGGAGAGGCTGTACTCGCCACTGGTCGTCTGGTAGCGGCCCTTCACGCCCGGGTCCACGGAGTTCGCCGGCGCCAACGGCGGGATCGCGGCGCGCTGTTCGGGGGCGGCTCTACGGCGGGCCTCGGCCTGCTGCCCCGCCTCGTCCAACCTGCGCCCGCTCGCCAACACCTTCAGATCGTCACCGGCACCGACCTGCGCGGCGCCCAGGGGGAGCCGGAAGGTCCGCTGGTCCTTCGAGGCGACCGGTACGCCCAGCCGGACGTCCCCGGCGTGGAACTCGACGCGCGAGTCACCGATCGGAACGGGCTTCGACGCGGTCCAGACGAGCTCCCGCTCCTGGCCCGCGCCGGATATTCGCCAGCCGTCCGGCAACTGGCCGCCGGTCGACCGCGGGGCCTGTTCGGCGTTCGCCGGTGCCCCCTCCTGCGTGGCGTACGCCAACTCCGGTACACCCGCCGCTAGTACGAGTGCCGCCGTGGTGGCGACTCCCGTACGCCAGGCTCTGGTGGTCAAGGTGGTCCTCCTTGCAGCTAGGGCACAGGGGTCCCTGGGGGATCAGGGGCCCCTCCCTTCACCCAGAGGGAGGCGGGGGCGGACATGAGGGTTGCGTTCCCGGCAGAGTTGGCGGGTTCCCGACGTTTGGGGCCGGACGAGGACGTCGGGGGCGAGCCGGACGGGGCACCGGGACGTGGTCCGGGCGAGGACACCTCAGGTCCGGGGCGACCCGGGGACCGCAGGAGGGGAGCGGTCCCCGGGCCCGACGCCGGACCCCGGTTCCAGGGGGGCGGGGTCCGACGCCCGCCGAAGGGGTCCCGGCCGCGACGGATGCCGTCGCGCACGGTGGCCGAGCGTCCCCGGCCCCCCCTGCCCCGGAGGACGGACGACACGGCGCCCGGGTTGCCTACCGCGGAACACCGCCTCGAAGCGGAGCGGGCGACCCGGTGGCTGCGGGTGGCGCGGCGACCACTCGAACGGTGCCCGGACGGGCCCGGTGTTCAGGGGACAGCCGGACGCCGATCGGGTGGGTGTCCGGCGCCCGCCGTTCGCCCCGGGCGCCCCGCTGGAAGCCTCCAGGTGCCACCGAACCGGGAGGCCGCCGCCATGACCCCGCCCGCCCCGTACCCGTCCCGCACCGGTCGTCTCCTCCGGCTCCTCGCCGCCGCGGCCCTGGCCCTCGTCCCCACCGCGCACGCCGTCCCCACCGCCCACGCAGTCCACGCCGTCCATGCAGCCCATGCCCCCGCGGCCCCGGCGCCCGCCCCCGCGCTGCTCGGGCTGCCGCTGCCCGCGGCCACCGCCCGCCCCGAGGCGTTCCCGCTGAGCGCCCGGGTGGCGGACGCCCCCGCCGACTACCGCCCCGGTGCGCCCCCCGCCACCTGGACGCTCACCGTGACCAACCGCACGGCCACCGCGTTCCGTTCCGTGTACCCGATCGTCGTCCTCGCCGACGACCGGCGACGGCTGCGGGCCGCCCAGGTGCGGCTGGACTTCCACGACGGCACCCGCTGGCACCCCGCGCGGATCGAACGGACGGAGCGCGACGAGAACGTGGCCGTGCCGGACGACGCCTTCCCCGGCTTCACCATCGGTCCTCGCGCCGAGCTCGCCGTCCCGGTCCGGCTCGCCCTCGCCGCGGACGCGACCGCCGACCGGGTCACGGCCAGCGCCGCCCTGGTCCAACGGGACCACGAGGACGGCGCCTGGGTCGGCGCGGCAGCCCCGTACGCCTTCCGGGTGACCCCGGGCGGACCCCCGCCCCCCGGCCACCCGCGCACCTCCCCGTCCGCCGCCGCCCCCTCCACCGGACCGGAACCGTCCGACGCCTCGCCCGCTGATCCCACCGATCCCTCCGACGCCCCGGCGGCCGACCCCCACCAGCTGGCGATGACCGGCCAGCGGGCGTCCGCCCTCGTCGCCGCCGCGGCGGCCCTGCTGCTCGCCGGCACCACCGTCTACCTGATGGCCCGTCGCATCAGACCACCGCGGCGGTAGCTCGGACCCGCCCCGTCACACCGCCCGCATCACACCGCCCCGTCACATCGTGCGCCCCACGGTCTGCCCCTCCGTCCCGTCCGTCCCGTCCGTCCCGTCCGGCTCGTCGGGACCCTTCGACGAGCCGGGGGCGTCGGGGTCGCCGGCCTCCCGGGGTCCCGTCGCCCGGGTGACCGGGACGCCCCGCAGCCGCAGCCCCGCCCAGACGGCGGTGGCCACCGTCACCACCCCGGCCGCCGCGGCGGTGACGTTCAGCCCCTGCGTCAACGCCTGCCGCGAGGCCGCCAACAGGGGCTCCGCCAGGCTCCCCGGCAGGTCCGCCGCGACCGACTCGGCCCCGCCCAGGGTCTTGCGCACGGTGTCCGCGGCGCCGGCCGGCAGCCCTGCCGGCAGACCGTCCCCGACCGAGGTCCGGTACACCGCCGTCCCGAGGCTGCCGAGCAGCGCGACCCCGAGCGCCACCCCCAGCTCGCCGCTGCTCTCGGACATCGCCGACGCCGCCCCCGCCCGCCGGGACGGCGCCGCACCGATCACCAGGTCCGTGCAGAGGGTGATCATCGGGCTGAGGCCCAGCGCCACCATCAGGTACCCGAGGACCAGCACCGTCAGATCGTGCGGCCCGGCCGCGCCCAGCACCCCGAACCCGGCGCCCGCCAGGGTCAGCCCCGCGGCGATCACCACCGAGGGCCGCCACCGCCGGACGAGCACCGGGGCCAACATCGAACCCGCGACCGTCCCCAGCGACGCCGGGACCATCCACACCCCGGCGAGCAGCGGCGACAGCCCCAACACCTCCTGGAGGTACAGGGCGATGAACACCTGCGTCCCGCCCATCGCGAACATCCCCAACAGATACGTACCGAGCGAGGTGTTGATGACCCGGTCCCGCAGCAGCGCGAGGTCCAGCAGCGGTTCGGTCAGGGCGAGTTGCCGCCGGACGAACCAGGTGCCGAGCGCGAGCCCGGTGACGCCCGCCGACACGGTCGTCCAGGCGAAGCCGTGCGCGGCGGTCTCCTTGACCGCGTAGACGACGCCGATCATCGAGCCGATCGACAGCAGCACGCTCGTCGGATCCACCCGCCCGCTCTCCGGGTCCCGGTACTCGGGCAGCAGCAGCGGTCCCAGGACCAGCAACAGCAGCATCACCGGCACCCCGAGCAGGAAGACCGAGCCCCACCAGAAGAACTCCAACAACAGCCCGCCCAGCAACGGGCCCACCGTCGTGCCCACGGAGAAGCTGGTCATCACCACGGCGATCGCCACCCCGCGCTGCGCCGGGTCCACGAACATCACCCGGACGAGCGAGAGGGTCGACGGCATCAACGTCGCGCCCGCGAGCCCGAGCAGCGCCCGTGCCGCGATCAACGTCTGCGGGCTGTCCGCGTACGCGGCGAGCACCGAGGCGACGCCGAACAGGGTGGCCCCCGCCAACAGCAGCTTCCGCCGCCCGTACCGGTCGCCCGCCACCCCCATCGGCACCAGGGCGCCCGCGATGAGGAAGCCGTACACATCCATGATCCACAGCAGCTCGATGGACGAGGGGCCGAGATCGGCGCTCAGCTGGGGGACCGCCAGGTACAGGACGGTCACGTCCATGGAGACGAGGAGCGTCGGCAGGGCGAGCACGGCGAGCCCGGCCCACTCCCGCCGTCCGGCGCGCGCGGGCGCCTGGCTGGTCATCAAGGTCTGCCTCCGTCGTGTGGGGGCGGGTGCGTGGGGCACCCGGGTACGGGGATGCGCCGCTGCACCTGGGCGGGCGGCACCGTGACGCGCGGCCACGGCAGGGCACTTGTACCGGCCCGGGGCCGGTGCCGGGTACACCGGCCGGGGGCCGTCACCTCCACTTGACCGATGGGGGAGGGTGGTCAGCGGGTCGTATCGGAGACGACGTGTTTTCCCCGGGGGCGGGTAGGTGCGAGGTGGCGGCCCCGGGGGCGCGGAATCGACGGGGCACGGCCGGTGTTGAGCGGACAGAGCCGATGAGGAGAAGAAGATGGCCGGACTGTTGAGCAAGATCATGAGCTTTGTGCGCAGCCCGCAGGGGCAGCGGGCGGTGAGCGAGGTACGACGGGCCGCCGCCGACCCGCGCCGCCGGGCGCAGGCCCAGCAGCTGTTGGGCAAGCTGCGCGGTCGCCGCTGAGCGCGCGCTGCGGGGCCCTCGGGACCTGCGGTTTCCCGGTGACCGGCAGGGTCAGTATCCGGCCGTGGTGACTAATCTGGGTGGCGTCGGCACAGAGTCGTTCCGGCGCCACACCAGCACCGCAGTCACGGATTCCCAGGAGACCGGCACATGGCAGAGCGCAAGCCCATCGAATCGTGGCTCACCGACATGGACGGGGTCCTGATCCATGAGGGCGTGCCGATTCCCGGCGCGGACGCGTTCATCAAGAAGCTGAGGGAGGGCGACCGTCCCTTCCTCGTGCTGACGAACAACTCCATCTACACCGCGCGGGACCTGCACGCGCGGCTCGCCCGCATGGGTCTCGACGTGCCCGTCGAGAACATCTGGACCTCCGCGCTCGCCACCGCGCAGTTCCTGGAGGACCAGCGGCCCGGCGGCACCGCGTACGTCATCGGCGAGGCGGGCCTGACCACCGCCCTGCACGACATCGGTTACGTGCTGACCGACCACGACCCCGACTACGTCGTCCTGGGCGAGACCCGGACGTACTCCTTCGAGGCGATGACCAAGGCCGTCCGACTGATCAACGACGGCGCCCGGTTCATCTGCACCAACCCCGACGAGACCGGACCGTCCACGGAGGGCCCGCTGCCCGCGACCGGTTCCGTCGCCGCGCTGATCACCAAGGCCACCGGCAAGGACCCGTACTTCGCGGGGAAGCCCAACCCGCTGATGATGCGGACGGGACTGAACGCGATCGGTGCGCACTCCGAGACCAGCGCGATGATCGGCGACCGGATGGACACGGACGTCCTCGCCGGACTGGAGGCCGGGATGGAGACCTTCCTGGTGCTCACCGGACTCACCACGCGGGAGCAGATCGGGAAGTTCCCGTTCCGCCCCTCCTGGGTGGTCGACTCCATCGCCGACCTGGTCGACCGCATCTGATCCCTACATGGGTGGCGGAATGTGTCCCTCGAACGGAGCAGTGGGGGCGGGGTGGCGGGGCGGGGACCGGGTCGGCGCGTGAACCTGGGGGTACCAGGAGGTTCACGATGCGCATCCGCTCGCTCGCACAGCGTTCCACCGGGGTGGTCGTCGCCCTGGCGGCCCTGTCCCTGACCGGCACCGGCGTCGCTGCGGCAGCGACCGGCCCGGAGCAGGAACCCGCCGTCCTGGCCGTACGCCCCACGGCGGCACCCCCGGGCACCGAGGTCGCCCTGACCGTCACCGGCTGCCCGGGCACCACCGGCCGCGCCCGGTCGGACGCGTTCGTCGCCCCCGCCGACCTCGCCCCGGCCCCCCGCGGCACCGGACTGTTCGCCGAGGCGCGACTGCGGTCCGGTGCGGCGCCCGGCCCGTACGGAATCACCGTCAGCTGCGCCGGCCGGGACCACGTCGTCCCCGCGGCCGTGCGCGTGGTCGAACCGGGCCGACAGGGCGGCCCCGGTCGAGCGGAGCCGGACGCGCCGGCCGCCACGCCGACCGCGCCGGTCAGCGCGGGCGGCGGCGGAGCCCCCGGGCCCGAGGCGGAGGACCGCGAGGGCACCGGCCCGGGGCTGCGGCAGGCCGTCGTCGGCCTGGTCCTCGCCTGCGTCGCGGCCCTCGTGGTCGTGGGGCGCGGCCTGCGCGCCCGCCGCCCGGACGGCGACCGGAACCGGGCCTCATGACCGCCCGCTCCCGAGTCGCGGGCCGCCTCGCGATCGCCGCGGCCTGGGCGGTCCTGCTGTCCGGACTGTGGCTCTGGGGCCGCGAGATCACCTCCGTACCGCCGCCCGCCCCGGACCGGGGCACGGGCCCGGTCCGGGGCGATGTGGCGGCCGTGGGCCGACCGCTCGGCGCGGGGCTCCCCGCCGCGCACCGGCCGCTGGCCCCGGCCCGGCCCGAGCGGGTGGACGTTCCCCTCGCGGGTGTCCTGGCGCCCGTGGTGCCCCGCGGACTGGATGCGGCGGGAGCCGTTGCCGCGCCGCCGCTCGACCAACCCGGCACCGTCGCCTGGTACGGCACGGGCACCGCTCCCGGGGCGGCCGGCGCGGCGCTGTTCGTCGGGCACGCGGACGGCCGCAGCGGGCCCGCAGTCTTCCACCGGCTGCGGACCCTGGTCCCCGGCGACGCGGTCCGGGTGGTCCGCTCGGACGGCACCGTCGCCGGGTTCACCGTCGAGGACGTCCGGATCGTCGACCGGGACCACTTCGACGCGGCGCAGGTGTACGGACCGCACCGGGACGGCCGGGCCGAACTCCGACTGATCACCTGCGGCGGGAAGTTCGACCGGGCGAGCGGCACGTACCGCGCGAACGTCGTGGTGTCCGCGTACCTGACGGGCGTCCAGCGCTGAACCGGGCCCTGTCGAGGAGGCGGGGCGGCCCGGCGACCCGTCAGGTCGCGTATGTCAGGATTGGACCTCGGACGGCGCACCCAAGGGGGACTGGATGTACGGCAAGGTGAGGGCGTCGATAGCCACGGTGGGGGCGACGCTGCTGCTCGTGGCGTGTTCCTCGTCCGGTGACGACTCCGGCGGCGACAAACCGAAGCCGGTCCAGCAGCAGCCGAAGGACAAGGACCCGTACTGGGTCAACCCCCAGGGCAAGGCCGCCGATCAGGTCGCCTCCTACGAGCAGGACGGCAAGGACGACGAGGCCGGCCTCATCCGGCGGATCGCCGAGCAGCCCACGGCGGACTGGGTCGGCCCCGAGAACCCGGAGGACCAGGTCCGCGGGATCACCGAGGCGGCCGAGGCGGCCGACCGGGACGCGCTGCTCGTCCTCTACAACATCCCGCACCGCGACTGCGGCCAGTACTCCGGCGGCGGCGCGGCGGACGGCAACGCCTACCGGGCCTGGATCGACGGGGTGGTCAAGGGCATCGGCGACCGCCGGGCGACGGTCGTCCTGGAGCCCGACGCGGTCCTGCACCTGGTCGACGGCTGCACCCCGCAGCAGTTCCACGAGGAGCGGTACCACCTGCTGTGGGGCGCGGTCGAGAAGCTCAAGTCCTCGAAGAACACCAAGGTGTACGTGGACGCGGGCAACGCCGGCTGGGGCAAGCCCGACCAGATCTTCGAGCCGCTGAAGCGCGCGGGCGTGCAGAAGGCGGACGGCTTCTCGGTCAACGTCTCCAACTTCTACTCCACCGCCGACAGCATCCGCTACGGCAAGGAACTGTCCGCGAAGGTCGACGGCAAGCCCTTCGTCGTGGACACCAGCCGCAACGGCAACGGCCCCTACACCGAGGGCGAACCGGCCGAACGCTGGTGCAACCCCCCGGGCCGGGCGCTCGGCGAGGTCCCCACCACCCAGACCGGTGACCCCCTGGTCCACGCCTTCCTCTGGGTCAAGCGGCCCGGCGAGTCGGACGGCGAGTGCAAGGGCGGCCCCAAGGCGGGGGACTGGTGGCCCGAGTACGCACTGGAGCTGGCGAAGGCCGGCAAGGGCTGAGCGCGCGGGCCCGTCAGCCGGTGTGAACGATCGTCACCACGGAGATGGTCAGCACGTTCTGGCTGATCCAGTACATGGTGACCGTCCCGGCAACGGCGGCCTGACGCCTGTCGTTGATGCCGCCGACCGGACTGCCGAAGGCGTAGGGGCTCCGTGCGATACGAGTCATCTCCTGCTGGAAGTTGCGCAGGCGGTCCGGGGAAGCCTTCTCCAGGGCACGCAACGCTGCGCGCGCTTCATCGCTGTACTGGATGCGGTAGCTCACGCGGTGCCGCCTTCCTCGTCCAACAGAGCCAGTTCGGGGATGTCCTCGGCCGGGGTGAACCCGGTGAAGTCGCCCCGCTCCAGCCTGCGGAACGTCTCTTCCTGGCGGGCCAGCAGATCGGGGCGGGTCTTGAGGGCCCAGGCCGCCAGCTCTCCGTAGAGGTCCTGGGCGGGTGTGGTCTCCACGGCGCTGTCGAACTCCGGCCGCAGTTCGGAAGCGAGCGCCCGCCGGATGCCTCCGACCGTCGCGGGCAGGGCGATCTCCTCGCCGCCGTCGTACACGGAGAACGAGGGTTCGTCGGGAGTCTGGGACACGGATGTTCCTCCGGGGTCGGCCGATCGATGACTGCGTCCGGCCGGTCAGTATTCCGGCACCCACGGGCCAAGGGGAGGGCTGCACCCGCCGGTTCACCTGGACGAGTCACCTGCTGGAGGCCCCCGGTGGGTCCGCTCGCGCCCGGGCCCGCCTGTTACGTTGCCGTCACCTGTTCATGGAGTCGTCACCATGCCGGGCGTGAACCATTCCGCGCATGAGTACGAGCAACCGCACGAACGCCACTTCCCGCACCCGGCGGCGGGCCCTCCCCACGCTCTCCACGCTCCTCGCGCTGTCCGCCTCGGCCGCCGCCCTCTCTGCCCCGGGCGCCGCAGCCGCCGGCACCCCCGCCCCCGCGTCGTCCATCAAGTGGGGCGTCTGCTCCAAGTCCGAGCCGTGGTCCCCGGACCCCAGCCCCCACGCGCAGTGCGGAACGGTCAAGGTGCCGTTGGACTGGTCGAAGCCGAAGGGCCCGACGATCGACCTCTTCGTAGCCCGGTACGCGGGCACCGACCCCGGACGACGCATCGGCGTCCTGGTGTCGAACCCGGGCGGCCCCGGAGCACCCGGAGCCGAGGACGTGATCTACGCGGACGATCCCCGGTCCGGCTACGACCCGGCCATGCTGAAGCGCTTCGACATGGTCGGCTTCGACCCGCGCGGCGTCGGCCGCAGCCAGGGCGCCCGCTGCGACGAGACGGTCAGCGAAACGACCCCGATCCGCCCCCGCGACGCGGCCGGGTTCGACCGGCTGCGCGCCCGGAACGGCAAGCTGGCGGACAAGTGCCGGAAGCTGACGGGCCCGCTCGCCGCGCACATGGACACCGAGAGCGTGGCCCGTGACGTGGACGCGATCCGCGCCGCCCTCGGCGAACCCCGGATCAGCTTCCTCGGCCACTCCTACGGCACGCTCATCGGCGAACGGTACGCGCGATTGTTCCCCGGCAAGCTCCGCGCCCTGGCGCTCGACAGCGCGATGGACCCGGACCGGCCGGACGTCGAGCGCTACCTCACGGAGGGCAGCACCACCCTGGAGGGCGCGTTGCAGCGGTTCGCCAACTGGTGCGCGAAGGACACGACCTGCGTACTGAAGGGCCGGGACGTCAAGGCCCTCACGGCCGAACTGTTCGCCCGCGCCGATGCGGGCACGCTCCGCGACCCGGGCCCGAACGGCCCGACCGGGACGAAGATCGGACCCGACCGACTGGCGGACCAACTCACCTTCCGCGTGGGCGACTACACCCCGGAGGCGCTGGCCGAGGACCTGTCCGCCCTGCGCACCGGAAAGGGCGAGGTGCACTGGCTCCCCGCCCGCAACAACCTCGAATCACAGCTCGTGCTCTGCCGGGACTACGACTTCCGCATCCGCGACTACGCCCACTACCGGGCCATCCTCAAGCGGGTCGCCAAGGCCGCGCCGCACGTCCGCTACAACAGCCAGGCACTGGACACCGTCCTCGGCTGCCAGGGCTGGACCGAGCCGCCGAAGCCGCAGCCCGCGAAGGTGGCGGGTGAACTCCCGCCCGTCCTCGTGGTCAACGCCGTCCATGACTTCGCGACCCCGCTGCCGGGCGCGCAGCGCATGGCGCGCGCCTTCCCCAAGGGGAAGCTGGCCACGTGGGACGTCGCGGGGCACTGGCTCTACGGCCGCAGCGACCTGCCCGAAGCGCGGCGGGCCATCGACGCGTACTTGACCAGCCCGAAGGGCTGAGTCAGGGTACGGGGGCGGACCGCCCGCGCGGTGCGGTGCGCCCCCGTGCGTCAGACTCCGCCGCTTCGGACGCCGTTGACGAACCGGGTCCACGTGTCGGCGTCGACGACGAGTGCTCCCCGGCTGCGATCCGCGGTGTCCCGTACGGCCTGACGGCCGGAGCGGAGTGCGCCGCGCTCGACGCAGTTGTTGTCAGTGCCGCTGTAGCTGCTCTTGTGCCAGTACGCGCCTGTCAGCTCGCCCTCAGCGGTTCGGGGCGCGGACTCGGAGGCCATCGTCCACTTCCTTGATGAGATCACGGACGTACTGCTGCGTAGCAGTTAGGGACAAGGCGGCGGCCGTTAGCTCGTCCCACGCCTTCGAGTACGCCTGGACGTGCCGTCGCTGTTCCAGCAACGTACCACCGGTGATCTGCTCCAACCAGATCAGATCGACCGGGGGCTCCCCTCGTAGGCTGAAGATGCTGAACGGTCCGTACTGCTCCATGAGAAGGGACGCGTTCAACGGGAGGACCTGAATGTGAACGTTGGACCGCCTGCCGATTTCGAGTAGGTGGTTGAGCTGCTCCTTGATGACGTCAGGACCTCCCTCAATGCGGTGCAGCGCGGTCGCGTCGATGACGGTGCGCAGGCGGAAGTCGCCTGAGTTGTCGAGTAGTTCCTTGCGCTTGAGTCGAATTCGGACCAACTGCTCCACACGCTCCGGCTCCACACCTGCGGCGCCGAACATGGTCCGCATGTACGTTTCGGTCTGGAGGAGGCCGGGCACCAAGTTGTGCTCGTAGTCCCGTACGAAGTCCGAGTCGGCTTCCAGCGTGAGGTAGTCCCTCAACGAGTCGTGGATCAGCGGATCTTGGCCGCTCCACCAGTCGACCCGATGGATCTCCTTGGCGAGTCGCTTGAGGCTGGCGCGGTAGGTGTCGTCCTCGACCCCGTAGAGGTCCAACAGGATGGTCATGTCCAGTGGTCGGACCCCGCGCTTGCCGTTCTCGATCTGACTGATCTTCGGCTTCCCGCACTCCAGCGCGTCGGCGACGTCCTGCGGGCTGAGTTCGGCTTCGGTGCGGAGCCGTCGCAGTTCGTTGCCCAGTCGGCGGCTGCGCATGGTCGGCATATCGGCTTGAGGCATGGCCCACATGATGGCGATGAGTCTGTTTCGACAGGCAGCCTTCACAGGCCGGTTCACTCTTTTGGGATCAGTCCACTAGGAAACGTTGCCTACGGAAGCAGGGCCGGTCCATAGTCTTGCCCGTCACTCACCGCACTCTTTACGTAACGGAGTGCTGGTCATTCGCTATGCGTCGCGCTGTGCGGCGCCGCTGGAGGAGCCATGGTCGTCATGGCGGAAGAAGGGGCGCGGCAGTACCGGCAGGAACTGACCGCCGACCCGCGCACCTTCGCCATCGTCCGTCGTACCGTCACCGCCCACGTCCGCTACTGGGGGTGGACCCAGCAGGTCGGCCCGGCCGCGATGTGCGTGACGGAGATGCTGGCGAACGTACGGGACCACGCCGGCCGTCCCGACTGCGTGTTGATACTGCGGGCGACCTCGTTCGAGCTGCGGATCACCGTGAGCGACCGCAGCCCCGTGCTGCCGGTGGTCCGCCAGCCCGACTGGTGCAGCGAGAACGGGCGCGGCATGTGGCTGCTCGGCGCCAACGCCGACGCCTGGGGCGCGGAGCCCACCGCACGGGGCAAGGACGTGTGGGTGGCGTTCACGCGGCGGGCCGAGGTGTTCGCGACCCCGTGACGGGTCGCCGCGCGGAACCGGGTTACGGCACCCGCACCCACTGGGCCTTGCTCGGGGTGCCCCGGTCGTCGGTGACGAACAGCATGTACCAGCCGGACTGGACCAGGTTGCGGTTCTTCGGGACGGTCACCGTGACGCTGCCCTCGCCCTTCTTCACGTCCAGGGCGATGGACTTCTGGTCGATGTCCGTGACGTGCGTGGACGCGCTGGGCCGCATCAGCCGGGCCGACTTGACGGTGGAGCTGTCCCGGGTGGTGAAGGTCGCCGAGCCGCCGAGCTTGATGGTCTTGGGGCCGCCGCTCAGCGAGGGCCGCTCGTCCCGGAACAGGTACGGCGGGGTGTAGATCTCGACTCGCTGCTCGAACGTGCCGGGCTTGGTGTTGGCCTTGTCGTCGTACAGCGGGTCCGAGCCGAAGAACATCAGCCGGCCGTCGGGCAGCAGGACCGACCCGGAGTGGTAGTTGCGGCCGACCAGCGGATCGGCGACCCGCTCCATGCTGTTGTCCTTCGCGTCGTAGATGCGGGCCTGGAGGATGTCGGAGGCGCCGCGCCCCCGGTAGTCCTCCGAGCCGCCGGAGATGAGGACCGTGTCGTCGGGGAGGACCGACGCCTGCGGGTAGCGGGTGCCCTTCTCCAGCTCGGGGCCGTCCTCGAAGCGGGGCTCGTCGGCGAGGAGGTCGACGAGTCGGGTCTTCTTGCTCGACTCCTTCGACTCACCGACCCCGCCGCCACCGACGACCATGTACTTCTCGTTCTGGGCGGGCGGCAGCAGCACCGTCTGCGAGGTCTCCATCAGCTTCGGGTCACTGAGCCCGGGGACCTTGTTGAACTTGTTCGACGCGAGGTCCCAGACGCCCGGGTCGCGGCCCACGTCGGCGGGTCCGTACCCGGCGTTGGAACCGGAGTAGAAGAGCTTGCCGTTCTGCATCAGGGAGACGGCCGGGTACGTGGGGAACTGGCGCACGCCCTTCGTGTACTCCCAGCCCTTGGTCTTCGGGTCGTACACCTCGTTCTTGCCGGGGACGAGCTGACCGATCTCGTCCAGCCCGGAGAGGCTGAGGACCTTCCCGTCGGTGAGGGTGGTGAGCGTCGGGTACCAGCGCGCCTCCTTCATCGGGTCGACCTGGATGTACTTCTCGGCGATCGGGTCGAACTCGAAGGAGTCCTTGATGCCCTGGAAGTCCTTCTTGTCCAGGGCGAGTTTCTCGGCCATGCCGTACGTGTTGCGGGCGTCCGTGCCCTTCAGGCCCCCGACCACGTAGTTGTCCTGGGTGCCCGTCTCGTGTTCGGCGCCGCTCTTGGCCGCCTCGACGTAGATCCGGCCGAGCCCGGGGTCGTTGCGCAGGAACCTGCCGGTCTCCTTGTCGAACACCTTCTTCGCCCGTTCCACGACCACCGGGTCCTTGGAGACGAACGTCTTGCCGTTGGTCTTGCCGGTGAAGGTGGTGCCCGCGGGAATCGTGATCGGCTTGTCCGGGTTCTCGTTGTGCACGACCATCAGCCCGCCGGCCTTGGTCACGTCGCCCTGGAGCTTCTCGTACCGCTTGGTGCCGCCGGCGATCAGCAGGTTGCCGTTGCCGAGCTGGGTGTGGCCGGAGCAGAAGAGGTCCGTCGGGGTGTCGATCTTCTTGACCTTGTTGGTCTCCGGGTCCCAGAGCCTGGTGTCGAACTGCTGGTTGTCGAAGTTCTCCTGGTTGTTCCCGGAGCCCGCGACCATCAGGACCTTGCCGGTGCGCAACAGGGCCGCGTGGATGGTGTTCTGGCGGTACTCCTCGGGGAAGTCGAGGATCTTCCACTGCCCGTTGGCGGCTTTGTACTCCGGCTTGTTGATCGTGTACTCGTGGTACTTCTCGGATCCGAACCGGTAGAGCGCCGGGCCGTTCATGGCGGCCAGCGCGACCGCGACCGCCGCGCCTATCGCGATACGGCGGGCGCGGCGGCGGCTGGAACGGTCTTTCACGGCTTACCCCGATGTGACTGGTAGTGGTATCGCGGACGGTGAACGGCGTGGGGGAAACGGCGGGGGCACGAGCGCTGCGGCGTCCGGGCGGACGCCGCCCGGTCCCGGGTGACGGGCCTCAGGTGCCCGGCGGGACGTGGAACCCGGGACCGCTCCTGCGGTGCCGTCCCGGAGCCCCGGGTGCGCCGGGCGGGGGCTGCATGGTGCGCTCGGCGCGGGTGTCCTGGGGGCCCGAGGGGCCCGGGGGACCCTGGGGGCTCTGGGTGAACGAGCGTCCCGGGATCGGGATCTGCATCGTCTGGTCGTCGCCGGAGGCCCAGGTGGGGCGCTGCTGCGGGATGTGCGGCCCCGCGGGTGCGGAGTGCCGTCCACGCGGGCGCGGGGGCGTCGACTCCCCGGGGGCGCCACCGGCCTCCGGCCCGTCCGGGCCGGTCCGCTGCGGGCGGTCGGCGGGGGACGGGTCGTCGGAAGCGTCCGATGCGGCGGCCGGCCAGTCGGGCACGGCGGCGGGCGCCGGGGCCGGGCCCGCGACGGGCGCGGACGCCGGGTCGGTGGCGGGCTTCGCCGCGGCCTTCTTCGCGTCCTGCCGCATCGTCCACTGCCAGGCGAAGATCGGCGCCGCGGTGATCAACAGGGCGAAGGTGGCCCAGATGATCATCGCGGGGTGCGCATGGCCGAGGAAGAAGGAGGCGACCATCGACGCCCCGAACACCGCGATGAAGAACAGGTGGATGCGGAAGGTCCCGAACAGCGTGTCGGGGCTCGCCGAGTCGCCCTTGGGCGTCACCACGAACTTGCTCTTGCGGCGCAGCACCGCGTCCATCAGCGAACGGGCGTAGATCGGCGCGGACAGTGCGGACATCACCATGCCCGCGACGCCGCCGGAGCCCTCGGGCTCGTGCGGGGAGACGTTGTGGCGGCGGTTCCAGACGTACAGGCCGATCTGGAGCGCGGAGGCGTTGCCGTACAGCATCAGCCAGATCGTCGGGTCGATGTTCACGCCCGAGGCGCCGAGACCGAGGAACAGGGCGCAGCTCAGGGCCGCGAGGATCCAGTTCAGCGCGGACATCGGATAGAAGATGATCATCATCGTGTAGTTGAAGAGCTTGCCCGGGGGCAGGGAGTAGAAGCCCTTCCAGTACTGCGTGAGGATCGTCTCGTAGGTGCCGCGCGACCAGCGGAGCTGCTGGGTGAAGAAGTCGGTCCAGGCGTTGGGGCCCTCACCGACGGCGAGCACGTCCGGGGTGTAGACGGAACGCCACTTGTTGCCGGTGGCGGGGTTCTTGTGCCGGTGGATCTCGAACCCGGTCGCCATGTCCTCGGTGATCGAGTCGTACAGGCCGCCGATCTGCTGGAGGGCCTTGATCCGGACGGCGTTGGAGGTCCCGACGAACATCGGCGCGCCGTACGCGTTCCCGGCGCGCTGGATCAGCGCGTGGAAGAGGAACTGCTGCGATTCGGCGGCCTTGGTGACGAAGGAGTCGTAGTTGCCGTACACCTGCGGGCCGATGACGAAGCCGACGTCCGGGTCCCGGAAGAAGCCCAGCATCCGCTCCAGGTAGTTGGGCAGCGGGATGTGGTCGGTGTCGACGGACGCGAAGTAGTCGTAGTCGCCGCCGTGGGCGTCGAGCCAGGCGTTGTAGTTGCCGTGCTTGGTCTTGGCCCGGTGGGGTCCCTTGACCATGTTCCACTTGGCGACGCCCTTGCGGGAGAAGTGGCGCACGCCGAGCCGTTCGCAGACGGCCTTGACGTCGGCGTCGTCGCCCTCGTCGAGCAACCAGACGTGCATCAGTCCGCGGTGACGGATCTTCACGGCCGCCTCCAGCGTCTTCGTCACCATCTCCAACGGCTCCTTGCCGGGCACGAAGGAGGTGAGGAAGGCGACCCGGGTGCCGGTCTCGGGGACCACGGGGATGGGGTCGCGGGCGACGATCGTGGCGTGCGCGTTGGACAGCACGTTCATGCAGCGGAAGAACTCGATCAGTCCGATCGAGACGAGCATGACGACGTCGAGGGCGGGCAGGAAGTCATAGGCGGGGTGGTCGCGCTCGGTCCAGTGCTCGGGCTGGAGCAGCCAGAACAACAGGATCAGGGAGACGATCGGGGCGGCGCCCAACATCAGTGCGGCGCGGATGCGGTGCGGTTCCTGGGACAGGAGGGAGCGGTAGCGCACCTTGTAGGGCTGGTGGGGGTCGGGCTGCGTGAGGGGGCCCGCGAGGCGGCTGTAGTGCTCGTAGTCGTAGCGTGGCAGGGACTTCTTTATTCGGCGTAGGCCGCCCGTCCGCTGCACACGTAGCTGTGTCGTCTCGGTCGGGTCGAAGTTCTGCCCCGCGCCTGAAGGCGGCGACGTCATGAGCCATCCCCCCACACGCGCGTCTAGCGCGTGAGTTTCATCGTTCTCCTCCGCCCGGTCCGGTTCCCCTGTCCGGGGCCGGGCGCGCCAGTGGCAGCCGCTCTCACTTTAGACAGTGAACAGGGACTTCCGGTTGCATGATGCCCCCCTTGGTATCCGTCTGTGCACCGGGGGGCCCTTCGGCGGCCCCCGAACCACGGTGCGGTGGTCGCCCCCTCACCAGGAGTGGTTGCTCCGCGGGCTTTTTGCGGTGCGCTGCGCTGTGGTGACCCGCGCAGTTCCCCGCGCCCCTTCGGTGCGTCCACCCGGGGGTGCGTTGTCCTGCGGGCGTGCGCTGTGGTCTTGCGCAGTTCCCCGCGCCCCTATCGGGGCGCCTTCCGGCCCGTGCCACAGGGGACGCGCCCCGTCAGGGGCGCGGGGAACTGCGCGACCAGCCACGACGCAGCCCCAGCGGGACGTCCCGATAGGGGCGCGGGGAACTGCGCGAACGCTGGGCGTACCCGAGCGGGACCCCGTACGGAAGCAGGACGCACCCAGATAGGGGGCGCGGGGAACTGCGCAAGACCACAGCGCACGCGCAGGGGACAGCGCACCGCCAGGTGAACGTACCGAAGGACCGCTCAGGCGGAACCGAGCGTCGCGGCCAACCGATCACGGACGTGACCAAAGTGGTCCTGGATGGCCCGCTCCGCCCGCAACACGTCCCCGGACCGCACCGCATCAAGGATCTCCCGGTGCTGCCGACAGGTCACCCGGGGATCCTGCGGAACGTCCACCAGATCCGTACGCACCCGGTGGAACGCGTCCCAGAACGCTTCGAGCACCTCCCCGAGCAACAGGTTCCCGAGCCCCCGGTACAGCGCCGCGTGGAACGCACGGTCCGTCTCGAACAGGGAGGCCTCCTCCGCAGCGAGAGCGTCCATGCGGTCGGCCAGGACCTCCAGCTCGGCGAGGTCCCCCGCGGGCAGCCGCCCCGCGAGCCGGGAGACGAGCCCGGTCTCCAGCGCCGCGCGCACTTCGAGGAGCTGGAGCAGGCTCGCCTCGCCCCGGTAGTGCCCGGCGACGGTACGGAAGACGAGCCCCTCCATCATGGGAGCCATCGACATGGGTCCGACATACGTGCCGAAGCCGTGCCGGATCTCCACGATCCCCATGGCCTGGAGCCCTTTGAGGGCCTCGCGGACGGAGTTGCGGCTGACGCCGAGCAACTCCATCAGTTCCGGCTCCGTGGGCAGCACCGCACCGGAACGCAGTCGCCGGTCGATGATGAGTTTCTTGATCCGCTCCTGGATGTCGCGCGCCATGGGGGTCACCGTAGCGGCCGGGCGCCCGGGGGTCCCGGACAGCGAAAAGCCCCCCGGCTCGCCGGAGGGCTTCACGTGTCTGTGCGCCGCCAGGGACTCGAACCCCGGACCCGCTGATTAAGAGTCAGCTGCTCTAACCAACTGAGCTAGCGGCGCGTGCTGACCTGGACAACTCTACCCGATGTCCCGGAGTGCTCCGGGACACCGCTCGGGCTCGGGGGCGGCGGAGGCCGTGCCGCCCCCGAGCCCTGCGCGTGACCGGGATCACGTCGGGTGGTGCGGCCCCGGGGCGGGGGAGCCCCGGGGCCGGCAGCGCCGGATCCGCGCGTTCCGGACGGGGGGTGTCCGGTCCCGGGGGTGGGGTGCGGGTCCGGCTCCCGGACGGGGGATGTCCGGGGCCATGGGTGGAGCGGGGCGCGCGACCGGTCCGGAGCGGGGAGTTCCGGGTGTGATCGGTGCGTACCACCGTTTCCGTAATCACTTGATCACACTTGTACCTTCTGGAGCAACCCTGCCCGCTGGTGACCTTTGACCCTTGTGTGACTGGTTGCCCGAACGCGGAGTGCGGCTGAAAACTGACGTACCCTCAAGGGGTTGAAATATTGTATGTCTGACTGTGCATCATTTGGGCAGTCAACGTGCGATATGTCCGGACAGTTGAGAAACTGACGCCCTGTGCGGATGCGCGCGGAGGTCAATTCCGGTGTGTGAGGGGAATCGAATGGACGCTCCCGTATTCGAAGAGGTGGCGCCCGCGAGCGACTGCGACTGTCCGGGCTGTGCCGACCGGAGGCGGGCCCGGGCCCGCGGTCTGCCGGTCCGGCTCGGCGGCAGTCCGGCGGCGCACGGCGCCCGACGGCAGGTGGTCGTCCTCGCCGCGGCGGCCGGGACGGTGCTCAGCGGATCGCAGCTGACCGCGGTGGCGGCCGAGTACCGCCCGCTCGACTCGGGGCACCCGGCCGGCGGGTCCGCGCTCCTCGGCGGCGTCGGGTCGCTGCTACCCGGGCCGACCCCCGCCCCCGCGGACGAACCCGACGGCCCCGGGATCCCGTACACCCCCGGTGGCGGGGACGCCGACGAGCCGGCCGGGACCCCTCAGGGCACCGCCGGCCCGCTGTACGGTCCCGCGGCCTCGCCCGAGTCGACCGTCACGCCGGCCGCGACGCCCGCCGCGACGAACTTCCCGGCCGTCACCCGGACCCAGATCATCAACCGGGCCAAGACCTGGGTCAACGCCAAGGTCCCGTACAGCATGTCCAAGTACTGGTCCGACGGGTACCGCCAGGACTGTTCGGGCTTCGTCTCGATGGCCTGGGGCCTCGGCAGCAACCAGTGGACCGGGAGCCTCGCGGGCTTCGCCGTCCGGATCACCAAGGCCGAGCTCCAGCCGGGCGACATGCTGCTGTTCCACAATCCGTCCAACCCCGGTGCGGGCTCCCACGTCACGATCTTCGGCGGCTGGACCGACTACACCCGTAACCACTACATCGCCTACGAGCAGACCCCGCCGAAGGCCATCAAGCGCTCGACGCCGTACCCGTACTGGAACAACGCCAGCAACTACATCCCCTACCGCTACCGCGGGGTGCAGTCCGGCGGCGGTTCCTCCGGGCCGACCGGTGAGATCCCGCCCGGCAGCACGGCGTTCCCCGGCGCGGACAAGTTCGGGCCCGGCGCCAACAACCGGCACGTCACCGAGCTGGGGCGGATGCTCCGGGACCGCGGCGGCTCCCGCTTCTACCGCGGCGGCCCCGGCCCGCGCTGGAGCGACGCCGACCTGCGGGCCACCCGGGCGTTCCAGCAGGCCCAGGGCTGGAAGGGCTCGGCCGCAGACGGCATCCCCGGCCCGAAGACCTGGGACTACCTGGTGCGCGGCAAGGGCCGGGACATCCCCGGGACCGGAACCGGAACCGGGACGACGGGCGGCACGGGCGGCTCACGCCACGGCAGCTCGGTCCAGAACCCGGGCCAGGACGGCAGCCCGGCGTTCCCCGGACGGGGACACTTCCGCCCCGGCCAGAACAACCCGCACGTCACCCAGCTGGGCAAGCAGCTCAAGCGGAAGGGGTTCGGCAGGCACTACGCACAGGGTCCGGGCCCGCGCTGGAGCGAGAGCGACCGGCGCAACGTGGAGTCGTTCCAGCGCGCCCAGGGCTGGCGCGGCGCGGAAGCCGACGGATACCCCGGCCCGGAGACCTGGCGGCGACTCTTCTCATGACGGATGCACGCCCGGTGACCCCCCAGTCACCGAAGACCCCCCAGCCCCCGCAGCCGTCCCCGACCCAGCGGCCCGCACGGTCCGACGAAACCGGCTCCCGCCAGCGGCTGATCCACAACGAGGCCACCACCGAGATCCCCGTGCACCTGCTGTTCCGCGAGGACGCCACCGGTACCCCCGTGCCGGCGGCCCCCGCCGTGGTGGGCCGTCGCCGCGGCACCGGCGAGCAGCCCACGACCTCCGCCGGCGCCCTGCGCGACCGTGACCGCGCCGCAGCCGCCGTCCGGACGGCCCGGGCCGCCCGCACCGATCTCCCGCAGCGCTCGGAGCGGGCCGAACGGGCCTCGGGTGCCGCCGCCGGACGGGCGCCCAAGCCGGACGCGCTCTGGGCGGACGGCGAACGGCCCGTACCGCTGCCCGATCCCGCACTGGTGGAACGACTGGGGCGCGCCCTGCCCGGATGGCTCGGCGTGCTCGCCGGCTTCACCGGGTGCGCGGGTCTGGTCATCGGCCTGTGGTGGGCCGGCGCATTGCCCACCGAGGCCGTCCGACTGCTCGAACTGCCCGCGTACGGGACCGACGCCGGACCGCTCGGCACGGCCCTGGACACCGTCACCTCCCGCTCGGGCACCCGGGCCGCCGGACCGGCCAGCCCGATGGGCGTCGGCCACTGGACGGTGATCGCCGTGCCCGGGGCGCTCGCCCTGCTGGGCTTCGGCGGGCTCGCCCGCGGTCGGGTCGGCCAGGCGTGGGTGCTCAGCCTCTTCGGACGGTACCGGGGCACGATCCGGCGCACCGGTCTGGTGTGGGTGAACCCGCTGCTGCTGCGCCGTCGGGTCGACGTGCGACTGCGGCACTGGCGCAGCGAGGCGATGCCGGCGGTGGACGCGCACGGCGTGGCGCTGCGGGTGGTGGTGCTGGTGGTGTGGCACATCCGGGACACCGCACGGGCCGCGCTGGCCGTCGAGGACCACCAGGAGTACCTGCGCGAGTGCGTGGAGGCGGCGATGGCCCGGGTGCTGTCGCAGCTGCCGGCGGACGCGTTCCACGAGGACGCGCCGACCCTGCGCGACGCCGAGGCGGTGGGGGACGCGTTGACGCGGCGGATCGCGGCGGACGCCCTGCCGGTGGGCATCGAGGTGTTCTCGGCGCAGCCCACCCGGATCGAGTACGCGCCGGAGGTCGCCGCGGCGATGCAGCGGCGGCGGATCGCGGCGATCGACGCACAGCACCGGGACTCGGTGCTGACCTCGGTGGTCGACTCCGTCGAGGACACCGTCACCCGGCTCACCGTGCGGGGACTGGTCGAGCTCGACGACTACGAGCGCAAGGCCCTGGTGAAGGACCTGACCGTGGCGTTCTACACCGGCCGGGGCGGCGACCCGCAGTAGCGGCCCGATGCGCCGCTGCCCGGGGAAACCGACCGCCCGGGTCCATCCGCCGTCGTCGGCGGGGCCACTCGGGTTCCCGTCTACGTCCCCGACTACGACCACGGGGCGCCCGCGCCGGTGGCCGTGCGGCACGTGGTGGAGCCCGGGCCCCGGTAGGTGGTCACCGAGGGGAACCATCCCGCGTGCGACCTGCCGGGCCGGCGGGCGGACCGTCGGCCGGTCGACGTCCGCCGGCACCGGGACACCCCCTCACCAGCCGGCAAGAACACCTGGTGGAGGGGCAGTTGGCGGGGTATGGGATCCGGCCGGGGTGCGTAACCGGAGGGCGGCTGACGGCGATCCGAACGCCGAACCCATGGCCGGATCACGGAGTCGCTGCGACCGGATTCCTTCCGTTCTTGGTATGGACATGTTCAACTAACGCCCATAACCTGAGTCTTGGTCTAGACCGCAAAATGTGCGTACGCCTCACAGAACCCCCACGTTCTCCAGGAGCGGCAGCATGCGAAAAAAGATGTACGCGGCCATGCTCGGACTCGCCACCGTCGGAGCCATGACGCTCTCCACCGGTGGTGCCAGCAGCCACGGATACACCGATCAGCCCCTCAGCCGGCAGAAGGCGTGCGGGAACGGCGGCATCGTCAAGGGCTGCGGTTCCATCCAGTACGAGCCGCAGAGCGTCGAGGGCCTGAAGGGCTTCCCGGCGAAGGGTCCGGCCGACGGCAAGATCTGTTCCGCCGGGAACGGCGGCTTCAGCGCCCTCGACCAGCCCAACCAGCCCAACGGAAGCGCCTGGCCCACCACCAAGCTGTCCGGCGGACAGAGCTACAACTTCCGCTGGCAGTTCACCGCCGCGCACGCCACGACCGACTTCAAGTACTACATCACCAAGAACGGTTGGAACGAGAACGCTCCGCTGACGCGGTCCGCTCTGGAGTCCACCCCGTTCCTGACGGTGCCGTACAACGGTCAGCGTCCCCCGTGGACCCTCTCGCACTCCGGTCAGGTGCCCTCCGGCAAGTCCGGGCACCACGTGATCCTCGCGGTGTGGACGGTCAACGACACCCCGAACGCCTTCTACGCCTGCTCGGACGTCACGTTCTGACGCTGATTCAGGGTTAGTACCATCCCGGGGTCCCCCCGTGACCCCCCACGCTTAGCCTGTTCGCGCACGTCGCCCGTGGCCGCGTGGCGTGCACACTCACACGGGGGGACCTCATGGAATTGATCTTCTTTTACGCAGCGCCATTCTTCATCGCCTGCGTAGCGGTCGTCGGCGCGGTGATGGCGGTGCGCCGCGGTCGGGAACGCAGCCAGGCCTGGAACAGCGGGCTGGTCGCCGAAGCCCGGTGCCTGCGGATCTACACGACCACGCACCGCCACAACAACGGGTCGCGGACCGTCCGCCACTTCGTCTTCGAGTTCACCACCGCCGAGGGCCGCACCGTGCGGTTCGAGGAGGAGGACCTGCCCGGGACCATCGTCGAGGACGACTTCGTCCCCGTCCACTACACCGCCGACCGGCCCGAGAAGGCCACCGCCCAGGAGCCGTCCCGTACCGCGAACATCCTCGGCACCACCGGCATCCTGGTGTTCTGCGGGGTCATCGTCGCGTTCTGCGTGGTGTTCATGGTGGTCGCCACCGCGATGAACGACGCGATGGGCGACTTCTGACCCTGCTGACCGCGGTCAGGTGTGCGTCATGCCCGGGGGCCGGGTCGGCGACCTCGCCGTCCGGCGTTCAGTGGCAGGGTGCGTCGACGAAGGTGGCGCCCGACTCGACCAGCCGCTCGACCGCGTACGCCGGATCGAGCAACGACTCGGGGGTGTGGACGCCCGGCGGAACGGCTGCGCCGCGCAGGCCGATCAGGCGTTCGACGCCGAGGGCGATGCCGAGTGCCGTCAAGGGGCGCTGCCCCGCCGGGTGGACCAGGTAGCGGCTCGTACGGAGCGGTGCACCCGCTGCATCCGCTCCGTCGAGGTCGATCCGGATCTCAACGGAAGGCGGCTCGCCGCGACGCCGGCCCGCGGACTCGCCGAGGGCGAAGTCGAAGCGGACGTCCGGTGCGCCCGTCGCGAGGGCGAGGCTCGGCACGTCGAGGATGGCGATGCTCCGACCGGACCACAGCGTGCCGTCGAGACCGGTCACGTCCGTCTGCGCGTCGGGGCCGTTGACCCAGGTGAAGACACCGTCGCGACGTACCAGCCCGGCCGAGCTGGCGGTGGACCAGCGTTCCAGGTCCACCGCCCCCGCAGGTCCGCCGGTGTCCTGTTCGTCCAGGAGGGCGCCGATCCGGATGCCGTCGACCCGGTCGAACTCCCGGGCCGAGTCCAGTGCGGCGAGGACGACGCTGCCCGCGCACCAGTGGCTGGCCACCAGGATCGGCGCGGCGTCCGCCCGCCGGGCGCCCGCGACCACCTCCGGTGCGATCTCCGCCAGGCCGCTGGAGATGCTGAGGTACGGCAGCCCGTGGTGCTGTGCGTAGTGCAGTCCGTTCAGGCGGTCGTCCCACAGCGCGGCGACCACCGCCGAGTAGCGGTGCTCGGTCGGCAGGCCGAGGTCGCTACGGCGCAGGTCGACGGTGACGGCCGTGGCGGCGCCGAGAGCGTCGGCCACCTGGTGGGCACGGTCGATGTCGCGGCCCGCGATCGTCAGTGGCAGCGCCGGGTGCCATCGGCGCAGGAGGGCGGCGGTCGTCCTGCCCGCCTGGCCCGAACCGCCCAGGACCAGTACGGATTCCGGTCGTCCCACCGTGGGTGCCTCCCCCGTCCATGACGTTACATTTTGTAGCCTACGTTTTGTAACATAGCGTGGAGCGCGATGCCAGAGGAGGGCCATGGCCACCACGACGACCCGCCTGCCCAAGCAGGCCAGGCGGGAGCAGCTGCTCGACACCGCCGTGGCCATCGTGCGCGCCCGGGGAACCGACGGTCTGACGCTGGCCACCCTCGCGGAAGCGGCGGGAGTGAGCCGGCCGGTCGTGTACGGCCACTTCGACACCCGCCCCGGCCTCCTGCTCGCGCTCTACCGTCGGCTCGACGAACGGCACCGGGCCGCCACCGCCCGGGCGTTGCGGGCTGCCGGAACCACCGCCGACGAGGTTGCCCGTGTCATGAGCGCCGCGTACTTCGCCTGCGCCACCGACATGCCGGAGTTCGCCGCGGTCTCCGCCGCCTTGAGAGGGGACCCGGAGATGGAGGCGATCCAGCACGAGATGCTCGACGGATACACGAGGGTGCTGGCCGCTGCCCTCGCGCCGCACTCCGACCTCTCGGCCGAGTCCCTTCGGCTGCGCTGCATCGGCGTGCTGGGCGCGGCCGGGGCGATCGCCGCCGAGCTGAACCGGGGCCGGTCCACCGCCGTCGAAGCGGTCAACGCGCTGACCGACCTGATCGTGGGCACCCTCGCCCCCAGGGCCGGCCGCCACTAGGCGGCCAAACGCCGCTGGGCGTCCTTCCCGAAGGAAGAACGCCCAGGTCAGGCACTGCCTGTGGTGCGCCGCCAGGGACTCGAACCCCGGACCCGCTGATTAAGAGTCAGCTGCTCTAACCAACTGAGCTAGCGGCGCCGGCTGACGAGAAAAATAATACCCGGTCCGCGGGAGTGCTCCGGCCAGGGCCGCCGACCGACGCCGAGCGGGCCGTTCGACCGGGCGCGGGCGGTCACGGTCGGGAAGCGGTCGTCATCCCCGGGCGGTCTACCTTCGACAGACGAGAACGCCGCCCAGGCAGGTGATGCGGAAGGAGCCCTCGTTCCGGATGACATCGGCGGCCAGTTCCTCCGCCCGCCCGACCGTCTCTGTGAACGGCACGCCGGACTCCCCGGCCCACGCTTCGTACGAGGCCAGATGCGCCACGACCGGGGCCGGGTCGGTGATCTCCATCACGCCGGGCAGCTCCCGCACGCGCACGTCACCGAAAGCCGCGCTGAGGTGGCGGGGGGCCTTCTCCAGCGAAAAGCGGGAACTGAGCGACACCCGCCTCGGCACGTCCCGAGTGCCGAGGACGTCGCCGGCAGCTCGCCGCCACAGCTCGTCGAGTTCCTTCTTGTCCCGGTCGCTGTTGGTCGAAGCCACCAGCACGCCTGCGGCCCCGAGGACCCGGGCCAGCTCGGTGACCGCGGCCCCGACGTCCCGCACGTGGTAAATCATGTGCATGGCCAGGACGGCGTCCGCCGTACCGTCGGCGAACGGCAGCGCCGATGCGTCCGCAGTCACCACCGGGCCCGGCACCCCGGCCAGGATGCCGGGGGAGACGTCCAGGCCGACCACCGGGAGATCGGGCCGGTCCCGGCGCAGCCGCTCGATGAACTTTCCGTTGCCGCAGCCGACGTCCAGCACCGGGCCGGTGGTGCCGGCCAACTCCTGGAGCACGAGTCCCGGCAGGTCGTACCGCGGCCGCTGCCAGCGGTACAGGGACTGTCTGGCGCTCAGGTGCCGCTGATCGCCGTAGGCGACGCGGGCCAGCAGCTTCGGATCGGTAACGGCGGCGTTCCGCCGTTCGTCGAGGGTCACTGGTCGGGCTCCGGGGGCTTGGCGGGGGCGGGGCGGTGGCACGCTTCTCTGACGCTCTCACGAAGACCCCGGGCAACTACTGAACCTGCGTACACCGGCTCGCCGAGACGGAGGCCGACGGTCTGCAAGCGATGCGAGATGCTGGCTGTGCGCCGCTCCGGCGGGGCGGTGAGGACCACCGACAGTTTTTCCGCAGCGCCGTCGATGTCCTCGGCGGCCAGATGGGCCGTGGCCAGGTCGAGGTGGGCTGCGAGCAGGTCGCCGGAGGATTGGTCTTCCTCGGGCGAGCACCGGTACAGGGCGATCGCCTGCGATGACGCCTCGACGGCTTGACGTACATGCCCTTTGCCGTCGATGGCCAGCAGAGCGGTTCCGGCGTAGGCGTGTTGCTTGGCCTCGGGGAAGGTGAAGACGCCGGGCAGTTCGGCCGGACCGGCGCTGCCGTGTCGGGCGTCCCGGGCTTCCTCCACTGCCCGGACGGCCGCGCTGCCGCTACCACAGGCAGCATGGGCTCGCGCTGACAGGCTCAGGAGGCGAGCTCGGATCGTGCCGGCATCTGCATGGCGGAGGCCGGATTGAGCGAGTTCGACGGCCTGGCTGTAGTTCTGCTGCCAGTAGGCGATCAGGGACTGGACGGATCGCACCCATGCCCGCAACCCGTTGTGGTCGGCGGACTCCGCACAGAGCCAAGCCGTACGGGCATGGGTGGCAGCTGCAGTGAACTGGCCGAGGTCGAGAGCCACATGTGTGGCCAGGCCGCACAGCCGACCGGCGGTCAGGTACAGGTGACTCGTCTGGCGAGGGTGTTGACGCCCTTGGAGCAGGGTGAACACCAGGCGGCGCAGCGTCGTGATCTCACTGAAAACGGTGGTGACCGGTTGGCTGACGAGACTCTTGGCCAACCGGCCGATGTCAGCGTCGAGTTGCTCCAGCACGAGATCGTCCACATTCGACTGACTGGCGAAGTGCAGGAAGAGGGCGGAGTCGCAGGCATCCACCGCTACGGCTTCCACCCAAACAGGGGCTGCCACATCAGCCGCCACGCGCACTGCAGCCGACCTCACGACGATCGGTTCTGACGTGGCCGTACAAGCCGCGTCGAGTGGGGGCTCCGCCTCTGCCTGAAGCAGCACGGCCAACTCGTCAACGCTGACTTTGAGCGCCCGAGCGAGCGGAGGTCTCATCCAGGGCCGAGGGGCAACACCGCCGCCTTCCCAGCGACCCACTGTCGTGCGGTCGATCCGGAGCGCCTCAGCCAGCGACTCTTGCGTATGTCCGACCGCCTTACGTCGATGGATCAACCGTGCCCGTTTGCCCGCCATCGGCTTCCACTCCTGGTGTACCAACAACGTGTGTGACATGCGTACGTGCAGGCCATGGCCTGGTCTGCGGCACGGATGCATCACTGACTCCGCAATTCTGCTCTGGGCGGGACCGGTCTGAGGGCGGTTGTGTAGAGCCGGTCCTCCTTTCGTGTAGCTCTGACGCCAGCTTCCGACTGAGAGGAATTCATGCGACAAGCGCGCCTCGGCTGCTGCCAGTTGGCGCTGCCCCGTCTTCCTCAACCCGTTGGAGGAATCGAATGAGTGTCACCACCGAGTTCAGCCCCGAGCTGGTCGAGCTGGGGAAATTCTTCAAGATCGCCGGTCAGCGTTTCGACGCCGGGCGGGCCGCGCCGGAGATGTTCTCCCGGGCGATTGACGCCACGTGGCACGTGCTGGCTCAGAACGCCGAGGCGTACTGCGATTTCACCCTTGCGCACGCCGGCCGGGAACTGGGCCACAGGGCCTGGACCGGCCGCGGCCGGATCACTTGGGTGGAGCACTACGAGGAGATGTACGGAACGCTCCCGGAGATCTGGTTCACGAACGCTGACGGCACGGTCAACGCCGGAACCCTGGCGCAGTATCGAGACACGGGGATCATCGTGGCGGAGTGGGACTGCGGCCCCAACCCCGGCCCCGGAGACGGGGACGACATGTTGCCGGAGAAGACCGTCCGGTGATCACCACCTCCAAGGAGGGAGCGTTCCGGCCCACCGCCGGGGCGCTCCGCCTCGTCGAAGCAGGGGCGGTCAGTCCAGGCAGCGTGAACGCGACGGACTACATCAGCACACTTGCCGAGTACTGCCCGTACCTCAAGCCTTCCCGGGCCCGTGGCATGACCGGCTGGACCGTCTACGAGATTGCTGCCGGTGCCCGCGCGTCCGCCGTGGAGGCCGAGTTGTTCTACGCGGGAGTGCAAGCCGCGGAGCGGGTCCGCCTTCTGATGGCTCGCGCCGGCGGGGTGCTCGCTTGCGAGAGCATCGTCCTGCTGGGGCAGGCCGCCGACGCCGACCACCGCGAACTGATGACCTGGCCGCACTGGGCGCTCAAGAACCTGTACGGGCCGGTCGGCTTGATGTTCGGCAAGTTCACCGAGGGCACGCAGGATTCGGACCGCTTCGGTCGGACCATTCCGCCGGCTCCCTTCTCGTTCTTGCCGGTGCGGGCATCCGTTCGTCTCCGTGATCCGAAGTTCCTGGAGGGCACGCCCGGACTTGCTGCGGCGGTCGCTGCCGCGGCGGACGATGGACGCGACGTATTTGGGGACAAACCCCACGAGTGGAAGGCAGTACGCGCATGGGCGAGTTCGCTTCCTGTCCCCCGGAGGCAGTGAAGGCAGCAGAAGCCGTCTGCGGACCGGTTGAGTTGAAGCAGGTCACCGACCGACGAGGCTCTGCCGTCTGGAAGGCGACGGGCTCCGCGGCTGCTGTTGCCATCAAGCTCGGGACCGCGGAGGCCGCGGAGGCAACGATGCGTGAGGCGTCCGTCTTGGAGCAGCTCCCGGGATACACCGTGACGGTGGGCCACACCCGTGAAGTCGTGTGGTTCGTCTCTCCCTGGCTGGTCGGACGGTCCACCTGGGAGATGTTCCGGGTAGCACGGGAAGACGCCGCCGGCCGCCCCGGGGCACTGACCGCAGCAGTCGACCTGTGCCGTGCCGTCGCTGACCTTCACTCTCTCGGCTGGGTGCACGGTGACTTGCAGCCCTCCCACGGCATCCATACCGAGACGGGGGTGAAGCTGATCGACTTCGCCTGGTCGCGGAAGGTGGGAACAACCCCCTGGACCGCCTTCCGAGGCACCATGGTGCATCTGATGGCACCGGAGCTGGCTGATTGGATCTCGTCGGGGCGGCAGCCGGCCAAGACTTCACCGGAAGCCGAGGTCTACGCCCTCGCGGGGGTGCTCTGGACCTGCGCGACCGGCTCCTGGCCGCTCGATTACCGGGCGGCCGGAATCAACAGGCAGGCGGCCGGACCCGAGGGGCTGCGCGATGCCATCGCCACGGGGAGGCTGCCCTTGGCCCGGGCTACGTCGTGGCCCGAGCTTCAGGACGTGCTCCGTCCCGTGCTGCTCTCCCAGCCGGCGGATCGGCCGAGCGCCGCTGGTCTCGGCGACGTCCTGGCGGAGGTGGAAGGGTGATCCGGCTACGGGAGCTGAGGGCCGGCGACGAGCAAGCTCTCCAGCGGATCTACTGCCCCGAGGCGGTCAGGTATCTGGGCCGGGCGCCCTTGGGCGAGGCCGAAGCCCGTCTCTACGTCGGGCGGGCCGTGGCAGCGGCGGAGCAGTCTCCTCGCGCGCAATTCGTCTTCGGCGTCGAAGAAGACACTGACCTGACGGGTGTCGCCAAGCTCAACACCGCCTGGGGCGTGGGCTCGCTGAGTTACATCCTGAGACCAGACGCCTGGGGTCGGGGCCTGGGAACCGAGGCGGTGTCCGATCTCCTGCTCCTGGCCTTCGGGGCTCTGCACCTGCCGGTCGTGAAGGCCAAGTGCCACCCGGACAACCCGGCTTCCGGGCGGGTGCTCATCAAGGCCGGCTTCTCCCGTGTGGGGACGGAGCGCGGCTTCGAGTTGTACGAGATCTGCTCACACGACTGGCCCCCGGCGTGCCCGGGGCCGGCAGCGGCTGTGGTGCGCCGTCAGGGATGCGGGCCGGGGACCCGCTGATCAAGAGCCGGCCGTGCGCCACCCCCAGGCGCTCACAGCGTGAGGGCGAGCAGGACCGAGGCCGCCGCCCGGTTGAGGGCGTCCGCAGCCGGCCGCAACCGGTGGGTCTGCTCGACCGGCAGCGACAGGGCGAGGCACCCCGCAGTGGCGCCGGCCGTCAGCGGAACGGCCGCGCACACCGTGCCGACCGCGTACTCCTGGAGGTCGAGCACCGGCACCGTCGCGGGCTGGGCGGCGAACCGGGTCAGCAGCTGGCCCTCGTGGGTGATCGTCCGGGAGGTCAGCCGGGCCATCCGGTGCCGGGACAGGTGGTCGCTGCGGGCCTCCGCGTCGAGCTGTCCGACCAGGCACTTGCCGATGGCGCTGGCGTGGCCGGACGAGCGGAAGTCCACCCACTCGTGCACGGCCGGGGTGTCCGGACCGTCGGCGCAGTACGGGACGCGGATCTCACCGTCCTGGTACCGGCCGACGTACACCGCGGCGCCGAGGTCGCCCCGCAGCCGGTCCAGGGAGTCCTGCAACGGGGCCCGCCCCGCGCCCGGCCCCGAACCGAGCCGGTCGAGCGCCTCGCCGGAGGTGTACGTGCCGTCGGCGCACTGGGTGACGTACCCCTCGCGGCGGAGCATCCGCAACAGTCCGGCCAGCCGGGGGCCGGTGAGTCCGGCCGCCCGGGCCAGCTCCGCCTCGCCGACGCCGGCAGAACGTCGGGCGATGAGATCGATCACCCGCAGGGCGCGCTGTACCGAGCGGTACGGCGCGGTCGACTCGTGCTGAAGCGCCACTGCGTCCCCCTGGACGGTCCCGGGCCATGCTGCTGGGCACCTTCCACGATAGCCCTCGACACGCCCCGGGAAAGGGGTGCTTGCCGAGATTGGCGCAGGGGGTTGACGGCCTGATCACCCCTCCGAGCAGCACCGATGACCTCAGGGCATATGTCGAGGTCATGCCCCGAATCCCTCGTGAGGGTAGTCATCGCCGTCGTCACCGCAGGGGCGCGGACCCTCAGAGCACCGCGCTCAGGAACTCCCGGGTCCGGTCCAGCTCCGGATCGCTGAAGATCTTCTCCGGCGGGCCCGACTCGATCACGCGCCCCCCGTCGAACATCAGCACCTGGTCGGAGATGTCCCGGGCGAACGACATCTCGTGGGTCACGCACAGCATCGTGATGTCGGTGGTCCGGGCGACGTCCCGCAGCACGTCCAGCACCCCCGCGACCAGCTCCGGGTCGAGCGCCGAGGTCACCTCGTCCAACAGCAGCACCTGCGGGCGCATCGCCAGGGCCCGGGCGATGGCCACCCGCTGCTGCTGCCCGCCCGACAACTGCGAGGGGTACGCGTCGCAGCGGTCCGCGAGTCCGACCAGGTCGAGCAGTTCCCGGCCGCGCTGCTCGGCCTCGTCGCGGGACAGGCCCAGCACGGTCACCGGGGCCTCGGTGACGTTCCGCAGCACCTTCATGTTCGGGAACAGGTTGAACTGCTGGAACACCATCCCGATGTTCTTGCGGACCTCGCGCACATGCTTCTCGCGGGCCGGCACCAGCTCGCCGTCGCGCTCCTCGTGGGTCAGATAGCGCCCGCCCACCCGGATGCGCCCCTCGTCGGGCTTGAGCAGGGTCATCAGCAGCCGCAGGATCGTCGTCTTGCCGGAGCCGGACGGACCGATCAGGGTCACGTGCTTGCCCCGCCCGACCGAGAAGTCGAGGTGGTCCAGGACGGTCGTCCCCCCGAAGCGCTTGGTGACGTCCTCGAAGCGGATCAGCTCCTCCACCGCCACAGCGCCGGTCTCCGCGGGCTCGGGCCTCGCGGGGCCGGTCGGGGTCGGACCGGTCGGGGTGGGGGCCGGGGTCGGGGTCGAGTCAGTAGACAAGGCGGCGCTCCAGGGATCGGATCAGCAGCGAGGACGGATAGGCGATGAGGATGAAGGCGATCCCGACGACGGTCAGCGCCTCGGTGTACTGGAAGGTGTCCGCGGCCTCCAGACGGGCCTGCTGGAGCAGTTCCAGCACCCCGATCCCCGCGAGCAGCGGAGTGTCCTTCAACATCGCGATGACGTAGTTGCCGAGTGCCGGGACGACCCTGCGCACGGCCTGCGGCAGGATCACGGCCGTCCACGTCCTGCGGTACGACAGGCTCAGCGCGCGGGCCGCCTCCCACTGTCCGACCGGCACCGCGTCGATGCCGGCCCGGTAGACCTGGGAGGTGTACGTCGAGTAGTGCACGCCGATCGCGACGACGCCCGTGGTCAGCGAGGAGAACTGGACGCCCCACTCCGGGAGCACGAAGAACAGGAAGAACAACTGCACCAGCAGCGGGGTGTTGCGGATGAACTCGGTCAGCATCGCGACCGGCCAGCGCACGAACCGGGTCGGTGCGCGCAGCGCCAGCGCCCACACCAGGCCCAGGCTGAACGAGATCAGCGAGCCCAGCGCCAGCACCTGGAGCGTGATGAGCACCCCGTCCCAGAAGTGCGGCAGGAAGTCGACGACGGCCTGCCAGTCCCAGGAGTCGGCCTGGGCGGCGGCGGTGGAGTACGTGCTCATGCGGTACCTCCGCTCGTGCCCGCCGCGACGGGCGCCTTGCCGAGACCGGCTCGTGCCCGCCGCTCCAGGGCCTTCATGCCCCGGGCGAGGACGAACGCGATCACGAAGTAGATCACCAGGGTGATCGTGTAGACCTGCGCGCTGTCCTGCGTCGCGAGCCGGACCAGATAGGCGGCGAACGACACGTCACCGATCCCGAGCAGCGACACCAGGGACGTCGCCTTCAACAGTTCGATCAGCAGGTTGGAGAACGACGGGAGCATCTCCGGCACCGCCTGCGGCAGCAGGATCAACCGCATCCGCTGCCAGGGCGTGAAGCTGAGCGCCACGCCCGCCTCCCGCTGCGCCGGGGCCACCGCGTTCAGCGCGCCCCGCACGACCTCGGCGCCGTACGCCCCGTAACACAGGCCCAGCGCCAGCACCGCCGCCCACATCGGCACCAGCGACCAGCCCACGAACTGCGGCAGCACGAAGAACAGCCAGAACATCAGCACCAGGGCCGAGGTGCCGCGGAAGACCTCCGTGTAGAAGCCGGCCAGGAAGCGCACGGTCTTCAGGCGGTGGGTGCGGGCGATGCCGGTCCCGAAGGCGACCGCGGTCGCCAGGGCCGCGCTGTACAGGGTCAGTTGGAGAGTGGTCCAGATGCCGGGCAGTACCCAGTGCTGCCAGAGTCCGGAGGTCATGAGCACAGCTCCTCGGCGGTCAGTTCCGTCATCTCCGCCTCGGTGAACCCGAACGGCCGCATGATCCGCAGGAGCTCCCCGCTGTCCTTCATCCGGTGGATCTCGACGTTGAACGCGTCCCGCAGCGAGGTGTCGGTGGGCCGGAACGTGAAGCCGCCCCCGTCGACGCGTTCCTCCCCGTCCACCACCGGGGCGAACGGTTCGGTGGCCTCGGCCCGGCTGCTCTTGCGGGTGACCTGCCGGGTGGTCAGCGCGGTCCCGCCGAACACGTCGATCCGGCCGGACTCCACCGCGTTCAGCCCGGCCACCCCGTCCTGGAGCACCACGACGTCCTTCTGCGCGTACCCGGCCGCGACCGCGTAGCCGCTCTGCGCGTACCCGGAGCCGGTGCCGAACCTGGCCTTCTTCCCGATCACGTCCTCGTAGCTGCGCAGCCCCAGCGGGTTGCCCTTGCGGACGATGAACGAGTCGAGCATCTGGTACTCGGGGTCGGAGAAGATGACCTGTTGGCAGCGCTGCTCGTTGATGTACATCCCGGCCGAGACCACGTCGAACTGCTGGGTCTTCAGGCCCGGGATGAGCGAGCCGAAGTCGGTGGCCACGGGCTGGACCCGGGCCACCCCCAGCCGTTTGAAGATGACCTTGGCCAGTTCCACCGCCTCCCCGGTGAACTCGCCGTCCTCGTCGATGTACCCGTAGGGCACCTCGCCGGCGATGCCCAGTCGTACGGTGCCCTGGGACTTCAGTCGGGCCAGGGTGTCGCCGGTGGGCACCCGGGAGCAGCCCGCGGCGCCGAGCGCCCCGGCCGTGCCGAGGACCGCCGCCCCGATGAGCAGGGACCTCCGGCGCGGTCGGGGCCCGGCGCCGGCCCCCGGTATCGGGGACGGCCCGCGCCGGGCGCCGCCGTCCGCGCTACCGGGGTCTGGCACGCGTCTGTTCGCTGAGTCGTCTCGCAGTCGTGGAGCCATTGCGCGCGGCTACCCGCCCCCGAGCGACTTATGCGGGCCGGATCACGCCCCGCACCCGGTGGCCGTCAGCCATCCGAGTGCCGGGGCGCGTCCCGTCAGCCCGCCGCGAGGTCCGGTGTCCGCTCCGGCGCGTGCGCGGGAGCACCCGGCAGCGCGGGCGCCGGAACCCCGGCGACACCCGCTTCGAACAGGGCGTTCGCCAGGCGCAGCACCGTCTCGTCGGCGAACCGGGCGGCCACGATCTGGAGCCCCACCGGCAGCCCGTCCGCGTCCAGCCCCACCGGTACGGTCGCCGCGGGCTGGGTGGTCATGTTGAACGGATACGTGAACGGGGTCCAGCCCGTCCAGCGGCGCAACCCGCTGCCCGGGGGGACCTCGACCCCCGCCGGGAAGGCGGTCACCGGCAGGGTGGGGGTGACCAACACGTCGTACGTCCGGTGGAACAGGCCCATCCGACGGCCGAGTTCCGCCCGGACGTCCGTGGCGGCCAGGTAGTCCTGCGCGGAGAGTGCCGCCCCCGCGGCCCGGGCCTGGCGCAGCCCCGGGTCGAGTCGGGCGACCTGTGCGGGGCTCAGCGAGCGGGTCAGGTGCGCGGTGCCGCTGAACCACAGGGTGTGGAAGGCGTCCACCGGGTCGGCGAGGTCCGGATCGGCCTCCTCGACGTACGCGCCGAGCCCCGCCAGGCCCTCCACCGCGCGCCGCACCGCCGCGGCGACGCCCGGGCGCACGGCGACCTGACCGCCGAGCGTCGGCGAGAACGCGACCCGCAGCCCGCGCACCCCCTCCACGGCGGCCGGCCCGCGGAAGCCGCCGGGGGCGGGGCGCGCGGCGGACCAGTCGCGCGGGTCGGCGCCGCTCAGCACGTCCAGCAGCAGCGCGGCGTCCGCCGCGTCCCGGGCCATCGGGCCCACCTGCGCCAGGGTCCCGAACGCGCTCGGCGGGTACGAGGGCACCACCCCGTGCGTCGGCTTCAGCCCGACGACACCGCAGAACGCGGCCGGGACGCGGATGCTGCCGCCGCCGTCCGTGCCCACCGACAGCGGGCCGGCGCCCGCCGCGAGGGCGGCGGCGCTTCCGCCGCTGGAGCCCCCGGAGGTCCGGCCCGGGTCGTACGGGTTGCGGGTGATCCCGGTGAGCGGGGAGTCTGTCACCGCCTTCCAACCGAACTCCGGGGTCGTCGTCCGCCCGGTGAACACCGCCCCGTGTTCGCGCAGCCGCGCCACCGCGGGGGCGTCCGGATCGGCCAGTCGCGCCGCCGGGTCGACCGAATGCGAGCCCCGCAGGGTGGGCACCCCGTGCTCCGGCAGCAGGTCCTTGACGGTCACCGGCACCCCGTCCAGCAGCCCGACCGGCTCCCCGCGCCGCCACCGCCGGGTCGACGCCCGCGCCGCGTCGAGCGCCCGTTCGGCGTCGATCCGGACGAAGGCGTTCACCGCCGGCTGGATCTCCTCGGCGCGCCGTAGCACCGCCTCCGTCACCTCGACGGGGCTGAACTCGCCCGTCCGGTACCCCTCCAGCATGCGAACTGCCGACAGCCCCGTGAGCTGACGCATGACACCCCTCCCGGTGAGCACGCCCCCCGATCCCGCGACAGGCATACCCACCCCCGGTCGCCGTACCCGCCCCGAGCGCCCCGGCCGCCCCGGATGCGGTGGATCAGCGCAGCCGGGGCGCTCGCGGGGGTCACTCCCGTACGGGCCCGGGGGTCACCGGCGCAGCACCCACCGCTGGAACGACTCCAGGGGACCGGTCGAGAAGCGCCGCAGCCACAGCGTCGAGCCGACCATCAGCACCGCGCACACCGCCGTCCACAGCGCCAGCGGCCACCACGGCCACCAGCCGTCACCGAGCCGGTGCGTCAGGCCGAGGCCGATCCCGTACGCGGCGAGCATGCACAGCACGTTCTGGAGCACGTACCCCGACAGGGCGGTCCGGCCGACGGAGGTGAGGCCGTGCAGCAGCGGGCCCGTCCGCCCGGCCCGGGTGGCCCGGTCGGTGAGCCAGCCGACGAGCCCCAGGTAGCCGAGTGCCGTCAGCGGCCCGGCGACGTACCGGTCCAGCAGGAAGAACCCGGAGCCGGCCACCGGCAGCAGCACGGACAGCGGCAGACCGACCCCGAGGCCCCAGCGCAGCAGCCGGGTCCGGATGCGGCGACCGGTCTCGTCGTCGCCGAAGGCGCCCGCCCGGAACAGCCGCACGCCCAGCAGGAACAGGAACACCAGCAGCCCGAACGACAGCACCGGCTCCATCCGCAGCACCAGCACGTTGTCGAGCCGGTACCCGATCTGGTCGGCCCAACTCCCGTGCGCGTACACGTCGATCACGTCCTGGCCGGTCTCGGTGTCCTCCTCCCCCTGCGCGGACAGGCCGACCGTCAGCACCGCCATCAGCGTCAGGTGCAGACCCAGCGCCCACCACATCACCCGGTCCTGGACCTTCTGCGAACGGGCCAGCAACCAGGCCACCAACAGCGCGGTGACCGCGTACCCCATCAGCACGTCCCAGGCGAAGACCAGCAGGAAGTGCACGGTCCCCTCGGCGAACAGGAACAGCGCCCGCCACCGGTACCGCCCCGGCCAGGGCTGCCCGCGCCGGGCCGCCGACGCGTACTGGATGGCGAGGCCCACCCCGAACAGCACGGTCAGCAGGGACAGGAACTTGCCGTTCGCCAACAGCCGCACCACGCTCTCGACGCCGTCCCCGAACGAGGCGAACGAGCCGCCCATGTTCGAGGCCACTCCGCCCTCGGAGCCGGGGGTGGCGAAGATCCAGACGTTGGTCGCCAACGTGCCCAGGATCGCCGCGCCCCGCAGGACGTCGAGCAGCGGATTGCGCGCGCGTCGCGCGGGTGCCGCCCCCGCCGCCTGTTCGACCGGCCGGGCCGGGGCGTCAGACGGTTGCGGAGGAGCTGAGTACCGGATTTCGGACATGTGTTCATCGTCTCGGTCGCGGTGCTCGTCCACGTCGTGAGCGGCGACGAATCCCCGCTACACAGAAGGATGTACGGGGTGGCCGGGCCGGTCATACCGGGGGCGCACACCGGTCATACCGGGGGCGCAGGGCGGTCGTGACGGGGATGCCGGCCGGTCGTGACGGGGGGAGTGCGGGCCGCTTTGACGCGCTGCCGGAGTGGTCCCCCGGCGCGGCCGTCGCGCCGGGCCCGCCGGCGCGGGGCATCCTGGGAGGAGGCGTCGCACCACGGCGAGCCGCCCCCGATCCGGCGGCTGGCCGCGGACCCACCGGGCAGGCGCGTGGTCGGAGCCGCACCCGGCCCCCGCCCGGCCGAGCACGGCCCCGCCCGGCCGAGCACGGCACCCCGCCGGGCCCCGGGCACGCGCCGCGCCGGGCATCAGGCACGCGAAGGAGACAGCACGTGACCTCACTGGGATTCCTGTACCCGGGCCGGACCGCCGCGGACGACTACGTGCGCGCGGAACAGCTGCTCGGCGGCGGGGTCCGGCTGCACGCCGTACGAGCCGACGACCCCGCCGGGGCGGACGGCTCGCCCCTGGACGGGCCGGACCTCACCGTGGACGCGGTGCCGGTGCCCTCCGAGGGGCGGCTCCCGGCCGTCGTCGAGGAACTGCGGCTGTCCGGCGCCGAAACGGCCGTCTGGGCGGGGCCGGGCTTCGCGCTGGGCCCGGCCGGCGCCCACGAACAGGTCCGCGCCCTGGCCCGGGCCGCCGGCCTGCCCGCCTCCAGCACCTCGTTCGGCTTCGCCCACGCGGTACGGGAGCTGGGCGCCCACCGGGTCGCGGTGGCGACCGTGTACGGAGCGGACCTGACCGAACGGTTCACCCGGTTCCTCACCGAGGAGGCCGGTACGGAGGTCGTGGCCGTGGCGGGCGACCCCGACGCCGCCCGGCCCGCCACCGACCCGAGCGGCGGCCCCGCGGGCTTCGCCGCCCTGCGCGCACTCGTCCGGGCGGCCGACCGTCCGGACGCCGCGGCCGTGCTCGTCCCCGGCACCGCCCTGCGCACCGCCGCCCACCTCACCGATCTGGAGGCGGACCTCGGCAAGCCGGTGCTCACCGCGAACCAGGTGACCGTCTGGGAGGCCCTGCGGCTCGCGGACCGCCGGGTGAACGCCCCCGGCCTCGGCGCCCTCTTCACCCGTGAGCCCCTGGTGCAGGTCCCCACCGACTGACCGCCCCCTTGCTGCGCGTACCGTCGGCGGGTACCCGTACGCCTGCGAGGAGCGCTGACGTTTGACCGAGGAGGAGTTCGCCGAGTTCTACCGGCGCTCGGTGCACCGGCTCACCGGCCAGCTGTACGTCATGACGGGGGACTTCCACGAGGCGCAGGACGTGGTGCAGGAGGCGTTCGTCCGGGCCTGGGGGCACCGCCGCCGCCTCGAACGGGACCTCGGCCCCGACGCCTGGGTGCGGACCGTCGCCTGGCGGCTCGCCGTCAGCCGCTGGCGCCGCCTGGTCCGCGGCCGGCACGCCTGGGAACGCCGGGCCGACCCGGTCACCAGCGGCGGACCCGACCCGGGCACCGTCGACATCGAACGGGCCCTGCGCGACATGCCGCCCCGACAGCGCCAGTGCGCCGCCCTCTTCTACGTCTGCGACCTGACCGTCGAACAGATCGCGGCGGAGACCCGACTGGCCACCGGCACCGTCAAGACGCACCTCTCCCGCGCCCGCGCGAAGCTCGCCGGCTCCCTCGACCCGCCGCCCGGGGCCGCCCGTGTCCCGGGCGCCGCCGCCCCTCGCTCGCCCTCCGGGGAGGACCAACGATGACCGAGCACGACGATCCGTTCGGCGCCGGGCTCAAGGAGGCCGCCGAGCGCGCCGCCGCCCGCAGCCGACCCGCCGACCCGGGGACGATCGTGGCGCTCGCCCGCAGCCGCAGACGCCGGACGCTGGCCGCCGGCGCCGCGGGCGCGGTGACCGTGACGGCGGCCCTGGGCGCGGCCCTGCTGACCCGGGCCGCCGAACCGCCCGCGCCCCCGCCGACGATCCCGGCCTCGTCGCTGCTGCCGGGGCCCGAATCCGCGGACCCGAGTCCGCGCGGGGACGATCGCGACGCCCGCCCGCGCCCGCAGACCAGCCCGCCCGGCACCGGCGGCACCCGGGCCACCGGTGCGGTGAACGACCGGCCGGAAGCCGAACCCACCCGGCCCACCGGGCTCGGTGGGCCGACAGGTGGTGGTGGGCCGACGGGCGGCGGGTCGACGGGTGTCGGTGGGGGAGTCGAGCCCTCGCGCAGTCCGCTGCCCTGACCCGGTGTGCGCCGGTGGTGGTGATCCGCGTCTCACCGGCGGGACCGGGTCAACCTCGCTGTCGGTGGGGTGCGTAAGGATGGCAGACGCCGACCCCGCGAGGAGACCCCAAGATGGCCGCAGACACCCGCCCCCGAATACCCAGGGCCATCCTGCCGTCTCCCCTCCGACCGCGCACCAGCCTCCCGCCGTCCACCCCCGACCCCGACCCCGCCTCCGGTGACCGGACCGCCGCGAGTGCCACCGGCCCGCTGTCCTCGACCGAAGCGCGGCGCCGCACGGTCCGAACCGTCCTCGCCGTGTACGCCGCGGCCACCGCCGCCCACCTCACCGCCCTGTTCACGCTCACCTCCGCCATCCCCGGCGCCGGCGTCCGCGAACGGTTGCTCTCCTGGGACGGGCAGCTCTACGCGGAGATAGCCGCCGACGGCTACCCCGACGAGATCGCCTACGGCGCGGACGGCGAACCGCTCGGCAACAACCTCGCGTTCTTCCCGCTCTACCCCCTCCTCGTCCGGACCCTGCACCGGACGACCGGCCTCGACGTGGACGCCGCGGCGCTGCTCGTGGCCCACCTGGCCTTCCTCGGTGCGCTGTTCGCGGTACACGCCCTGGTCACTTCGCTGTACGGGCGGCGGACCGCGGACGTCACCCTCGTCCTCGTCGCGGTGGCGCAGCCGATGGCGGTGGCCCTCGTCATGGCGTACAGCGAGGCGCTGTTCCTGGCGTTGGCGGCCGGCGCCCTGCTCGCCGCCCGCCGGGGCAACTGGCTCGCGGCCGGCGCCCTCGGACTGCTCGCCGGGCTGACCCGACCGGCCGCCGGAGCCCTGGCGCTGGCCCTGGCGGTCGCCGTGCTGGGCGAGGTCGTGCGCACCCGACGCCTCGGCTGGCGCCCGCTGGCCGGGCTGGTCCTGGCCTGCACCGGGACACCGGCCTACCTGCTGTGGGTGGCCGAGCGCACCGGGCAGCTCGACGGCTGGTTCGTCATCCAGGAGGCCGGCTGGGGCACCCACTGGGACAGCGGCGCCGCCACCGTCGACTTCCTCACCGACACCCTGGCCCGGGGCGACGGCTGGGTGCCGTTGAGCACCGCGTTCCTGCTCGTCGCGGCCTGCGCGCTCACCGCCCTGGCCTGGCGCCGGGGAGCCTGGCCGCCGCTGCTCGTCTACGGAACGGCGATGCTGGTGATGACCCTGGGGCAGTCGAACTTCTACCACTCCAAGCTGCGGCTGCTGGTGCCCGCGCTGCTCTTGCTGGTGCCGCTGGCCGTAGCGCTCGGCCGGCTGCCCCGGCGCCGACTGGTCCTGGTGCTGTCCGCGGGAGCGGTGTTCGGTTCCTGGTACGGGGCGCACATGCTGGTGGTCTGGAAGTACGCGGTCTGACCCGCGACGGCCACCGGAACGGAACCACCGGAACGGAACCGGCGGGAACAACCGGAGTCCCCCTCCTGTTCTGCTCACTGTCGAGACGACGACACGACGACGAGGGCTGCCCGCACGCGGCCCCGAGGAGCGGGAGGGCGACACGGTGGCAGTGGCGGCGAGCGACGGCGGACACGCGCACGAAGGGCCCGAGGGACAGCAGGGGCAGGAGCGGGACCCCGCCCGCGCGGAGGGCGTCATCGGCGTCCGACACGGTACGGCCCCCGTCCCGCTGTCCGTGCTCGACCTGGTCACCGTCGGCGCCGGACACACCGCGTCCGAAGCGCTGCGCACCAGCGTGGAACTCGCCCGCAGCACCGAACGGCGCGGCTTCCACCGCTACTGGGTCGCCGAGCACCACTCCATGCCCGGGGTGGCCTCCTCGTCCCCGGCGGTGATCCTCTCCCATCTCGCCGCGCACACCCGCCGCATCCGGCTGGGCTCGGGCGGGGTGATGCTGCCCAACCACGCGCCGCTGGTGATCGCCGAACAGTTCGGCACCCTGGAGGCCCTGGCCCCGGGCCGCATCGACCTCGGCCTCGGGCGCGCCCCCGGTACGGACGGCGCCACGGCGGCGGCCCTGCGCCGCACCGACCGGCCGGGCGAGGGCGCCGACGACTTCCCCCAGCAGGCCGCCGAGCTCATCCGGTTCCTCGACGACGACTTCCCGCCGGGCCACCCGTACACCCGCGTCCACGCCGTGCCGGGTCCCGTGCAGGCCACCTCGCCCGGCGGGGTGCAGTCCCCGCACCGGCCGACGGTCTGGCTGCTCGGCTCCTCCGGCTTCAGCGCCCGCCTCGCCGGCTCGCTCGGACTGCCGTTCGCGTTCGCCCACCACTTCTCGGCCCGCAACACGGTCCCCGCACTGGACCTGTACCGGGACTCGTTCCGGCCCTCGGCGCTGCTGGCCGCCCCGTACGCCCTGATCGGCGTCGCCGCCCTCGCCGCGGACGAGGAGCGCGAGGCGCGCCGCCAGGTCATGACCGCGGCGCTGAGCATGCTCCGGCTGCGCAGCGGCCGTCCGGGTCTGGTGCCCACCCCCGAGGAGGCGGAGCGCCACCCGTTCACGCCGATGGAGCGCGAGTTCGTCGACACCTGGAACGCGGACGTGGTGCACGGCACGCCGGACCAGGTCCGGGCGGGCCTGGACGAGCTCCACAAGCGCACCGGCGCGGACGAGTTGATGCTCGTCGCGAACGCGCACAGCGGTGCGGCTCGGCTCCGCTCCTACGAACTGATCGCCGACGCCTACGACCTGCCGTCCGCCTGACCCGACGCCCGTACGGTGCGTACGGGGCCCGGCGCGCCGCTCCCCGCTCCCGCGCGCCGGGCCCACGGGCCTGATGCCCGGTCCTCGGACTCCTACGATGACCGAGGTACAGCCGCCCCGCAGCTACGGAGGCAGTCGGATGACCGCGTCGGGCGATCACTTGACCACGTACATGACGGGTGGACCGGTACGGGTGCCCGCCACGATCCGCGGGGTTCGCGAGGCCCTGCCCGAGGAGCTGCGGGCCCGGTTCGTCGCGGAGATCGAGGACGCTCCGGCCGACCAACTCCCGTTCACGCTGGTCCGGTGGGCGATGAACATCCCCACCGAGCACGACGCGGCCGAGGAGGCGCTGCTCGACCGCGTCCGGTCCGGTGACCTCTCTCAGGTCACGTTCGTCGAGGACCTCGGTGACGACGAGTACCGGAGCGTCGAATGAGTACCGCATCGCCTACGCGGACCTGGCCCGAGGTGAGCCCCAGCGTGGTGACGGTGACCGTCGTCCGCGTCACGGGCTTCTGACCGCAGATGAGGCAGCGCGGTCGCCCGTACGCCATGGCGAAGCCCCTGCCCGAGCCCTGGGAGTGGATGCAGACATGTTGTGGCCGCAGGCAGTCAAGGAGAAGATCAAGACCGGCTTCGACCGGGAGATCATCCATAGTTACCCGTACCGGTCCGCCTGCCCGTCCACCGTGTGGGCCGACCTGATCACCGGGGCGACCCAAGAGCTGTTCTTCGCCGGGTACACGAACTACTTCCTCTGGACGCAGGTTCCCGCGTTCGCCGACACCCTGCGCCACAAGGCGGAGACCGGGGTCAGGGTCCGGTTCCTGCTGGGAGCACCTGGCGGGGAGGTGACCCGGCAGCGTGAGGCCGTCGAGGACGCGACCCTCACGGTGTCGGCCCGTGTCCGCATCACCCTGGGCGAACTCGCCAAGATAGGGCAGGTGGAGGGCCTGGAAGCGCGCTACAGCGCTCCGGAGGACGCGGTGAACCACGTCGGCCTGAGCGTGTTCCGCATGGACTCGGACGCGCTCGTGACGCCCCATCTGGCGCGCCTAGTGGGCCATGACTCGCCCCTGCTGCACCTGCGTCACCAGAGCGAGGGCGGGATGTTCGACCGGTTCGCGGAGCACGCCGAGGAACTGTGGAGCCGGTCCGTGGTCATCAGCTGACCACGACCCTCGAACTCCCACGATGACGCAGGACAGCCAGGCCCCCCAGCTACGGAGGCAGTCGGATGACCGCGTCGGGCGATCACTTGACCACGTACATGACGGGTGGACCGGTACGGGTGCCCGCCACGATCCGCGGGGT
>NZ_JBHWIQ010000004.1:206755-226766 GCF_042732055.1 Streptomyces sp. NPDC059816
CGCGGCCGAGGAGGCGCTGCTCGACCGCGTCCGGTCCGGTGACCTCTCTCAGGTCACGTTCGTCGAGGACCTCGGTGACGACGAGTACCGGAGCGCCGAATGAGCTACCGCATCGCCTATGCGGACGTGGCCCAGGCCGGCCGGAACGCGCTTCCTCCCGCGGCCCGCAAGACGTTCGACGCCGACGTCGCAGCGATCGCGCGCGCTCCGTACGGCTGTGGCTCCAGTGCGGTCCTGGGCAGCCGGGACCGTCGGGACGCCGTGATCGGAGGCATCGCGGTCACCCGTCACCAGAGCGAGGGCGGGATGTTCGACCGGTTCGCGGAGCACGCCGAGGAGCTGTGGAGCCGATCCGTGGCCGTGGGCTGACCACGACCCTGAACTCCTACGAGGAGTTCAGGGGGGTCCCTGGACTCGGGTGACGGACACGATCCGGACCGTGGTCGAGACGTAGTAGGAGACGATGCAGCCGCCCGCCAACGCCTGCCGGTAGTCCTGTTCCTTGATGGCCTTCGACCCCATGCCGTACGGGTCGGCCGCGAGTCTTTGGACGTCCGAGTCGAAGGGCCGACGAACTTTCGCCGGGAGGGCCTCCACGGACGCGCGTGCCACGTTCGAGTACTGCACGCGGTAGGGCCCCGGGCTCACCGGCTGGCCTCCGTGGACCCGTCCAGGCCGGTGAAGCCGCCGAAGTCGCCGTTCCTCAGCCGTTGGAGCATCGCCTCCTCCTCGTCCTGGGCCTCCTGGGGCAGGGACCAGCGCGCGGCGATGAGGGGGACGTCGATGATCGGAGCCGATCCGATCTCCCGGTCGAACGTGTCCCGCTGGTCCGCCGGCAGGGCGGCCCGGATGCCGTCCAGGCTGGCGGGCAGGTCCACCATCCGCCCTCCGATGTTCGTCCGTAGCACGGGCGCATCGCTCACGGGGTACTCCTGACCTTCCGACGAAGATGACGCGGCTAGTCTCCCCGGGCGGGCGGGGCGTGCGCGGCGTGAAGGCCCGGCGCAGAGAGGCGCGCAGGAGCGCCCGCCGTTACCGGCTCGGGGGGCCGACCGGGCGGGTGACCAGGAGCGGGGGGATGCGGTCCGGGGCCACCGGCCGGGAGTACAGCCACCCCTGCCCCGTGTCGCAGCCGATCCGCCGCAACCGCTCCGCCTGCCCCGCGGTCTCCACGCACTCCGCGGTCACCGTGAGGCCGAGCCGGTGCGCGAGCTGGATCAGGGTCTCGACGATCACCTCGTCCGCCGGATTGGGGTGCGCCCCGTCCTCGTAGCGGAAACCGCGGACGAAGGAGCCGTCCAGCTTGAGCGTCGACACCGGCAGCCGGCTGAGGTAGGCGAGGTTGGAGTACCCGGTGCCGAAGTCGTCGATCGCGATGCGCACCCCCATGTCGCTGAGCGCCTGGAGCGCCTGGAGCGGCCGACCGGCCGAGCCCATCACCGCGGACTCGGTCAGCTCCAGTTGCAGCAGCCGGGCGTCGAGGCCCGTCTCGGTGAGGATCGCGTCGACGTCCGCCACCAGGTCCGAGTCCCACACCTGGCGCACCGCCACGTTCACGCTCACGAACACCGGCTCGGCCCCGGGGTGGTCGAGCTGCCAGCGCCGGGCCTGGCGGCAGGCGGTGCGCAGCACCCAGCGGCCCAGCTGCACGATCGAACCGTCCTCCTCGGCGAGCCCGATGAACCGGTTCGGCGTCAGCGTCCCGAACTGCGGGTGCTCCCAGCGCACCAGCGCCTCGACCCCGCGCAGCGTGCCGTCGCCGAGTTCGACGAGGGGTTGGTACTCCAGGACGAACTCCTCGCGTTCCAGTGCGGGGCGCAGCGAGGAGGCGAGGGCCTGACGGGTCATCCGGTGGGCGTTGCGCTCCGGGTCGAACAGCGTCCAACGGGCCTTGCCGTCGGCCTTCGCCCAGTACAGGGTGGTGTCGGCCGCCTGCATCAGCCCGGTCGCCGTGGTGCCGGCGGCGTGCCGCTCCACCACGCCGATCGAGGCGGACAGGGAGAGCCGCTGGCCGGCGATGTCGAACGGTTCCTGGAGGGTCCGCAGGAGGGTGCCGGCGAGGTCCGCGAGTTGTTCGGTGCCCGTCGAGTCCTCGACCAGCAGGGCGAACTCGTCCCCGCCGAGTCGGGCGGCCAGCGGGGTGGTGGCACGTGCCGAGCCCGCCTCGTCGGCGCAGCGCGTCAGCCGTTCGGCGACGGCTGCGAGCAGCCGGTCACCGATCCGGTGCCCGAGGGTGTCGTTCACGGCCTTGAACCCGTCGAGGTCCAGATAGCACAGACCGATCCGGCCGGTGCCGGTGTCGTCGAAGGAACTGGTCTCCAGCGCTCCGGAGAGCCGTTCGAAGAACAGCGTCCGGTTGGGCAGTCGGGTCACCGGGTCGTGCATCTGGAGGTGCCGCAGCCGGGCCTGGAGCTCCCGGCGGGCGCTGATGTCGGAGACCGAGAGCAGGGCGGCGGCGGCGGGGCCCGCCGGGTCGGGCAGCGGGGAGACGGTGATCCGCGCCCACATGGCGTGCCCGTCGGGGTGCTTGATCCTCCTGCTGCACCGCAGTCGGTCCCGCTGGCCGCGCAGCACCTCCTGGTAGCCCTGCCGGGTCCGGGCGTCGGAGCCGAGGTCCACCAGGTCCGCGGCGGGGCGCCCGACGGGCCCCGTGCCGCGTTTGCCGTCGGGGCCGGCGGGCGGGACGAACAAGGCGCGGAAGGCGTCGTTCGCGGTGATCACGATGCCGTCCGGGCCGATCGCGGCCATCGCGAGGGGCGCCCGGTCGAACGCGGCCCGGTAGGGCTCGCCCGCTGCGGAGCCGTTGCCGCGGTGGACGGGGGGCTTCGGGGGGCCTTCGGTGGTGGCCGGGGGGACCAGGTCCGCCGTGGGCGTCGGACCTTCGGACGTTCCGCTCACCGCTCACTCCCGCAGTGCGTCGTTGCCGTCGTGCCTGGTCGTACACCGGGACACTGCCCGGCCGGTGCGGGGCCGAACGCCCGGACGAGACTGCTTCGGCCGGAATCACGCGGAAAAACAGGCCGATCATAGAGGTTGCTCCGGGTAGCGAGCCACCCACACTCCGGGGCGCACCGGAGTGCGCCGGGTGGGCGGTCGCCCCGTCGTGGCGCTCCCGCGCCCGGGCACGGACCTGACGTTCGGTGACCGCGCGGACGGCCGTCAACGGTCGACTTCCGGTCCTTCCTCACCCAACCGGACGTCTCAAACAGGGCGTAAAGGGATCATTCGGATGAGGGTGGGGGCGGTGTCCGCTGCCGTCCCCGGAGGTCGTCGTGCCCCCTCAGTCCCGTACCGGTGGTGCCCGGGGGGTCCGGCGCGGGCGCTCCTGGGCGCGCGGCACGGCCGCGGCCACCTCCCTCGCCGCCCTCGCGGCCACCTCTTTGGTGGCGGGGCCGGCCGTGGCCGAGTCGTTGGCCGGTTCCTGTGTACTGGAGCGCACTGAGGTGCACCACTCGGAGGGGCTCGACACCTGGAACGCGGCCTATCCGCGGCCCGGGCGCCGCCTCGACGCGCTGATGGTCTTCCTGGCCTTCCCGGACGCCCGGCCGTTGACCTCGCCGGGTGAGTTGGCCGCCGACTACTTCCCGGCGACGGACCGCTTCTACCGGCGGGCGTCGTACGGGCGCTTCACGCTGCGCCCGCACCCGCGCGAGGACTGGATCACCATGCCGCGGCCCTCCACCGCGTACGCCATAGAGCGGGACTGGGACGCCGAGCACCGCACCGCCTATCTGCGGGACGCGGTGACGGCGGCCGATCCGCACGTCGACTTCGGTGCGTACGACCTCGTGTACTTCGTCGCCGATCCGGACGCGCCGGGCGTCGACTCGGACGCCACCAAGGTCGTCAACTTCGACCGGCCGCTGCGCGTGGACGGCGCGGAGCTGCGGCGGATCGTCACCGTCTTCGAGCGCCACCCGCCGGACCGCAACGTCCTCGCCCACGAGACCGGCCACGTCTTCGACCTGCCGGACCTCTACCACCGCCCGAAGGACGGCGAGGGGGACTGGGACACGCACGTCGGCGACTGGGACGTGATGGGCAGCCAGTTCGGTCTGGCCCCCGACTTCTTCGCCTGGCACAAGTGGAAGCTGGGGTGGCTCGAACCCGGGCAGGTGGTGTGCGTGGAGGGGCGGGGGGAGGTGCGGCTGACCCTGGAACCGGTCTCGGTGGTGCCGGCGGCCGAGCCGGGGACGAGCGGTGACGGGGCCCCGATCGGCCCGAACGCGGACGGGCGGGCGCCGGACGGGGTCGGGGCGGTGGTGGGTCCCGTGGCGCGGGTGGTGCTCCCGGGTGCCGGGCCGGTGCGGGCGACCGGACCGGGGTACGGGACGAAGCTCGCCGTCGTCCGGACGGGCCGCACCAGCGCGATCGCGGTGGAGGCCCGGGGAGCGGTCGGCAACGACCGGTCGACCTGCACGGAAGGGGTGCTGGTGTACCGGGTGGCCAGCGCCAAGGCGTCCGGGGCGGGGCCGGTGCGGGTGGTCGACGGGCACCCCGGGTCGGACGCCTGCGGGGAGCGCTCGGTGTACCCGCCGCTCGCCGATGCGCCGCTCGGGGCGGGGGAGGGGCTGACGGTCACCGGCGAACGGTTGCCGGTGCGGGTGGAGGTGGGGGAGCGCACGCCGGCGGGGGAGTGGACGGTACGGATCTCCACGGGCTGACCCCGGACGTGCGAAGAGCCCTCCGCTGTTGCGAAGGGCTCCTGCTGTCTGTGCGCCGCCAGGGACTCGAACCCCGGACCCGCTGATTAAGAGTCAGCTGCTCTAACCAACTGAGCTAGCGGCGCCTGCTGACGTCGTAGACCTTAGCACCCTGATCCGGGCCGGGAGAAATCGATACCCGTGGGGCCGTCCGGGTGGCGCTGCGCACGGCCCGGACGCAGGCCCAGAGCAGGACCTCGGGGCCAGGCAACCAGGGGCGTCGGGTGTCCGGCGCCACGACCCAGCGCGATCCGGGGCCCGAGGGGCCCGTGGCGGTGGGGGCGGGGGTGAGCGGCGGGACGGTCACCGCGTCCCCGGTTCCGTGACACAGCAGCGGGGGGACCGTGCCGCGGCCCGCGCCCCACTCCTCCCAGCGCAGCAGGGCGGGCAGCCGGTGGGCGGTGCCCGGGGCGACGAACAGCAGGGTGCGCCCCCGGTGGCTCGCGACGGGGCCGGAGCCGGGGCCCTCGCCCCACAGTCGGTCCAGGAGTGCCCGCCCGAACAGTGCGGTGGTGTTGACCACGTCGAAGGCCGTGCCGCAGGGCAGGACCAGCGGGGCGGCGGGCCGGTCGGCCCAGCGGGCGAGGGTGTCCTGCGGATACGTTCCTGCTGAGGCGAGCCAAGCAGCGCCGTCCGCGGTGACGTCGCTGGCGTCGCCGCGGAGCGAGTCGGCTTCGAGTAGGCCGGGGGTGCGGGGGTGGGGGCTCATGGCAGCCATGTGTACCCGGGGTGAGGATACGGTTTCCCTGAGTTGCCGGAACTCGGGACAGGGAGACTCCGAGTGGAGTATCTTGCCCGCCCGGCATATGACCGGAAACCTTGCGGAATCGTGACGGGGTGGCCGGCCCGTGGCGAGGCTGTGCGTTGTCCCTGCGGGGGGCTGTGCGGTGCGGTGCGCTGCGGTTGCCCGCGCCGTTCCCCGCGCCCCTCCGGTACGTCCACCTGGCGGTGCGCTGCCCTGCGCGGTACGCGGTGTGTTTCGCGCAGTTCCCCGCGCCCCCTATCAGGTGCGTCCACCTGGCGGTGCGTTGTCCCTGCGGGTGCGTCCACCCGGGGTGCGTTGTCCTGCGGACGTGCGCCCCAGTGTTGCGCAGTTCCCCGCGCCCCTACCGGGGCGACTCCCGACCCCCGTGCCACAGCGGCGCCCCGTCAGGGGCGCGGGGAACTGCGCGGATGACGGCAGCGCACCGCGCAGGACCACGCAGGCCCAGCGGTTCGCACCCAAGGGGCGCGGGGAACTGCGCAGCGCCATGGCGCACGCCGACCGAACAGCGCACCCACGGCGGGATGCACCGATAGGGGCGCGGGGAACTGCGCGAAACAGCAGCGCACCGGGTAGAACAGCGCACCGCCAGGTGGACGTACCGGAGGGGCGCGGGGAACTGCGCGGGCAACCGCAGCGCACCGCACCGAACAGCCCCCGGCCCGATCAGTACTGGTCGGGCCGAGCCGCGCGCAGCAGATCCCGCCCGTACTCGACCATCTTCAGCGCGTACTCCTCGGTCCACTCCGCCCGCTCGGCGATCGCCGCCGCGGTCAGCCGGTCGAACCGCCGCGGATCGGCGAGCCGAGCCGCGGCGATCGCCTGGAACTCCATGGACCGGTCGGTGGCCGCACGGAACGCATGCGTCAGCTCCGTCGCCCGGGCCAACAACTGCCGGGGGTCCTCGATGGACTCCAGCTCGAAGAAGTGCTCGGGGTCCTCCGCAGCGGTCGTGGGCTCGAACAGCAGCGGGGCGGGCCGCATCCGTCGTTCGGCGGACGCGGGCTCGGACTCCGACATCGTGCTGCCTCCTCGTACCTCTCCGAACGGGACCGCCTCCCATTGTCCCCCGCCCCGCAAGACCGCGAGAGGTGACGGGGTCGGGGCGCGGCCGGTCAGGGCGTGGGGGTCCAGGTGACGCGGTGGTGGGACAGGTGGTCCCAGGTCGTCATCATGGCGTCCCACCCGTCGGGGAACTTCAGGGTGACGCCCAGTTGCACCGGCTCGGTCGACGGGTGGTCGTCCAGGAGCTCCGTGACCCCGCCCCGGCAGACCACGATGCATGCGTGCCGGTGCCGTGAGGCCAGCACGCACAGCCGACCGGTCTCCAGGTGGAACGCCGTCGCGTCCGGCCGGCCGGAGAGCGGGTGCAGCACCACGGTGACGTCGTACTCACGTCCCTGGAGCCGGTTGGCGGTGTCCACCGTGACCCCGGTGACCCCCAGCGCGGTCAGCGCCGCCCGGACGGCGGCGGCTTGGTCGCGGTGCGCGGTGCCCACCGCGATCCGCCCGGCCGTCAACGGCACCGGCTCGGGCCCCCGCTCCGAGACCGTCGCCCCGCCCCGGTCGAGGAGACGGCGCACCACCACGGCCACCGCGCGCACCGCCTCCGGATCGGTGCGCGGGGTATGCCGAGGGGGCAGCTCCAGCAGCCCCCAGCCGGACGCGGCGGCCTCGTCGATGACCCGGTCGGGGCCCGAACCGTCCGAGGCGACGCCGAAGCCGAGGGTGCGGTCCCCGGGACCCGTCCCGCTGCGGAAAGGCGTGTACGGGTAGAACGCCGAGGACACCAGCGGCGCGGCCGAGGCGGGCAGCCGCCAGGACACCGGCAGCCGGTGCTGCGGAAGCTCCGGATTGTGGGCCAGCAGCGTGCTCACCGCACTCGCCGACGGGTCGTACGACAGCCCGGCCCACTGCTCGGCGCCGACGATCGCGAACGGGTCCAACTGCCCCGGGTCGCCCACGAACAACGCTCGCTCGAAGAGGTTCGCCACGGCCAGCAGCCCGTCCGAGCGCATCTGGTACGCCTCGTCGACGATCGCGTGCCCCCACGGCTCCACGCCCTTGACGTGGGCCCACTTGGCGGCCGTCGAGATCACCACGTCGAAGCCCGCGAGCTCCGCCGCCTTCGTCGAGGTCTTCACCTGGGGCAGCGCGTCGAGCGCCTTGTCGTAGGCGTCGGGGTCACTGCTGTGCAGCCGGCCCACCGGCACGTCCGGTGCCTTCTCGGCGAGCCGCAGCACCAGGTCGTCCACCTGGGCGTTGGTCTGTGCCACGACCATCAGCGGACGTCCGGCGGCGACGAGTTCCAGGGCGGCGCGCACCACCAGCGTGGACTTGCCGGCGCCGGGCGGCGAGTCCACCACGACTCCGCGGTGCGCCCCGCGCAGGGTGTCGCCGAGGATCGCCTCTGTGGCGCGGGTCGCCGCGGCACCCGGGTCGCCGAGGGCGTCGGGGACGGTGGTCGGGTTCACAGGATGTCCTCTCCGGTCACCGGATCGGGCCGTTCGGGGACGGCCTCGCCCGGCGGGCCGCCGTGGGTCCACGGGGTCGCCTCGGGTTCGGGCAGTTGCGGGCCGCCGCGCTGGTCGTGTTCGAAGAGGGTCCAGCACAGCCGGTCGCCCTTCTCCGGTACGGAACCGGGCTCGGGCTCCTTGCCCCGCCCCATCCGGTCGGTGATCCGCAGCACCAGGGTGACGGGGCCCGCGGTGCCGTCCGCCCCGTCCGCAGCCCCGGGCGGCTCCGCGTACCCGACGAACCGGGCCGTCTGCGGTTTGCCGCCGAGGGAGCGGAACGCCTTGACGCCCTCCGCGAGGTGCGGCCGGTCCTCGGTGCGCACCGTGACCAGCGGGCGCGGGCTCGGCCGCCTGCCGTCGCTGTACTCCAGCACCGTCTCGACCACCTCGCCCACGAATGCCTCCCCGGCCAGCCGGCGCCCCGCCATCACCAACGGGTCGTCCAGGGCCTCCTGGGCGTCCAACCGGGCCTGTTCGCGTTCCCGGGCCGCCAGTTTGTTCGCGGCGGTCACCGCGTCGTCGCGCCGCGGCTGCGGGGGCTCGCCCGCCAGGACCCGGTCCCGGTGCCCGGTGAACGACCAGCGGTCGCGGGTCCAGCGCTCCTCGACCCGCGCCCCCTCCGGCAGCGTGCACAGCAGGTCCAGGCCCCGCCACACCGCGTCCCAGGTCGGCCGGGTCCGGCTCACCACCAGGGCGCGCAGCTCCCGTTCGGCCTCGGTGAGCGCACCGAGCCGGGCGTCCGCCTCGATGCCGTCCTCGGCCGCGGCCAACGCGGTCCGCGCCCGGTCGTGGCGTTCGATCGCGGGCGCCAGCAGCTTGTTGTCGAAGGCGGGGTCCGTCGCCGGGCCGGCCGGCGGGTGCCACAACTGCCCCTCGGCGTCCCGGGCCAGCTCGGCGCGGAGCGCCGCCCGCTCGCCCGAGGTGCCCTCGGGCGCCTCCAGCCACGCCAGCAGCGCCCCCAGGTGCTGGTCCTCCACCGAGGACTGCCCCGTCGCCCAGTGCCGCGACAGCAGGTCCGTCATCGCCAGCAGCAGCGAGGACCCGGGCACCCGGGCCCGCTCCCCGAAGTGCGTCAGCCAACGGCCCAGCAACGGCACCCGGGGCGGCGCCGGATAGGGGGCCTCGGGGTCCTGCTCGACCGTCCGCCTAAACCGCATCGACCGGCCCAGCAGCCGGACGAAGTCCACGCCGCCCCGGCTCGGCACGATGATCTGCGGGGCGTCCGCACAGAGCTCCACCTCGACCTTGACCCGCTTGCCGGTCTCCGGGTCGGTCTCGGAGCGTTCGGCCGCCTCCACCGCACCGGTGTGGTCCTCGACGTACGGGAGCACCACCTCGGCGAGGGCGGCGAGGAACGCGGACCGCAGCTCGCGGTCCCGGGGCTGCGCCACGAACAGCACCCGCGGCGCCGTGCGCTCCGTGCCCACCAGGGCGGCGAGCGGAGCACCCGCCTCACCGGCGGTGGTCAGCGGGACGAGGACGAGGGGCCGCTGCGACAGATGCCGGTGGCGCACGGTGGCCTGCGGCTGGGCCCGCCCGCTGCGGACCGCCTCCAGCCGGGCCAGCTGACCGATCAACGACATGCCGCGCCCCCCGTCCGCGCCGGGACGACGTACGGGGTGGTGACGTACGCGCTCAGCACCGGGCGGCCTCCGTGGTGCCCACCGGGACCGTGGCGGCGCCCAGCGCCTCCGCCCGCAGCGCCGACGCCCGCCGCAGTGCCGCGACGGCCGGGTCCGACGGGTCACCGCACCGGCCCGAGGCCGCGGCGAGCACGTCCGCGACGGTGGTGAGCCCGCCCAGCTCGCCCCGCAGCGAGCGGCCGAGCGCGGTCACCGCGCCGGCCTCCCGGGCGCGGCCCCGGCAGTGGAACGCCAGCTCGCACGCCGACAGGCATTCGGGCGCGTACGCCGCGGGCACCGCCTCGACGGCCGCGTGCAGCGCCTCGCGGTCCTGCTCCACGTCGAAGGTGGCCCCGGGCGGGAGCTGCCGGGCGATGTCCTCGACCCGGGTCAGCCGGGAGAGCTGACGGCGGGTCACCGATACCTGTTTGCGTAGGTCCACGGCGGCTGCCGCGGGCAGGTTCGAGAAGTCCTTCGGGCACACCAGCAGCGCGAACCGGCTGACCCCGGGCGCTGGTGCGAGACGGGCGGCGACCTGTTCCAGGGCCAGCAGGTAGACGGCGGCCTGCCGGGCCGCCGCGCCGACCTTCGACGGCTCCGCCGAACCGTCGACCATCGGGAACGACTTGATCTCCACCACGGACCACCGCCCGTCGGGGTGGACGACGACCGCGTCGGGTTCCAGGAACGCCGGGGTCCCCGCCACGTCCAGCGCCAGCATCGGATGGTCGAGCAGGGTCCACGCACCCCGGGCCAGGGCCGCCTCGCGCAGCGCCAGCGAGGTCCGCGCCACCCGGGCCTGCGCCCCGCCCCCCGTACTCGGTACCGGCACCCGGGCCTCGCCGGCCACGGGCGCGGGGGCGGTCGGGTCCAGCCGTTCGTGGGCCAGCCGCAGCAGTTCGGCGCCGCCGTCGCCCTTGACCCGGGCCTCGAAGGCGTGCCCCCGTACGATCGCGAACTGCGACTGGCCGGCGACGGCGGGCGCCCCGAGCTTCGCGGCGACCTGCCCCTTGTGCACGCCCGCCCCGTCGAGGAGCGCCCTGCGCCCGCACCCCGGGTTCACGGCGAGGGCCGCCAGCGAACGCGCGTCCATGGCCTGGGCGGGGGCGGGGCCGCGCAGCTCAGCGAGCCGGTGCCGGAGTGCTGTCCCCCGCGTCGGAGGGACGGGGACCCTGTTCTGCGGCCTCGGCGGACTGCTTGCGCTGTCGGGGAATTCGCTCACCCGCGGCAGTCTGGCACTCGCCACCGACAATCGGGGAACCCCCGGCCGTCGGGTCCGCGTCGACGGCGGCCCGGCGCACGCCCGCGTACCGGGCGCGCAGTCGCTCCGCGAACCGCAGCGCGGGCTTGGTCAGCAGCAGCCCGAGGCCCATCACCGCGGCGCCGGCGACCGCGTCGAAGAAGTAGTGGTTGGCGGTGCCCATCACCACGATGACCGTGATCAGCGGGTACGCGACCGCCGCCGTCCGCAGCAGCGGGCCCCGTCCGTACTTCCACAGCAGCACCCCGCACCACAGGGCCCAGCCGACGTGCAGGGACGGCATCGCCGCGTACTGGTTGGTCATGCCGCCCAGACCGCGCGGGGCGCTGGCCTCCGCGCCCCACCAGCCGTAGGAGCTGTACTGGGCCATGGTGTCGACGAACCCGTGGCTCGCTTCGAGCAGGCGCGGCGGACAGGTGGGGAACAGCGTGAAGCCGATGAGTCCGATGAAGGTGGATATCAGCAGCCAGCTGCGGGCCGCCCGGTAGTGGACCCGATGGGACCGGAACACCCAGATCAGCACGGCCGGCGTCACCACGTAGTGCAGGGACGCGTACCAGAAGTCGGCCGGGACCCCGATCCAGGTGTGGTCGGTGAACAGCCGGTTGAGCGGGTGCTCGGCGTTCATCCAGAGTGCCTTCTCGGCCCGGAGTATCGCCAGCCCGTGGTCGACGGCGGTGCCCACGTCACCGCGGGCGAGGAGCCGGCCCCCGGAGTACGCCCCGTAGACGAGGAGCACCAGCGGCAATTCGGTCCACCAGCGGATCCGGTGCACGGGGGCCCGACCCGGTACCGTCCCGGTCGCCGTCCCGCTATCGGACGGTTCACGCTTCGGCATCCAAGATCTCCTCACTCCGTGCAGCAGCCGTGGCCGCCCGCCCACCTTACGGTGTCGATCGACTCCCTGAGGGCAGACGATCCCGGTCACCGAAGACGCACGGACCGCCCGACCGGTTGCCTCGCCGTTCACCCGGTGGCCCCCCTCCCGCCACTCGGCGGGGGAGGGGCGGCTCAGGTGGGCCTCGGCATCGCCGCGTACCGCTCCAGGAAGCCGCCGACCTCCGTCGACGCGCGGTGCGGCAGCAGGACTCGTGCCGTGGTCGCCAACATCGACTCGATGCGCGAGGACTGCACCTCGTCCAGCAGGGAGATCAGCCGCTGCCCGGCTGCCGCCGCCTCGCCGGGCCGCCCCGCGCGGGCGAGGTCGTCCGCGAGCTCCGCGGTGTACAGCGCGGTGTTCCGGGTGAAGTGCGGGTCCTGGAGCGCCACCGCGCGCTCCGCGTGCCGGGCCGCCCGGGACCACTCCCCGAGCGCCGACCAGCACTGTGCCTCCAGCCCCGCCAGCTCCGCCTCGCCGTAGAACGACATCCACTCGGGGTCGTCGTCCGAGGCGCCCCGCTCGAACAGGGCCTGGGCCCGCGCCAAGGCCCGGGTGCAGCCGGTGCGGTCGCCGAGTCCGGCCCAGCCGCCCGCCTCCCGCAGCGTCACCAGGGACAGCAGCCGGGACGAGCCGAGCCCCCGGGCCGCCCGCTGCGCCGCCTGGGCCGCGCGCACCGCCTCGCGGGGGCGGCCCGCGTCCCGGGCGAGGAACGCCGAGTTGCAGAACGCGTGCGCCTCCACCCCGGCGTCCCCGCACGTCCGGGCGGTCGCCAGGGCCTCCGCGTAGTGCGAGCGGGCGTCGGCGAACCGGCCCGAGTCGTGCGCCAGCCAGCCCACCGAGATGGCCAGCTCGCCCGCCCCCGCGTGCAGCCGGTCGGCGGTCGACTGCCGGGCGGTGGCCGCGTCGAGCAGTTCGAAGGCGGTCCGCAGCGGGACGGCCGCCCGTCGGTAGAGGCCGTCCGCCCCGTGCCGGTCGTCCAGGACCCGGATGCGTCGCACCGCCTCCTCCACCGCCTCCGCCTCGGCGGCTCCGGCGCGTCCCGGCCCGCTCCCGGTGGGGGCGGGCAGGGTCAGGGGTGCCAGCACACTCCGTGACCCGAGTGACGCAGCCACCGTGACCGGGCAGCCGGTCATGAACGCGCGACGCCGCACGTCGCTCTCCTCGTGGTTCCGGGTCGCGCGGGGCGCGGACCTCTGTACGGGCTCGTCCGGGGCCGTGGGCCCACCGGGGCCGGGGCCGGCCGTGTGCTCACCGGGCTCAGCCGGCCCGGCGGGCGGGGCGGGTGCGGGGGGTGTCGTGCGCGGTGCCGGGATGCCCCGCGAGCTCCGGCCGCGGACCGCCGATCTGGGCGCGAAGCCCAGATCGGCGAGGGTGCGCCCCGGGAACATGTGCAGGAACACCCGCTCGTACGCGTAGTTGGGGCAGCGGATCTCCCCCGCCTCCACCCGACCGATGTAGCGGGCGTCACAGCTGACCCGCTCCCCGATCTCCCGGGCCGCCCGACGCACCGCCGCCGCGAACTCCCCGGGGGACCTGGCCCCGCGCAACTCGCGGAAGACCGCGTTCGCCCGGGGCGCCGGGAGCGGGGGCGCCGGTACTTGGAGCGCCGGTACCTGGAGTGGGGATGGCGGGGGCGGCGGGTCCGGTGGGGGGACCCGCCCGGTCGACGCTCCCTGGGAGGGCCTCGGTGACGACGCCATGGCCGGAACCTCTCGTGACGCTGGTGCCGGACCCCCGCGGGGCGTCACGGCCCGGACCGGTTGACCTTGCGCCGTGTTCCCGCACCGGTCCGGCGAGGCCCGAACGTACCGGCTGTGACCGACCCCTCACCCAGGGTTTGGCTACAAACCGGATATCTCACCCACGTTCTGCCATGAACTGCCATGCTTTGCGGCGGCGTGGCGCCGTAGCTGTTGACGCGGGTCCCGCGTTGGACCCCCTGGACGGGCAGCCATCCGTCACCGACCCGCGACCGAGGAGGGGTTCCGTGGGGGAGACCGGGAGGAAACCCAGCGCACCCGGTGCACCGCAAGCGTCACCGGGCGAGACGCCGGAGGGACTGCCCCGGCCCCCCGGCGCGGTCACCGCCCAGGCGTGCGGCGAGCGGGCCTTGCCACTGGCCCGGGGCGCCGTCGCCGGCTGTGACCTGGTGACGGTCCCCGCTCGACAGGGACTGGAAGCCGTGGACATCCTGCGCCGCGCCGCCGCGGAGTCGGTGGGCCCCGTCCTGCACGACAACCGGTGCCGGATGCTCGGCTTCCTGGTTCCGCCGGGCACCGCGGACGGCTGGGACGTGCCCGGCAGCGCCTGCACCCGGACCACCGGCCCGGCCGCTCCGCCCGCCGCCCCCACCCCGGACGCGCCGCCCCCGGCGCTGGACGCCCCGGCCTGCACGGCGGACACCCCGCCCGAACCGCCGGTCGTCGACGTCGGATGGCTGCTGCCGCCCGGCGCGGCCCACCGGGTGACCGACCCCGCAGTGCTGCGCGAGGCGCTGGACCAGGCCGCGCGGATGATCGAGGCCGCCGACAACTGCTGCTGACCGCCGGCACCGGTCACCCGCGGCCCCACCGGGCGCCGGCCGGGACGGCCCGGCGATAATGGCCGCATGGCACGCGGACGGACGAAGGAACGGGGCCGCCGGGAACGGCGGGAGTCGGTCCTCGCGGACGTCGACGGCGGACGCGCCGAACTGCTCCCCGACCCGGACCGCCCCCGCGCCTGGACCCTCCTCGTCGACGGCGCCCCCCAGTCGCACGTCGATCTGGACGACCCCGCGCACCTCGCCTTCGAGTACCAGCGCAGACTCGGCCACGTCGTGGACCTGGCGGCCCCGCCCGGCCGCCCCCTGAAGGTGCTGCACCTGGGCGGGGGTGCCTTCACCCTCGCCCGCTACGTCGCCGCGACCCGGCCCCGGTCCACCCAGCAGGTCGTGGAACGGGACGCCGCCCTCGTCCAGCTGGTGCGCACCGAACTCCCCCTGGAGCCGGCGCGGGTCCGGGTGCGCACGCTCGACGCCCGGGAAGCGCTCGGCAAGCTGCCCGAGGGATGGGCCGACCTGGTCGTCTCCGACGTGTTCAGCGGCGCCCGGACCCCCGCCCACCTCACCACCGTCGAGTTCGTGACCGAGGTGCGGCGGGTGCTGGCGCCCGGCGGCCACTACGCGGCGAACATCGCCGACGGCGGTCCGCTCGCCCATCTGCGCGCCCAACTCGCCACGGTGGGCGCGGTCTTCCCCGAACTGGCCCTCATCGCCGAGGCCCCGGTGCTCCGCGGGCGCCGTTTCGGGAACGCGGTCCTCGTCGCCGCGGACGTCCTGCTGTCCGTCCCGGAACTCACCCGCCGCGCGGCCACCGATCCGCACCCGGCCCGCGTCGAACACGGACGTGCGCTGAGTGACTTCACCGCGGGCGCGCCTCCGGTCCACGACGGCACGGCCACTGCTTCCCCGGCCCCGCCCCCCGACGCCTTCCGTCAGTAGGTGTTGATCTCCGTCTTGGTCGTTCCCGTGTGCCAGGAGCAGATCACCGTCACCCGCTCCTCACCCTTCGAGAAGTCGATTCGCATCCACTGGGTGTCCTCCCACACCTGCATGGTCCACCCCGGGGCGGGCGTCGACGACACCAGCTCCGCGTAGGCGGGCGCCATGTCGATGACGACCCGTCCGCCCTTGGTGGGATAGCTCTTGATGTTGCTGGAGTCGGACTCCGACTCGGCCGACCCCATCGGTTCCGGGGCCCCGGAGCTGGCGGACCCCTGCGCGCTCGGCTTCCCCTTGGGCGGTGCGGTGGGCTGCGTGGTGGGGCCCGGCTGCGGGCGCTGCGTCGCGCCGCCGACCCCGGGCGTGGTGGCCGGCGCGGTCGACTTCGGCGGGGGCGGGACGGGTCCGTCGGAGGGCAGCTTCGCCTCGGGCGACGGCGCGTCCTCATCCCCGGTGATCGGCAAGGCGACCGGCGGGGCGTAGGCCGTTCCGGACATGACGGTGTGGACGCCCCACCATGACAAGGTGACCGCTGCACCCGTGGCGAGCGTCCAAGCCGAGAAGTGAAGGAGTCCCCTGCGCATCGTCGGCCATCTTGCCCCACCCCAACCCGCCCTGTCGCCCCCTCGGTCGCCTTCGTCCCGCGCAAACCGGCGATCACCCACATGGCGTACGGTTGCCGCCCATGGCACGTGTGCTCGTGGTCGAAGACGATCAGTTCGTCCGCTCGGCCCTCATCCGGCATCTCACCGAGGCGTCCCACACGGTACGTAGCGTCGGAACGGCCCTGGAGGCGCTGCGCGAAGTAGCCCATTTCCCGTTCGACCTGGTCATCCTGGACCTCGGTCTGCCCGACCTCGACGGTTCGGAGGCTCTGAAGATGTTGCGCGGGCTGACCGACGTCCCCGTGATCGTGGCGACCGCGCGCGACGACGAGAACGAGATCGTCCGCCTCCTCAACGACGGCGCCGACGACTACTTGACGAAACCGTTCTCCGTGGAGCACCTGTCCGCCCGCATGGCCGCGGTGCTGCGCCGCTCCCGGAGCGCTTCGGTGGAGGCGCCGCCCAGTCGGGTCATCCAGGTGGGCGGCCTGTCCATTGACCCGCTGCGCCGTCAGGCCGAACTCGACGGTGTGCAACTCGATCTGACGCGAAGGGAGTTCGACCTCTTGGCGTTCCTCGCCGGACGGCCCGGAGTGGTCGTCGCCCGCCGGGAACTGCTCGCCGAGGTGTGGCAGCAGTCCTACGGTGACGACCAGACCATCGACGTCCATCTGTCGTGGCTGAGGCGGAAACTGGGGGAGACTGCGGCCCGGCCGCGCTACCTCCACACCCTGCGCGGGGTCGGTGTGAAGCTGGAGCCGCCGCGATGAGATGGGCGCTCGTCAAGGTATGCCTCGCGGTCACCACGATGGTCGTCGTCGCCTTCGCAGTCCCCCTCGGACTGGTGATCAAGGAGATGGCGCGGGACCGCGCCATCTCGGACGCGGAACGGCAGGCCGCCGCCTTCGCGCCGATGCTCACCATCACCACCGACGAGGACCGGCTCGCCGGCGCGGTGGCCTCCACCGACCTCGGTGAGAAGAAGCGGATGGCCGTGCACGTGCCCGCCGCGGGCGACCGACCATCCGTCGAAGTCGGACACCAGCGGGTCAGCGACCAGATCATCTCGAACTCCCGCGGCTACGCCCGGACGTCCATCATGAAGGTGGAGGGCGGTTCGGCACTGCTGCACGTCGTGGGCCTCAAGTACAACCGGGTCGCCGTGGTGGAGGTGTTCGTCCCAGACGAGGAGGTCGGCAAGGGCGTCACCATGGCGTGGCTGGTGCTCGCCGGGGTGGGCGTCGGCCTCGTCATCGGTTCCGTCGCGGTCGCCGACCGGCTCGGCGGGCGGATGGTGCAGCCCGCACAGCGGCTCGTCGGGGCGGCCGGGGAACTCGGGGAGGGCAAGCTCGGGGCGCGCGTCCCGGAGGAGGGGCCCAAGGAACTACGGCTCGCCGCCGTCGCCTTCAACTCGATGGCCGACCAGGTGGTGCAACTCCTCGCCAACGAACGCGAACTCGCCGCCGACCTCTCGCACCGGCTCCGCACCCCGCTGACCGTCCTCAGGCTGAACGCCGCGAGCCTCGGTGACGGTCCGGCCGCCGAGCAGACCCGGGCCGCCGTGCACCAGCTCGAACGCGAGGTCGACACCATCATCCGCACCGCCCGGGAGGCCAAACCGCAGACCGCGGCCGTGGGGCCCGGGGCGGGCTGCGACGTGGCCGAGGTCATCCGGGAACGGATGGACTTCTGGTCGGCGCTCGCCGAGGACGAGGGACGCAAGGTGCGGGTCGCCGGAGTGGAGCGGCCGGTGCGCATCCCGGTGGCGCGGCCCGACCTCGTCGCCGCGCTCGACGCGCTGCTCGGCAACGTGTTCCGGCACACCCCGGAGGGAACCGCTTTCGCCGTGGACGTCCACAACGGGGACGACGCGGTGATCGTGCTGGTGTCCGACGCGGGACCCGGCATCGCCGACCCCACCGCGGCGATCACCCGGGGGGCCGGGTCGGGCAAGGAGGGGTCCACCGGGCTCGGGCTGGACATCGTGCGCCGGATGGCCGAGGCGACCGGCGGGGACGTACGGATCGGGCACTCCGTCCTCGGCGGGGCGGAGATCCGCGTGTGGATCCAGGTGGGCGGGGCGAGGGTTCCGGGGCGGGCGCACCGGGGCAAGGCGCGGAAGCGGAGGTTCGCCCTGCGCAGGGCCTGACCGTTCGGCGCGGTTCGCCTTTGCTCGCGCTGGTTCTCCGCGTGGGGTCGGCCCGCCTCCCGTCCGGGGCTCGGCCGGCTTGGGCCGCACCCCGCCCGGTCCGGGCCCTTCCGCCCTCGGAGCCCGGCCGTTTCCCGCCCCGCCCCCGCCCCGGGCCGGACCGTTTCCGGGTCGGGGGCGGGACCGTTCCCTGCTCCGGGCTGCTCCGGGCTGCTCCGGGCTGCTCCGGGCTGCTCCGGGCTGCTCCGGGCTGCTCCGGGCCGGGCTGGGCTGGGGCTGGGTCAATTCCCGTCCGGGGTAGGCCGCTTCCCGACCCGGGGTGAGCTGTTCGCGCCCGGGGTTGGGGCGTGTCCTGCCCGCGACGCGGCTGTTCTCCCCTCCGGCTCGCTGGCTCGCCGGTTCGCGTTCGCGGGCGGGCTGACCCTGTGCCGAGTCTGACCGATCCTCGTGCCACAGGCTCGGCCGCACTGCTGCGCGTCCGCGTGGGGCTGGTCCTCGTTCCGGGTCGGAGCGGTTCGCCTCCGGGGTCGGGTCGTTGCCCGTCGCGGGACGGAGTGTTTCCCGTCCGAAGCCGGACCGCCCCCGTCGCGGGCCGGGTCGATCCCCCGTACCGGGCGGGGCCGCTACTCGGCCGGCAGGCCGCCACCGGTCGGTACGAGACGGATTCCCGCACCGGTCCGGGCGCCCGGGGCTTCCGGGGTGCCCGGGACGTTCCCCGGCCCTGGCAGGGCTGTTGCTCACCTGGGGCGGGCCCGTAGCGCCGCGGGTTGACCCGTTCCGGCCCCGGACCTGGATCGGTCCCGCCTCGGGGTCCGGCCCCGCCCTGGGGTGGCCCTGTCCGGGACCCGGTTCGGCTCCGTATCCGGACCCGTACCCGGGTCGGACCCCGTTCCGGAGCGCCCGGGCCGGTCCCTGCCCAGGTCGGAACCGGTTCCGTCACGGCTGGAGCGGGCGGGACCCGGCCGGGTCGGGCCGGACGGGGACCTTCCGCTCGGGCGGGGAGCAGGGGCACCCGTGGGCGTCGCCCGGTGGTCCTGAACGGACCACCCCCGCGTTCCCGGGACGCGGGGGAACGAGCTTCCGTGCCCCCGGATCACCGGGTCTCGTAGGGGATTCCCTTTTCGCTCTCCCATGTGGTCCTTAAGAGCGGCATAAGAAGGGCCTCCATGTTGCACCGGGGGGCGAATTGCCGGACTCCCAGTCGCTAGCGTGCTGACCGCGCCCCTCCCCCAGGGGGACGCCACACCCCGTACCCCCGAGACAGGAACCCCATGACCACGCCGCAGCGATGTCGGACCGGAAGCCGCCCCCAAGCGGTCGCCGCGCCCCTCGCCGCGCCCGTCGTCGTTCCGGGTGCCCGTCGAGCGAGGGGTGCGACCCGGGCCGCGACGGTCGACGCCGTGCGCACCGAGCTCAGTGCGGGGCCGGGTGGTTACCCCGGCCTGCGCACGGCGTCGAACGGGCCGGACACTCCCCAGACGGACCGGACCCCCACGTCCGACCTGCCGTCGGGTACTGGGCCCCACTCTCCACGGGACGCGATCTCCACGGTCAACGGACAGCACTTCACCGTGAGTTCCGCCTCCCGGTACGAGGAGTCGGGCCCGGGCCGGACCGTCTCCGCCGGGTTCGCCGCCAAGGGCGGCCACCCGGCGGACCGGCAGCCCACCCACGCCCGCGGTTCCTTCGACGACGGCACCACCCCACAGCCGTCCCGACGGGCCACGGGCAGCACCACACCCACTGCGAGCGGGTCCCCCAGCCCCTCGCGGCCCCCCACACCCGGTCCCGCTCCCCACACGCGGGGCCCGCACGGTGATCGCCTCGTTCGCGGACTCCTCCCCCCACCCCGCGCACGACCTCCCGGACCGGGCCATCAGCACCGGCCGGGAGGAGCCCGGCTCCGCCCGCACCAAGGCGGTCGCCGTTCGATCCACCGCCAGGGTCCAGGTTCCTGATCGGAACATCCCCACTGGATTCCCCCCACCTGGTCCCCCAGACCGGGCCGGCCCGGGCCCCCTTCCTCCACGC
>NZ_JBHWIQ010000004.1:226776-267599 GCF_042732055.1 Streptomyces sp. NPDC059816
TTTACACCACCCTTACGGCTTACGAGATAGCCTTAGGTCTCGTGGGCTCGGTGATGTTTATAAGAGACAGGGCCCCCTTCCTCCACGCCCGGCCGGCCCGACCCCCCCCACAAGAAGTCCCCCAAGGCAGTCCCCCGAGAAGCTCCCCCACAGAAGAGAAGGAACCCCCACGCCCCCCACGGCACCACCCCCACCCTGCGCCCCGGCCGACGCTTCCCCCACGCGGCCGGGGCGCACCGGGCTCAGTCGCCGAGCCCGGGTCCGGACCCGGCCCCGGACCCGGTCAACTTCCCGTTCGGCCCGCGTCCGGTAGCAGTCCGACCGGTGCGCGGCCGTACGGGGCCCGGCCGGAAGGCTGCTAGATTCCTGGCCTCTTCCGGAGCGGCACCCGCCGAACGGCGGTGCGGTGGTGCGGACGTCCGGTCGCGGTGCGGCACTACCGAGGGCCGCCGACGTCCGGGATGCGGACCGAGCCGGGTCAGGCTGCGGAGCTACTACGGGAGGCTGCCGGTGATGACGGTTCAAGGGGCACGCGGACGGGGCAGCGGACGTCCCACGCTGGAGGAGGTCGCCGCCCGCGCGGGCGTGGGCCGGGGCACGGTGTCCCGGGTGATCAACGGCTCGCCACGGGTCAGCGAGACCACGCGGGCCACCGTCCAGTCGGCCATCGCCGAACTGGGCTACGTCCCCAACACGGCGGCCCGGGCGCTCGCCGCGAACCGCACGGACGCGGTCGCCCTGGTCGTTCCCGAGCCCGAGACCCGGTTCTTCGCCGAACCGTACTTCTCCGACATCCTGCGCGGCATCGGTGCCGAACTGGCGGATACGGAGCTCCAGTTGCTGATGGTGTTCGCCGGCAGCGACCGTGAGCGGCGGCGCCTCGCGCAGTATCTGGCGGCCCACCGGGTGGACGGGGTGCTGCTGGTCTCCGTCCACGTCGACGACACGCTGCCCGACCTGCTCGCACAGCTCTACATCCCCACGGTGATCAGTGGGCGTCGGTCGGGGCGGGAACTCCTGCCGGCCGTCGACGCGGACAACTACGCGGGTGCGCGGGCCGCCGTCACCCACCTCGTCGCCCGGGGGCGCCGCACGGTCGCCACGATCACCGGCCGTCCCGATGTGTACGGGGCCCGGCGCCGGGTGGACGGTTACCGTGACGCCCTGCGGGAGGCGGGCCGCCGGGTGGAGGAGGAACTGGTGGCCCCCGGCGACTTCACCGAGCGGGGCGGGCAGCGGGCGATGGCCGAACTCCTGGACCGCCGGCCCGACGTGGACGCGGTGTTCGCCGCGTCCGACGTGATGGCGGCCGGCGCCCGCCAGGCCCTGCGCGCCCGGGGCCGCCGGATTCCCGACGACGTGGCCCTCGTCGGCTTCGACGACTCCGCGATCGCCCGCCACATGGACCCGCCGCTGACGAGCGTCCGGCAGCCCATCGAGGACATGGGTCGCACCATGACGGAGGTGCTGCTGGAGGAGATCGCCAAGGACCCCCGCGCCCGCCGTCGCGACCCGGGGCGTCAGGTGGTCCTGCCCACGGAGCTCGTGGCGCGGGCCTCGTCCTGACCCGGTAGGAGAAGGCCCGTCGGCGAGGCCCGTCAGCGGGGCCGGTCGGGTGGGTGCGGTGGGCGGGGCCGGTCGGGTGGCGTCGCAGGTGGCGGCCGTCCAGCCGACCCTACGATGGGCCGATGACCGACACCCTCCCCGCAACGGGCGCCGAACTCCTGGACGTTCACCGCATCCATCTGACCGAGGTCGAGGCACCGAAACCCTCCCCCGAGGACGAGGCGGCCCGGGACCGGATCTGGGACGAGGCGGTCCGGGCCAATCCGCACCTCTTCGACGGGCCCGTGACGGGCTGCGCGGGGCTGGAGCGGCACGGCGGCCCGCAGGACGGCGACCTCACCGTCTCCTGGGCCCGACTGACCTTCCGGCACCGCGCCCTGCGCCGCGTGCCCGGCAACACCGACTGGCTGCCCTCGCTGTTCGTGAGCGTCATCCAGCCGGTGGACGACGGAAGCCTGCTGGTGGGCCGCATGGCGTCCTGGACGGCTTCCCCGGGGCGGTGGCTGCTGCCCGGCGGCGGCGTGGAGCCGCCGGCGCAGGGGGCGTCGCTGGACCAGGCGGCGCTGGCCCGGGAGGCGGCCCGGGAACTGGTCGAGGAGGTCGGGGTGGAGCTGGGTCCCCCGCAGCCGCGACTGTGGGGGATCACCCGGGGCGGCAACGGCAGCGTCGGCGTGGTCCACCTTGCCCCGCCCCGGTCGGCCGAGGAACTGCGCGCCCGTTTCGAGGCCCTGGCGTCCGCCGAGCGGGCCGAGGGGCGCGAACCCGAGCTGGACCGGATCGCCTTCGTCCGCTCGCTCGCCGAGCTGACCGAGGTGGCCGAGGAACTGGGCGGCCGGCCCGTCGACTACCTGACGCCGGTCCTCGGCCGCCACCAGGAGGAGAACGCGGACCGCAGCGACTGAACGCGACCGTGGGGAAACGGACCAACGGCGATGACGGGACACCGTGCACCCCGCGGCGGAGGTGGAGCGCCGGAGGCGAGCGTCGAACGGCTGGCCGCCAGGACCCTCCGGTCGCAGCCGGCACGGCCCACCGTCACGTGCGCAGGATGGTGTCCTCCTGGAGGAGCGCGGTGATCGCGGCCCGCATCGAGTGGTCCACCTCCGCGGCCCACTCCACCAGCCGGTCGGTCAGCAGCTCAGGCGGAGTCGTCTCCGGCTCGGGCTCGAAGGCGACGACGGCCGCGAAGGGGTCGATGTCGGTCGACTGCGGGTTGGTCATGGCGGGACCGTACGGAAGCCGCGGTATGCACTGCCATGCCGTGGTCTCGAATGTTCTCGGAGTCTGGCCGGTTGTTCTCTCGTGGTCTCACGAAGTGGGGGGCACCCTGTGGTGCCAGGTGCCCGGCGTGACGATGCTGAAGGCGACCCGTCAGCAACGGAGGGGAACCATGGCGCGACAGCTCAGGTTCAACGGCACCGACAGCAAGAACGGCGCGTGCCCTGCCGTACACGAGGACGTCAACAGTGACGAGATCATCGTCCAAGGCCGTCCGCTCACGGACCCGGCCGACCTGGCCCAACTGCAACACTTCGGGCCCGGCGATGCCGCGGTGGCGGTGCCCCGCGAACTGCTGGTCAACCACGGCCCCAAGGAGATGGACCGCGTGCCCAAGCTGATCGACCTCGACGAGTTCAGGCAGCTCTTCCAGACCTTCGAGCACTCGGCCTGGCACCTTGAGACCCGTCGTGGCTACGCCTCCGACCGTGACGACGAGGGGTACGCCGAGTTCGTCAAGACCGGCACCGCGCCCATGGACATCGACAGCGACTGGTGCCGAAACATCACCAGCCAGACGTCCGCCGGAAAGTACGTGGGCCGGGTCCGTGTCATCGACCAACCACCGACCGAGGGGCAGCTGTTCCTCCTCTCCTACGCCCGATGCAATGCGGCCACCGGCGAGGACGCCAGGTGCGTTTGGCGCCAGGACGCCGAGCGGGCACACCTGCCCGCCGAGGACTTCTGGCTGTTCGACTCCCGCCTCGTGGCGATCCTCCGCTTCGATGACGAAGACGCCTTCCACGACGTCGAGGTCATCACAGAACCCGCCGAGGTGCTTCGCTACTGCCAGGTCCGGGACAGGGCCACGAGCGCGTCCATCCCCTACGACCGGTTCGCAGCCCGCCTCGGCCTGAAGGGCTGAACCGGCGTCAGTGAGTACCGACTACCAGCAGGCGCGAGAGGCCCTCGGCGCACGCCTACGCGAGCTGCGCCTGTCCGCCCCTGGTGGTCGTCTCACCGGGCCCCGGCTGGCGCAGCGGCTCGGCTGGCCGCACTCGAAGATCTACAAGCTGGAGGGCGGTCGACAGACCGCCACCCCGGATGATCTACGCGACTGGGCCGATGCCACTGGGCAACGGGTTCTGGATCCTCGACGAGCGACTGGTCGCCACTGAGGACTGGCACGCGGAACTCTGGCTCGACGACGCCGCGAACATCGCCCTCTACCTCCGCACCTGGAAGGCGCTGGAGGAGTCCGCGGTGTACGGAGTCGAAGCGCAGAACGTGATCCACGGGGCGAGGCGGGCGCTGACCACACGCTGACCCGACCCGGCCGGTGCTGTTCCCGTGGTGTTCCCAGAACCTTTGAAACGGATCAAGGGCCGACCTGACGTGCAGGTCGACCCTTGATCATTGAGGGTGAGTGACGGGACTTGAACCCGCGACATCCTGGACCACAACCAGGTGCTCTACCAGCTGAGCTACACCCACCACGAGCGGCGGTTCACCTTGCGGTTTACCGACCGGCCGAGAAAAAGTGTACAGGGTCCTGGAGGGTGCTCGCGCACGTGTTTCTACGGGGTCGGGGAAGCGGGCACCACGTGACGCGCGGCGATCGTCCGAGCGGTTTCCGAGTCGGGTCCGGGCTGGGGGACGAAGATCGCCTCCCGGTAGTAGCGCAGCTCGGCGATCGACTCGCGGATGTCCGCGAGCGCCCGGTGGTTGCCGCTCTTGTCGGGGCTGTTGAAGTACGCCCTCGGGTACCAGCGTCGGGCCAGCTCCTTGACGGAGGAGACGTCCACGATCCGGTAGTGGAGGTAGGACTCCAGCTCGGGCATGTCCCGGGAGAGGAAGCCGCGGTCGGTGCCGACCGAGTTTCCGCACAGCGGGGCCTTGCCCGGTTCCTTCACGTGCTCGCGCAGGTACGCGAGGACCCGTTCCTGGGCGTCGGGCAGCGTGGTGCCGCCCGCCAGCTCGGCGAGGAGACCCGAGGCGGTGTGCATCTGTCGCACCACCTCGGGCATGGTCTCCAGCGCCTCGTCCGGCGGGCGGATCACGATGTCCACTCCGTCGCCGAGGACGTTCAGCTCGGAATCGGTGACCAGTGCGGCCACCTCGATGAGCGCGTCGTTCGCCAGCGAGAGTCCCGTCATCTCGCAGTCGATCCACACCATGCGATCGTTCATGGGTCTTACCCTAAGGCGCGCTCCGCTGACCGGGCAGGCTCGGGCGTCCCATCAGACCTGATGCGTACATGTCCGAGCTGTGTGCGTGCCGCCCTGGGTCGGCGGACACGTGTCCGTGCGGGCTCAGCGCACCGGCCGTGGCGGGCCGGCGTGCCTGGGCCGGAACGGGTGAGTCCGGCCCGGTCAGCGCACCGGTGTCGAGCAGCTTCTCGCCCTGCGGACGGCGCGCCCGGTAGGCCGCGCGGTACGCGGCCGGCGAGGAGCCCAGCTGACGCCGGAAGTGCCCGCGCAGCGCGACGGGGGAGCGGAAGCCGCACCGGCCCGCCACTTCGTCGACCGAGTAGTCGGAGGTCTCCAGGAGCCGCTGCGCCTGGAGGACCCGCTGGGTGATCAACCACTGGAGGGGTGCGCTGCCGGTGAGCGAACGGAACCGTCGGTCGAAGGTCCGGCGACTCATGTAGGCGCGGGCCGCCAGGGTCTCCACGTCGAACTGCTCGTGCAGGTGCTCCAGGGCCCAGGCGACGACCTCCGCGAGGGGGTCGGCGCCGATCTCTTCTGGTAAAGACCTGTCGAGGTAGCGCTCCTGGCCGCCGCTGCGCCGGGGCGGCACGACCAGCCTGCGGGCCAGGGCGCCCGCCGCCTCGTTGCCGTGGTCGGTCCGCACGATGTGCAGGCACAGGTCGATGCCCGCGGCCGTGCCCGCGCTGGTGAGGACGTCGCCGTCGTCGACGAACAGCTCCCGGGGGTCCACATGGACCGACGGGTACCGTTTGGCGAGGGTCGGTGCGTACATCCAGTGGGTGGTGGCCGGGCGTCCGTCGAGGAGGCCGGCCGCGGCGAGCACGAACGCGCCCGTGCACAGGCCGACGATCCGGGCGCCCTCCTCGTGGGCGCGGCGCAGTGCGTCGAGCGCCTCCTCGGGGGGCGGCGCGGTGATCGACCGCCAGGCGGGGACGACCACCGTCCCGGCGCGGGCGATCGCCTCCAGGCCGTGGGGCGCGGTGAGTTCGAGTCCGCCGGTGGTGCGCAGCGGTCCTTCTTCGCCGGCGCTCACCAGCAGGCGGTACCGGGGCACGCCGGCGTCCTGGCGGTCGATGCCGAACACCGAGAGCGGGATCGAACTCTCGAAGATGGGGCCGCCGCTGAACAGCAGTACCGCGACGATTTCCCTGCGGCGGCGCCCGGATAGTTTCCGGACAACGGTGTCGCTCGCGGTCGTGGAGTCGTGGCTCATGTGGCTAAGCCCCCCTCAGTGGTCGCGGCGTCCCTAACGTGTCGGGCCTGTCGCTCCAGCACAATTCCCCTCGGTCCTGCACGAGTCCCCCGCCGTAAGACAGTCATGATCGAATCTACTGTGTCCCGTGGTGCCCGCGTGACCACTTCCGCACCCCGGTGCATTGTCGACATGGCAACTTGGCGTAAAGCATTCGATCACGAAGCGTGGCACTCCGGGAGCGCTCAGGGAAGTGCGCATTCGGCGCATGGCCGGTCCGCGTAGGGTGCGAAACCGGCCGCCGCTCCTTTCTTTCCAGGTGGGAGCGGGGGTGGGAGGGGTCTGGACCAAAGAAAGCGACCCCTGGCCAAGTTGGCTGAAATCTTGCGTAGGTGTACGCCGGAATCGGTCAGCTGCCCGGCGTGTGCCCGGTGTCGACACGTTCATGCGGTGTACGCCCCTGCGGAGCCCCGTCGGAGGGCGGCGTCGTTCCGGGGGGCCGTGCCGTGCATCGCCGCTCCCTCGCCCGGTCGGGCCGCCCTCGTCGTTCGGTTGCTCCTGCGAGGTTCGTGGGGGTGGTGAGGGGGGTGGGAGGGGGTGGGTGCGGCGGAGGGGTCGCCCCGTGTGCCGTGCCGGTCGTGGTGGTCCCGCCGGGTGGTGGGGGAGGGGTGGTGAGGGTGTTTGCACAGCCATGGGCAAGGGTTCGCAAAGACCAACGTCCGCACCCGCCCCGGGGTCACCGTACGGACCGCCCGTCGGGTGCGGTGGTGGGTGGGGTGCGGGTGTGGGTGGCGGGCGTTCTCGTGGGTGCGGGGTGGCGGTGGGCAAGGGTGCGCAGGGGGTCGGAGATGGTGGCCCTGGGCGTCTATACGGCGTATAGCGCTCATAACGGTCAAGTGGAGGTCGTCTGATATTGAACCAACTGCTGTCCGAGACCGCACCCCCTCCGGACCGGAAGCGGCTGTACCCGCCAGTCACCATTGCCAGCGGGCCGGCCGCTCGTGCATGCTCCGGGGTGCGTCGCCGCGGCGTGCCGTGGGGCGCGCACGGTGTCGAGTGCGCGCTCTTCGGGGCGGGCACGGCTCGCTGGGCAGGAGGGGAGTGTCGCCGTACCCTTGGGGGTAGGGGGTTGGGAAGATGATTCCCGGACACGGCTCCGGGTATCGGACCTTCACCACCGTTCCTTCCGTCCGACCAGCCCGCCCGGATCGACCAGTCGGCCCTCCCGGCAGACTTGACCCTCCTTGACAGCCGCATCCCCGAGAAGACAGCGAACACAGCAAGCAGCCGCCCCTCCTCAGAGGATCTTCTTCGCCGAGACACCCATGGCCGGTCACGAATCCTTCGAACCCGCGGACCGCAAGCGCCAGGTCGTCGATCCGACGGCCGACCCGCTGGCGGCGGAAGAATCACGTCACCCCTGCGATCCCGCCTTCAAGCACGGAGTCGTCGTCGGCTTCGACGGGTCCACCTCCAGCGAACGCGCCCTCGCCTATGCCATCGGCATGGCCCACCGCTCGGGCTCCGGTCTGATCATCGTGCACGTGGCCAACCGGCTGCCCACCACGGTCTGGGCCGGGTGCGAACCCCCCGTCTTCGTGGACGTGCCCGATCACCGCACGGAGGTCCTGGGCCTCGAACTCGCCTGCGCGGACTACCTGGCAGAGGTGCCCTGGATTCTGGTGGAGCGCGGTGGCGACATCTGTCACGAACTGGAGGAGGTCGGCCGGGAGTACGAGGCCGACGCCATCGTCGTGGGCTCCACGCACGGCATCGTCGGGCGGATCTTCGGCTCGGTCGCCGGACGGCTGGCCCGCCGTGCGCAGCGCCCGGTCGTCGTCATCCCGTAGCCCGCTGACCTTCGGGGGTCACTTCCGCCTCGTTCGTGACATCCGTACCGCGGGACACTCCGGGCGCTCGGCGCATGCAGGGAACGTCAACTCCCCGTGGCCCCCCCAAGAGATGGGATGCTTCCCCGTTTCGTGCGCCCGGCGCGCGCGGGTGCTGAAGGTCGACAAATCTACTCGCGCGTAGGGGTGGATCGTGACCGAGTGGCGGGTACATAGCGCTCGCGGGTCGCAACCCAGCGGCCCCACACCAAGCAGCACGACTGCATGCGAAGGGAGCCCGCCGTGAACAGCCAAGTCTCTGCGGGAAGCAGCACTTCCACCCTCGGTCATCTCGCGCTCGGCCTCACGCTGTTGGCCTTCGGCGTCGGGCACACCGGAGTCATCGACGGCGTCACGGCGGCCGACGCCGTCACCCTCGCCACCTACGTCGGCGGGGTCACGCTGTTCCTCGCCGGCCTGTTGGCCCTGCGCGACCACGACACCTTCACCGGGACGGCGTTCGCCGCGTTCGGCGCCCTCTGGTTCACCTGGGGGATCGGCGCCGGCGGGCTGGTGTCGCACAACGCGGCCGGCCTGTTCCTGCTGTTGTTCGCGCTGGTCGCGGTGAGTCTGACCGCCGGTGCGCCGAGTGACCCGCTCCTGGACCGGGGCACCTACGGGCTGACGGCCGTCGCCCTCCTGTTGCTCGCCGTGGGGCAGTTCGCCGAATCGGGCTCCCTCGCCGAGGTCGGGGGCTGGTTCGCCGCCGTCGCCGGCCTCGTCGCCTGGTACGCGGCCACCGCCGCCCTCGCGCACTGGCCGACCGCCCTCCCGCGACGCGCTGCCGGCCGGGGGGTGACGGCCACCGGCTGAGGCAGCGGCAGCCGGGGCGGTGGGCATCCCCGGCACCCGAGTGGTCCCCGTACGCCGAAGGGCAGCCGTACGGGGGTCACTGGCGCGTACGGCTACTCCACCGTCACGGACTTGGCGAGGTTGCGCGGCTTGTCGATGTCCCGGCCGAGGGCCAACGCCGTGTGGTAGGCGAGCAGTTGCAGGGGGATGCCCAGAAGGATCGGGTCCAGCTCGTCCTCGTTCTTGGGCACCACGATCGTCCGGTCGGCCTTCTCCTGCTCCTGGTGGGCCACCGCGAGGATGCGACCGCTGCGGGCCTTGATCTCCTCCAGGGCCGCGCGGTTCTTCTCCAGCAGGTCGTCGTCGGGGACGATCGCGACCGTCGGGAGCGCCGGCTCGATCAGCGCCAGCGGACCGTGCTTCAGCTCGGAGGCGGGATACGCCTCGGCGTGGATGTAGGAGACCTCCTTGAGCTTCAGGGACGCCTCGCGGGCCACCGGGTAGCCGCGCACCCGGCCGATGAACATCATCGAGCGGGCCTCGGCGAAGTCCTTCGCCAGCCGCTTGATGTCGTCCTCCTGCTTGAGGATCTCCGAGATCTGGCCGGGCAGCCGGCGCAGTCCCTCGATCATCCGCTTGCCGTCCGCCACCGACAGGTCCCGGGTGCGGCCCAGGTGCAGGGCGAGCAGCGCGAACGCGACGGTGGTGTTGGTGAAGCACTTGGTGGAGACGACGCACACCTCGGGGCCCGCGTGCACGTACACCCCGCCGTCGGCCTCCCGGGCGATGGCCGAACCGACGACGTTGACCACGCCGAGCACCCGGGCGCCCTTGCGCTTCAGCTCCTGGACGGCGGCCAGCACGTCGTACGTCTCACCGGACTGGGAGACCGCGATGTAGAGGGTGTCCGGGTCCACCACCGGGTTGCGGTAGCGGAACTCCGAGGCGGGCTCGGCGTCGGCGGGGATGCGGGCCAGCTCCTCGATCATCTGGGCGCCGATCATGCCCGCGTGGTACGAGGTGCCGCAGCCCAGGATCTTCACCCGGCGCACCGCACGGGCCTCGCGGGCGTCGAGGTTCAGCCCGCCGAGGTGCACGGTGGAGAACCGGTCGTCGATCCGGCCGCGCAGCACCCGGTCCACGGCGTCGACCTGCTCGTGGATCTCCTTGTGCATGTACGTGTCGTGGCCGCCCATGTCGTACGACTCGGCCTCCCACTCCACGGTGGTCGGGGAGGCCGTGGTGCGGGTGCCCTCGGTGGTGTAGGTGCGGAAGTCGTCGGCCTTCAGGGTCGCCATCTCGCCGTCGTCGAGGGTGACGATCTGACGGGTGTGGGTGACGAGTGCGGCCACGTCGGAGGCGACGAACATCTCCTTCTCGCCGATCCCGAGGACGACCGGGGAGCCGTTGCGGGCGACCACGATCCGGTCGGCGAAGTCGGCGTGCAGCACGGCGACGCCGTAGGTGCCCTCGATCAGGCGCAGGGCCGTGCGGACCTTCTCCTCCAGGGTGGGGGCGTCGCTGCGGGCGATGAGGTGGGTGAGGACCTCGGTGTCCGTCTCGGAGAGGAACTCCACGCCCTCGGCGGTGAGCTTGGCGCGCAGGTCGGAGGCGTTGTCGATGATGCCGTTGTGGACGATGGCGACCTTGCCGGAGGCGTCCAGGTGCGGGTGGGCGTTCTCGTCGGAGGGGGCGCCGTGGGTGGCCCAGCGGGTGTGGGCGATGCCGGTGGTGCCGTTGAAGCGCTTGGGGACGCGGGCCTCCAGGTCCCGGACCCGCCCCTTGGCCTTGATCATCTTGAGGCCGTTGGCCTTCGGGCCGGTGATCACGACACCGGCCGAGTCGTAGCCCCGGTACTCCAGTCGCTGCAACCCTTCCAGGAGCAGCGGGGCCACATCACGCCTGCCGATGTATCCGACGATTCCGCACATAGAACGCTTTCCCCTATATTCCTGTCGCTCCGGTGGCCGGGGCCACCGCTAGCCGTAGACGATGCGGCGCAGCTGCCTCAGTGAGAGGGTCGGCGGCGCGACCGCGCGGTAGTTCAGGTCCGCCTCGATCCGTTCGAAGATCTCCGCGTTCACCAGGCCCTGACCCTGGAGTTCGCGGTGGCGGCGACGGACGTACGCCTCCGTCGTCTCGTCGAAGTACGCGAGGACGTCCTGGATCACCCGCAGGGCCTCGCCGCGGCTCAGCGGCGTACTGCGCGTCAGATGATCAACCAGGTCGTCGTGCACCCGATGATCCTGGGCGACCCGGGGGAGTTTCGCAAGAATCCTGCCCGCTTTCGGGCAGGGGAGAGCCCGATTGCCACTCAGGACCACCCGATCGCCCCGTACGCGCGGGGGTGCGCCGGATCACCACCGGCTGCGCCGGGTCACATCCGGCGGAGCACCGCCTGCTTGGCCGAGGTGAACTCCTCCTCCGTCAGCACCCCCGCCTGCCGCAGTTCGCCCAGCTCCCGCAGCCGCCGCAGCAGGGCGTCGTGATCGTCCTCGGTCGGCCCCTGCGCGGGCGGCGGCTCGGCCTTCGCGAGCGCCGGGGCCGCGGCGTCCCGGGGCGCGTTCACCCGGGCCGCAAAGTCCCCCGGGTGCGGCAGCCGGGCCTGCACCGCCGCGGCGATCAACGCCATCAGCGGGTCCTTGCGGAAACCCCACAGGACCACCGCGTGCGGGTCGTACTTCGGCGGGGCCTTGGTCGCCGGGACGTTCTTCAGCATGAACCGGATGAAACCGTTCTCCAGCCCGGCGGACGGCTGCCACTCCACCGCCTGGATGGTGTCGACGGGCATCGACCGGGTCCCCGCCGCGGCCTTCGCCTCCTCCGTCTTCCAGTTCCACTCCAGCCGCACGTGCTCCCCGTCGAAACTCGCGGTGCCGTCGCCCGCCTGCACCGACAGGGGGACCGCCGGGCCCGCCAACAGGTACGCGTCCGTCGGCCCGGACGGCACCTCGTCCAACAGCAGCGCGTTGCGGACCTCGTCCACGAAGTACTCGGCCACCCCGCCGCGGTCCGTGTCCACACCCAGCTGGTACGGGTCTCCCCCGTCCGTGAGGTGACCGCCCGCGGCCTGCAACAGCGGGTCGGCGCCCTCCCGCAGCCGTAGTCTCAACCGCCCCGACTTGCGGCCCGGTTCGAACGAGACGCCCGCCACCGCCGCCAGCGGGACGGTCAGTTCACCCAGGGTCCGGCGCAACAGGCTCACGCCCTTGTCCCGGCCCGGTACGAGCCGCAGCGTGCCCCCGTCGAAGGTCCATGTTCCGTCGCGCTGGATGATTTCCGCCATACGGGGATTCTCCCATCCGCCCCCGAGGAGGGATGGTGGTTCCCGTCGGCCGGGCCACGCGTGCGGGCGGGTCCGGTCGACACCGCACCCTCACCACACCCTGCCCGTCCACGACGCTCGACCCGGACCATCCCGAAGGGACCGCTGGTGAACCCCCGTCACACACGCTCGTCACTGCTCGTCGGCTCGTTGCTCCTCATCGCCGCCACGGGCGTCTCCTGCTTCGCCGACTCCGGCGACGGGGGCGGCGCCGCGTCCGCACCCGTCGTCCCCGCGCTCGGCCGGGTCATCCCGGCACCCGCCTCGGTCACCCCGCACGAGGTCCCCTACCGGATCACCTCCGCCACCCCCATCAGGGTGCCGGGCGGCTCCCGCAAGGCCCGCGAGGTCGCCGACTACCTCGCCGACGTGCTGCGCCCCTCCACCGGCTACGCCCTGCCCGTCACCGCGGACGCCGGCGCCGACGGCATCCGCCTGCTGCTCGCCGACGAGGCGGACCTCGGTACGGAGGGCTACCGGCTGGAGAGCGGGGAGCGGGCGGTGACGATCACCGCGCGCCGGCCCGCCGGACTGTTCCACGGCGTCCAGACGCTGCGCCAACTGCTGCCGCCCGCCGTGGAGGCGCGCACCGCGCAGTCCGGCCCCTGGACCGTGCCGGGCGGCACCGTCCGGGACACCCCGCGCTACGCCTACCGGGGCGCCATGCTCGACGTGGCCCGGCACTTCTTCACCGTCGACGAGGTGAAGCGGTACATCGACCAACTCGCGCTGTACAAGGTGAACACGCTGCACCTGCACCTCTCCGACGACCAGGGCTGGCGGCTCGCCGTGGACTCCTGGCCGGACCTGGCCGTCAAGGGCGGCGCCACCGAGGTCGGCGGCGGCAAGGGCGGCTACTACACCAAGGACCAGTACCGCGAACTGGTCCGGTACGCGGCCTCCCGGTACCTGGAGGTGATACCGGAGATCGACATGCCCGGCCACACCAACGCCGCGCTCACCGCGTACCCCAAGCTGAACTGCGACGGGGAGGCCCGCGAACCGTACACGGGCACCAAGGTCGGCTTCAGCTCCCTGTGCGTGCCGGAGGAGATCACGTACGACTTCGTGGACGACGTGATCCGCGAGCTGGCCGAGTTGACGCCCGGTGAGGTCATCCACATCGGCGGCGACGAGGCCGACGCGACGCCCGCCGACGAGTACGCGACCTTCATGGACCGGGCGCAGGACGTCGTCAACCGCTACGGCAAGCGGGTCATGGGCTGGCACCAACTCGCCGGCGCGCGCCCCGTGGACGGGGCGGTCATCCAGTACTGGGGCTACGACGAGACCGGCGACGCCGAACGCGAGGAGGTGGTGCGCGCCGCGCGGGACGGCGCCGAGGTGGTGCTCTCGCCGGCCGACCGGGCGTACCTGGACATGCAGTACCCGGAGGTCACCGACATCCCCTACCTCGGTCTGGAGTGGGCGGGCAAGGTGGACGTGCGACGGTCCTACGACTGGGACCCGGACGCGTACCTCGACGGACTGCCCGCGGACTCGGTGCTCGGCATCGAGGCGCCGCTGTGGACGGAGACCCTGTCGAACTCGACCGAGCTGGAGGTCATGGCCTTCCCGCGGCTGCCCGGGCTGGCGGAGCTGGGCTGGTCACCGCGGTCCACCCACGACTGGGACGCCTACCGGCAGCGGCTCGCCGCGCAGGCGCCCCGCTGGGACGTGCTGGGCATCCGTTACCACCGCTCGCCGCAGGTGTCCTGGCCCGCGTCGACGAAGTGACACCCGGGGGCGTCGGGGCGGGTCACTCCGCTCCGGCGCCCTCCGCCCGCATCCGGTCCTCGGACAGTCCGCGCCGCCAGTACCCGGTGAAGGTCACCGACCGGCGGTCCAGGCCCCGCTCCCCGACGAGGTGCCGGCGCAGTTCCTTCACGGCGCCGGCCTCCCCGGCGATCCACGCGTACGGGGCGCGGGCCCCGGGCCAGACGGCCGAGCGGATCGCCGTCAGTCCGTCGGGGGCGCCCTCGGCCGCCACCAGCCAGGTGATCTCCGCATCGGTGGCGAGCGCCTGCCGGTCGTCCGGGTGGCGCACCTCCAGCCAGGCGCGGGCCCGCACCCCCGGCGGCAGGGACTCCAGGATCGCCCCCGCGGCGGGCAGCGCCGTCTCGTCCGCCCACAGGACGACCAGGTCGGTGCCGTGCGGCGGGCGGAACTTCACGGCCCGGTTGTCCTCGACCGCGGGCCCGTAGAGCAGCACCCGGTCGCCCGGCACCGCCCGCGCGGCCCACCGGGCGGCGGGTCCAGCGGCGGAGGACCCCTGTGCGTCCTCGCCGGCGCCGTGCAGGGCGAGGTCGATGTCTATCTCCGTGCCGCCGTCCGGGGCGCGGCGCTGGGCCCGCACCGTGTACGTGCGCATCACCGCCCGCTCGGTCTCGGGCAGCGCGCGCCAGGCGTGCCACCAGTCCTCGCCGGCCTCCACCGGGACCAGCGGGTCCCGTTCGCCCGGTTGCGGCAGGAACAGCGAGACGCTCTGGTCCCGGCCGCCCGACGCGATGTCCGTCAGCTCGGGGCCACCGAACGTGACCCGGACCAGGGACGGGCCGAGCGGGGTCACCCGGGTGACCTCCATGCGGAAGAAGCGGAACGCTACGGCCACGGCGGTGGGCACGTGCTCAACTCCGATCGGTGCTGCGCGGGGGCGGGTTAGCCCACCCTAACCCGCCGCCCGGAAGGGCGTCCGGGCACGATCCGGAGCCCGTCCGCTCAGCCCGCCAGCCCCAGTTCACGGGCGATCAGCATGCGCTGCACCTCACTGGTGCCCTCGCCGATCTCCAGGATCTTGGAGTCCCGCCACATCCGTGCCACCGGGTACTCGTTCATGAACCCGTACCCGCCGTGGACCTGGGTGGCCTCCCGCGCGTTGTCGACGGCCACCGTCGACGCGTACAGCTTCGCCAACGCGGCCTCCTTCTTGAACGGCTCCCCGGTGACCAGCCGGCTCGCCGCGTCCCGCCAGGCCAACCGGGCGGTGTGCGCCTTCACCTCCATGTCGGCGATCTTGAACTGGATCGCCTGGTACGAGCCGATGTTCCGGCCGAACGCGTGCCGCTCCTTCGCGTACTTCACCGACTCGTCCACGCACCCCTGGGCGAGCCCGGTGGCCAGCGCGGCGATCGCGATGCGGCCCTCGTCCAGGACCCGGAGGAACTGCGCGTACCCGCGGCCCTCCTCGCCCAGCAGGTTCGCGGCCGGCACCCGTACGTCCTGGAAGGACAGCTCCCGGGTGTCGGAGGCGTTCCAGCCGACCTTGGAGTAGGGGGCGGCGACGGTGAAGCCCGGGGTGCCGGACGGCACCACGATCGAGGAGATCAGCGGGCGCCCGTCCGCCTTGCGTCCGGTGACCGCGGTGACGGTGACCAACCCGGTGATGTCCGTACCGGAGTTGGTGATGAAGCACTTGGTGCCGTTGATCACCCACTCGCCCGTGGACCCGTCGCGCCGGGCCGTGGTGCGGGTGGCGCCCGCGTCGGAGCCGCCGTCCGGCTCGGTCAGCCCGAAGGCGCCCAGCACCTCGCCCGAGCACAGCCGGGGCAGCCAGGTCCGCTTCTGCTCCTCGGTCCCGAACAGGAACAGCGGCATCGCCCCCAGCGACACCCCCGCCTCCAGGGTGATCGCCACCGAGGAGTCGACCCGGGCCAACTCCTCCAGCACGATCCCCAGCGCCAGGTAGTCGCCGCCCATCCCGCCGTACTCCTCGGGGAACGGCAGCCCGAACAGGCCCATGCGCCCCATCTCCCGCACGATCTCGTACGGGAACTCGTGCCGCTCGTAGTAGTCGCCGATCTTCGGCGCGACCACGTCGTGCGCGAACTCCTCGACGGTGCGCCGCAGTTCCTCGTGTTCCGGGGCGAGCCGGTGGTCGAGCGTCATGACTGCTGCTCCTTGGGGTCCGTAGGGCCCGTGGGCCTCTCAGGGTCAGTGCGGCCCGTGGGGTCCTCGGGGGTCGGGTCCGCGGGGCTCCCGGTCAGGGCGCGGACGGTTCGGGACGGGCTGGGGCGGCCCAGCCGGTCGGCCATCCACCTGCTCGTGGCGGTGAGACGGCCGAGGTCGACGCCGGTCTCGATGCCGAGGCCGGTCAGCATCCACACCAGGTCCTCGGTGGCGAGGTTGCCGGTGGCGGACTTCGCGAACGGGCAGCCGCCGAGTCCGCCCGCCGAGGCGTCGACGGTGGTGACCCCGTGCTGGAGGGCGGCGAGGGTGTTCGCGAGCGCCTGTCCGTAGGTGTCGTGGAAGTGCACCCCGATCCGGTCGGTGGGCACCCCCTCCTCGTTCAACTCGGCGAGCAGCGCCAGTACGTGGCCGGGGGTGGCGACGCCGATGGTGTCGCCGAGGCTGAGCTCGTCGCAGCCCATCTCCAGCAGCGCCCGGCACACCCGCACCACCCGGGCGACGGGCACCGGGCCCTCCCACGGGTCGCCGAAGCACATCGACAGATAGCCGCGGACGTGGACCGTGCCGTGCGCACCGCTCTTGGCCCGGGCGACGACCGGGGCGAACATCGCCAGCGACTCGTCGACCGTGCGGTTCAGATTGGCCCGGGCGAAGGACTCGGTGACGCTGGCGAAGACGGCGAGCCGGCGGGCGCCGAGCGCCAGCGCCCGGTCCAGCCCCCGTTCGTTGGGCACCAACACGGGCAGGGCCACGCCCCGCCGGTCGTGCAGGTCGCGCACCAACGGATACAGCTCCGCCGCGTCGGCGAGCTGCGGCACCCACGTCGGGTGGACGAAGCTGGTGGCCTCGATGGTGGTGAGGCCCGCGTCGGCGAGGCGGTGGACGAACTCCGCCTTCACCGCGGTGGGCACGGTCGCCTTCTCGTTCTGGAGGCCGTCGCGCGGGCCCACCTCGTGGATGCGGACCCGGGCGGGCAGGTCCTGCGCCGGGACCTCCATCGGCAGGCCGGCGGCGGTCACGGGCGCGCCTCCCCTTCGACCGCGGGGGCTTCGGCCGGCTCGACCACCGCCAGCACCTGGTCCATCGCGACGGTGACGCCGGGGCGCACGTCCAGTTCGGTGACCGTCCCGGCGTGCGGGGCCGACACCACGTGCTCCATCTTCATCGCCTCGACCACCAGCAGGCTCTGCCCGGCCGTCACCTCGTCGCCGACGGCGACCTTCACCACGGTGACCGTGCCGGGCATCGGGGCGGTCAGCGAGTCGGCGCCCGGGTGCGCCCCGCCGGTCAGGGCGGCGGCGACCGGGTCGTGGTCGCCCACCTGCCAGGCGTCGCCGTCCCGGCCGAGCCAGTCCTCGGCCCGGTCGAAGGTGTGCCGGACCCCGTCGAGGGTGACGCTGACCCGGTCGGCGGTGACGCTCGCCGTGCCGCGCGGACGGTGCGTGACGGGCTCGTGTCCCGGCACCCGCAACGGGAAGGCCGGGGTGACCGGTTCGCCGCCGAGCCGCCAGCCGGTCGGCGCGTCGAACGGGTCGCGCCAGCCGTCCGCGCGGGGCGGCGGCACCAGCTGGGCGAGCCGGACCGCGGCAGCCGCCTCGTACACCTCCACGGGCACCTCGCGGGGCACCAGCGCGTCCGTCTCGCGTTCCACCAGGCCGGTGTCCAACGCGCCCGCGACCACCGCCGGGTGGGCCAGCAGCCGGCGCAGGAACCCGGCATTGGTGGGCACGCCCAGAGTGACCGTCCCGGCCAGCGCCGCCCGGAGCCGACGCAGGGCCGTCGCCCGGTCGGGGCCGTACGCGATGACCTTCGACAGCATCGGGTCGTAGCGGCTGCCGACCTCGGTGCCGCAGCTCAGCCCGGAGTCGGTGCGCACCCCGTCGCCCTGCGGTTCGCGCAGCGCGAGGACCGTGCCGCCGGAGGGCAGGAAGCCCCGCGCGCCCTCCTTCACGGACACCGTCTCGGCGCAGATCCGGGCCTCCACCGCGTGCCCGGTGAGGGTGACGTCCTGCTGGGCGAACGGCAGCGGCTCCCCGGCGGCGACCCGTAGCTGCCACTCCACCAGGTCGAGGCCGCGCCGCCCGCCGACCGTGGCGACCAGTTCGGTCACCGGGTGTTCGACCTGGAGGCGGGTGTTCATCTCCATGAACGAGAACCGCGCGGGGTCGGCGCCCGGCACGATGAACTCGACGGTGCCCGCGCCCAGATAGCCGCAGGAGCGGGCCGCCCGGACCGCGGCCTCGCCCATCGCGGCCCGCAGCGCCGGGTCGAGCAGCACGCTCGGCGCCTCCTCGATGAGCTTCTGGTGCCGGCGCTGGAGCGAACACTCGCGTTCCCCGAGGTGGACGACGTTGCCGTGGGCGTCGGCGAGCACCTGGATCTCGATGTGGCGGGGCCGGTCGATCCAGCGCTCCACCAGCAGCGTGTCGTCGCCGAAGGAGGCCAGCGCCTCCCGGCGGGCGGCGGCGATCTCCTCGGGCAGCGCGTCCTCGTCCCGGACCAGCCGCATGCCCTTGCCGCCGCCGCCCGCCGACGGCTTCAGCAGCACCGGCGTGCCGATCGTGCGGGCGGCTGCGATCAGCTCCGCGTCGCTCAGTGCGCTGCCCGTGGAGCCGGGCACCACCGGGACGCCCGCCGCCCGCACGGTGTCCTTGGCCCGGATCTTGTCGCCCATCAGCGCGATCGCCCCGGCGGACGGGCCGATGAACACCAACCCGGCGTCCGCGCAGGCCCGGGCGAAGGAGGCGTTCTCCGCGAGGAACCCGTACCCCGGGTGCACGGCCCGCGCGCCGGTGCGGCGGGCCGCCTCGACGATCTGCTCGGCCGACAGATAACTCTCGGCGGCCGGGGCGGGGCCGATCCGTACGGCGGTGTCGGCCTCGTGCACGTGCCGGGCGTCCGCGTCGGCGTCGCTGAACACGGCGACCGAGCGGATGCCGAGGGTGCGCAGGGTGCGGATCACCCGGACGGCGATCTCGCCCCGGTTGGCGACGAGCACCGTGTCGAACAGCGTCCCGCCCTGCTCGGCAACGGCGTGCGGCTGGATCGTTTCGGTCATGTCGCCCTCACATCCGGAAGACGCCGAAGCCGTCGCCGCGGGCCGGCAGCGGGGCGTTGGCACAGGCGGTCAGGGCCAGACCCAGGACCTGGCGGGTCTCCAGCGGGTCGATGATCCCGTCGTCCCAGAGGCGCGCCGTCGCGTAGTAGGCGCTGCCCTGGCTCTCGTACTGGGCGCGGACCGGGTCCTTGAACGCCTCCTCGTCCGCGGCCGACCACGGCTCGCCGCGGGCCGCCAACTGGTCGCGCTTGACGGTGGCGAGCACGGACGCGGCCTGCTCGCCGCCCATCACGGAGATCTTGGCGCCGGGCCACATCCAGAGGAAGCGCGGGGAGTAGGCCCGCCCGCACATCGAGTAGTTGCCCGCCCCGTACGAACCGCCGATGACGACCGTCAGCTTGGGCACCCGGGCGCAGGCCACCGCCGTCACCATCTTCGCCCCGTGCTTGGCGATGCCGCCGGCCTCGTAGGCGCGGCCCACCATGAAGCCGGAGACGTTCTGGAGGAACAGCAGCGGGATGCCGCGCTGGTCGCACAGCTCGATGAAGTGGGCGCCCTTCTGCGCGGACTCGGAGAACAGGATGCCGTTGTTGGCGACGATCCCGACCGGGTGGCCGTGCACCCGGGCGAAACCGGTGACGAGGGTCTGCCCGAACTCGGCCTTGAACTCCGCGAACCGCGAGCCGTCCACCACCCGCGCGATGACCTCACGCACGTCGTAGGGGGTGCGGGAATCGACCGGCACCACTCCGTACAGGCCGTACGGGTCGACCTTGGGCTCCTCGACGGGGGCCACCGTCCAGGGCGGTGCACCGCGGGAGGGGAGCGTCGAGACGATGGTGCGGACGATCCGCAGGGCGTGCGCGTCGTCCTCGGCGAGGTGGTCGGTGACCCCCGAGACCCGGGAGTGCACCTCGCCGCCGCCCAGCTCCTCGGCCGTCACGACCTCGCCCGTCGCCGCCTTCACCAGCGGCGGGCCGCCCAGGAAGATGGTGCCCTGGCCGCGCACGATCACCGCCTCGTCGCTCATCGCCGGCACGTAGGCGCCACCTGCGGTGCAGGAGCCGAGGACCGCCGCGATCTGCGGGATGCCGGCCCCGGACATCCGGGCCTGGTGGTAGAAGATCCGCCCGAAGTGGTCCCGGTCCGGGAACACCTCGTCCTGCATCGGCAGGAACGCGCCCCCCGAGTCCACCAGGTACAGACAGGGGAGCCGGTTCTCCAACGCGACCTCCTGGGCGCGCAGGTGCTTCTTCACCGTCAACGGGTAGTAGGTGCCGCCCTTGACCGTGGCGTCGTTGGCGACCACCACGCACTCGCGGCCCGAGACCCGGCCGATCCCGGCGATCACCCCGGCCGCCGGGGCGTCCCCGCCGTACAGCTCCTCGGCCGCCAGCGGGGCCAGCTCCAGGAACGGGGAGCCCGGGTCCAGCAGGGTGTCCACCCGGTCCCGGGGCAGCAGCTTGCCGCGCGCGGTGTGCCGGGCGCGGGCCCGCTCCCCGCCGCCGAGGCGGGCCCGCGCCAGCCGGCCGCGCAGCTCCTCGCCGAGGGCCAGGTGCGCCGCCTCGTTGGTCCGGAACGCCTCCGCCGCGGGATCGGCCGCGGTCGCCAGCACCGGTGCCTCTTGCATCGTGTCGAGCCCCCTTGCCCGTACCGTCGAGTTAATGAGCGTTAACGTCCATGGCTTCAGGTTAACGACCGCTAACGTCCCTGTCTAGAATTGACCTCATGGTCACCAGAACCGACGCCACCACCCGCCGCCAGCAGATCCTCAAGGAGGCGGCCCGCCTCTTCGCCGAGCGCGGGTTCCACGGAGTGGGCGTCGACGAGATAGGGGCCGCCGTCGGGATCAGCGGCCCCGGGCTCTACCGGCACTTCCCGGGCAAGGACGCGATGCTCGCGGAACTCCTCGTCGGCATCAGCGGACAGCTCCTCACCGGAGGCCGACGACGCGTCGAGGAGTGCCCGGACGACCCGGCCGCCCTGCTGGACTCCCTCATCGAGGGGCACATCGACTTCGCCCTCGACGACCGGCCGCTGATCGTCCTGCACGACCGCGAGCTGGAGCGACTGCGCGACAGCGACCGCAAGCTGGTGCGCCAGCTCCAACGGCAGTACGTGGAGCTGTGGGTCGAGACGGTACGGGCCCGGTACGCACCCCTGACCGAGGTCGAGGCGCGGACCGCCGTGCACGCCGTGTTCGGGCTGCTCAACTCCACCCCGCACCTCAGCCGCCCCGACGCCCCGCCCTCCCGGGCAGCCGCCGCCGCGCTGCTGCACCGCCTGGCGCGCGGCGCCTTCGACGCCGCCGCGGGCTGACGTCCACCGGTCCCGGGCTGTGACGCCCACCGACGCCGGGCTGTGACGGCCGCCCCGGTCCCGGAGAGTGGCGCCGACCGGCCCCGGGGGCGCGGGCTTTCGGGACCGCCTGAGTACCCGTACTCAGAGCGACTGCGTCGCTCCGCCCTGAGCGTGGCCGACCCGCCGCGCCCACCATGGAGCCCCCGCGTCGAAAGAGGTGCCCATGCGCCGAGACCTGCAACTGCGCCCCGCCACCGAGGACGACCGCGAGTGGATCCACGGACTGCGCCACCGGGTGTACGCACAGGAACTCGGCCAACACCCACCGGACCCCACCGGACAGCTCCGCGACGGGCTCGACGGCGACAACGTCTACCTGGCCGCGGCCCGCGGAACCGACCGCATCGGCTTCGTCAGCCTCACCCCGCCCTGGCTCGGACGGTACGCGCTCGACAAGTACCTCACCCGCGACGAACTGCCGCTGCTCAGCGAGGACGCACCCTTCGAGGTGCGCATCCTCACCGTCGAACCGCGCTGGCGGTCCACCGCGGCGGCGCCCCTGCTGATGTACGCGGCCCTGCGCTGGATCGCCGCCCGGGGCGGGCGCCGCGTGGTGGCGATGGGCCGCACCGACCTGCTCGCCCTGTACCTCTCCGTCGGCCTGCGCACCGTCGGCCGCACCGTCCGCAGCGGCGCGGTCACCTTCGAGGTCCTCACCGGCGACGTCACCGAACTGACCCGCGACGTGCCGGACCGCCACCGCGGGGCGCTGGAGCGGATGGCCGCCACGGTGGACTGGCAGCTCGACGTGCCCTTCTCCCCCCGCCCCGACGGCTGCGAACACGGCGGCGCCTCCTTCACCGCCATCGGCACCGACTTCCGCACCCTGCACCGCCGCCACCGGGTGGTCGCCGCCGACGTGTTGGACGCCTGGTTCCCGCCCGCCCCCGGAGTGCGCGCCGCACTCACCGAGGACCCGGCCTGGGTCGCCCGCACCTCCCCGCCCACCGGCGCCGAGGGCCTGCTCACCGAGATCGCCGCGGCCCGGACGCTCCCCGTGGAGACCCTCGCCGTCGGCGCCGGCTCCTCCGACCTGATCTTCCGCGCGTTCGGCCGCTGGCTGACCCCGCACAGCCGGGTGCTCCTCATGGACCCCGGCTACGGGGAGTACGCCCACGTCACCGAGCGGGTCATCGGCTGCCACGTGGACCGGTTCCGGCTGCGCCCCGAGGACGGCTGGCGCATCGACCCCGCCCGACTGTCCGCCGCCGTCGACGCCGGCCGCTACGACCTCGTGGTCGTGGTCAACCCCAACAACCCCACCGGCCGCCACGCCCCGGCCGCCGCACTGCGCTCGGTGATCGCCACCGCGCCCGCCGACACGCGCTGGTGGATCGACGAGGCCTACCTCGGTTACGTCGACCCGGCCGAATCGCTCGCCGACCTCGCCGCGACGCACCCCCGGGTCGTCGTCTGCACCTCCCTGTCCAAGATGTACGCACTCTCCGGGATGCGGGCCGCCTACCTGGTGGCCGAGCCCGCCACGGCGGCGGAACTGCGCAGGTGGACCCCGCCCTGGCCGGTCAGCCTCCCCGCGCAGTGGGCCGCGGTGGCGGCACTGCGCGACCCGGCGTACTACCGCGAACGCTGGCTCCGCACCCACGCCCTGCGCCGCCGACTCGCCGCCGATCTGAAGGACTTGGAAGGGTTCGCGGAGGTCGATGAAGGCGTGGCGAACTTCCTCACCATGACCCTCCCGGACGGCGGGCCCAGCGCCGCACGGTTCGTGGACGAGTGCCGCCGCCACGACGTGTACCTGCGCGACCTGTCACCGCTGTCGTCGGCGTACCGGGGGCGCACGGTGCGCACTGCGGTACGGGGCGCCGCGGAGAACGCCCGCATCGTGGAGGCGTGTCGGGCCGCGCTGGACGCACTGTCGCCCGGTTCCGTGGCGCCGGTGCGGACTTCCGGTTCCGTGACTCCGGCCGGGGCGTCCGACTCCGTGGCTTCGGCCGGGGCGTCCGATTCGGTGGCTTCGGCCGGGGCGTCCGATTCGGTGGCTTCGGCCGGGGGCGCCCGGTGACCACGACGTCGGCCCTGGTGCCCTACCTCGGTGGGGCGCTGGCGTTGGGCGGGGTCGCGGTGGCCGCGTCCCGGCGCCGTGAGCTGATGGTGCGCTGGTGCGCCTGGGCGGTCGGAGTGCCCCTGGTCACCGCCGCGTTCTGGTGGGGCCGCCCGGGCACCGCGGCGATCGCCGTCCTCGTCGCGGTGGTCGCGGTGCTGGAGTACGGCGCCCTGATGCGCTCGGGCCGGGCGGACCGGACGATCCTGGCCGCGGCGGTGGTCGGCGTGGTGCTCACCGCCTGGCTGGCGCCCGGCCAGGAACTCCGTGCGCTCGCGGTCGGAGCGCTCGCGGTCGCCGCGGCGCCGCTGCTGGCCGGCGACGCGGACCACGGCCTGCGCCGGCTCGGCGCCGGGCTGTTGGGACTCGCGTGGCTGAGCGTGCTGGCCGCGCTGGTGCCGCTCGGGGCGGATGCGCTGGCGCTGTTCGCCGCGGTTTCGGTCGCCGACATCGTGGCGTACTTCGCCGGCCGGCGCCTCGGCGGGCCGTTGCTGTCGCCCCTGTCGCCGGCCAAGCGGTGGAGCGGCACGGCGGCGGGGGCCGCGGCCGGGCTCGGGGTGCTCACCGCACTGTCCGTGCTGAGCTGGCCCACGGCGGTCGCCGTCGCGGTCGGCGGTCCGGCCGGCGACCTCCTCGAATCCATGGTCAAGCGGGGGGCGCGGGTGAAGGACGCCGGCAGCTGGCTCCCCGGCTCCGGCGGCCTCCTGGACCGGATCGACTCGCTGCTCATCGCCTTGGCCGTGCTGCTGGTCCTGAGCTGATCCGCGCAGCTAGCTGCGGGTGCCTTGTGTGTGATGGGTCGTCAGGAAGGCTGCTCGGACGGGGACTCGGGGGTGCGTGCGGCGGGGACCTCGACGGTGGGTGTCCCGGTGGTGGGTGGGTCGATGGTGGGTGGGTCGGCGCCCGGGGTGGCTTCCTGTTCGGTTGCTCGTCCGGCCAACCGGCAACCGAGGCAGTTCGGATGGCCCCCGCGCGCGGCGCGGTCCCGCACCCGTAACCCCCGCTGGCTCGGGGGCCGCAGGCCGGGCGGCTTGCCCCACCCCGCGAGGTGCAGCGCCCAGGTGACCAGGACGGCCAGCGCCGTGACGGCGAGCCCCCACCAGATCCCCGGCCGCCAGGCGATGATCCCCGTCCCGACGGCCGTGCCGCCGACCGAGGCGATCACGACCCCCACCCAACCGGCGACGGTGTGCCCGTGGTCGTACGTGTGTCCGCTCATGTGCCTGCCTCCTCGGGTGCGCTGACGTGCCGGGCATGCCCGGGTGTGCGGGGCATGCCGGAGTGCGCCGGGGCGCGCGGCGACGGTGCCGTCCGGCGCCCGACCTATGCTGGCTTAGCAAGTGAGAAATTTATCTTACGTACTAAGGGAAGTTCAATGGAGGGCAAGCCCCGTCCCGTCGCCTCCGCCGCGGACGTGCTCAGCGCGCTGGACGACCTCGTCGCGACGAACATCGTGGGCAAGCAGGAGTTCGCCCGGAACCTGGGCCTGAGCATCACGGACCTCACCTGTTTCGCCCACGTCCTGGAATCGGGCGACGCCCCGGTCACCGCCGGCGACCTGGCCGAACGCGCGAACGTCACCACCGGCGCGGTGACCGGCATCATCAACCGGCTCGAACGCGGGGGATTCGTGACCCGCCAGCCGGACCCCGACGACCGCCGCAGGGTGCGCGTCGCGGCCGTACCCGCCGCCGCGGAACGGGTCCAGGCCGTCTACGGGCCCTACCGGGCGCGGCTCGCCTCGCTGTTCGCGGACTACACGCCCGACGAGATCGCCGTCCTCGCCGACTGGATGTCCCGCGCCTCCACGCTGGCCCGCGACTACGTGGACGACTCGTGCTGAGCGGTCCCGCGCCCGTGTCGGTGAGCCGCATCGAGCGGGCCGTCGGTGCCGTCGTGGGGTCCGCGGTCGGCGACGCGTTGGGCGCGCCCTTCGAGTTCGGCCTCCCGGGCGTGTTCTCCGCACGGTTCCCGGACCCCGGGGGCGGCGGGGAGATGTGCGGGGGTGGTGGCTGGGAGCCGGGCGAGGCCACGGACGACACCCAGATGGCCGTCCTCGTCGCGGATTCGCTGCTCCAGCGCGGTGACCTCGACCTGCCGGACGTCTTCGCCCGCTTCCAACGCTGGGCGGCGGCCGAGCCCAAGGACATCGGCCTCCAGACCGAGGACGTCCTCACCAACGGCCTCCCCTGGGACCGGGCCGCCGCGCAGCACTTCCGGGTCAACCACCGTGCGGCCGGCAACGGTTCGCTGATGCGGGCGTCGACCTCCGCGGTCCACTTCGCCGCAGCCGGCCGGACGGTGACCATGGACGCGGCCCGGCGCCTCGCCGCCCTCACCCACGGCGACCCTGCCGCCTGGGAGGGCACGGCCGTCTTCCACGAACTCGTACGGTTCGCCCTGTCCGGCGCCGATCCCCTCGACGCGCTGCCGGACGCCCTGGCGTTCGTCCACCCCGACCACCGCGAGCGGTACGCCACGGTCCTCGCTCCGGACTGGCACCCCGACCGGGCCACCGAGTTCAACGGTGCGGTGTGGCCGTGCCTGGGGTCGGCGGTATGGGCCCTGCGCGCCACCGACTCCTTCGAGGGTGCGGTGCGCGCGGCGATCGACCTCGGCGGCGACACGGACACGGTGGCCGCGGTCACCGGCGGGCTCGCGGGTGCCTGTTACGGCCCGGACGCGATCCCCGTCCGCTGGACCGAGCCACTGCACGTCCCGCTCCCGGGCTTCGGCGACCGGGTCCTGCGGCTTCCCGAGCTGGTGGACCTCGCGCGGGGGCTGGTGGCGGCGGGTGCGCGGGGCTGGGGCGTCAGGGCTGAACTCGGTTGACGGCTGCGGTGAAGTTTGCACCCGGGCACGCAGTCGTGAGAACGGGCGCCCCGCTCGCGCGGGGAGCACGACTTCAGGTTGTTCTTGGCCGCGTCCCGACCCGGACCACCCCCGCTCGTGCGGGGAGCACGCAACCCGCGGGATGTCCCCGGGCTCATCCAACGGACCACCCCCGCTCGTGCGGGGAGCACCAGCAGCGGGCACCCCACTTCCCGTGAAGCTGCGGACCACCCCCGCTCGCGCGGGGAGCACAGAACCCACGACCGAGACGACGACGCGTCCCACGGACCACCCCCGCTCGCGCGGGGAGCACTGGTCGTACAGCAGCCGAGCGCGTCCGCGCTTCGGACCACCCCCGCTCGCGCGGGGAGCACCCTTAGCGACCTGCGGCTTTAAAGGGGCTTTGCCGTTCCTTGACCGTTGTCGTCAGTGGTGTCACCTCGACTTCATCTTCCCAGCTGTTGCCCTGCTGGACCTCCTAGTCGGGGCAATCGATGTGAAGTCGAGAGCGAGATGGGGGGCGAACTGTCGCGCAGAACCCGGGGCGCGTCCTTGGGGCTGCGAACTCGCGATTCCGCCCGGAGGGTACGGCGCCGTCGTCGGATGCCGCAGCGGGGGACGTTGGGTGACGGCCGGAGCGTGGCTTCGTGGGCGCCCCGGGTCGTCGCGGCCGTCACCCCGACATGGAAACGTCAGATGTCCCGCTGCGGAGGCGAGATGCGTCCGACGAGGTGGCGCAGCCGATCGTCGAACTCCTTCTCCGCGTCCGGGCTGAGCGTCGCCAACGCGACCAGCGTTGTCACGGCCACGTCGCACAGTTCTTTGCGTACGTCCTCCCACGAGTGCGAGGCGCCCTTCCGGGGGTTCGCGCCGAGTGCACCGTGCAACGCCTCGGCGACCTCCCCGTACTCCTCACCGATCTTGAGGACGCGCAGCAGCCGCCGGTCGGCCTCCGAATTCTGGATGCCTTCCGCGTCCAGCCACTCCCGGATCCTGCCGATCCGGTCCCACGTCGTCGCTTCCATCGCTTCTCCCACCGGTCGTGCGGATTCAGAACAGGGACGGCGTCGCAATGGCGGCGCCGGCCGGGGTAGTCGTCGGCACCGGTGTCACCGGGGCGACGGCGAGTTGAACGGACAGAGCCGAGTGGTCGGTCAGCCGCTGCGGCACGGTGCGCGGTTCGTGTACGTACGCGCAGCCGCGGAGACTGCCGGCGAGTGACGTGGAGACGTGCGCGTGCTCGTACCGGTAGCCGTCGCCGGTCCGGCCGACCCAGGAGTATTCGGCTTCGTCCGGGTGCAGCGATCGGAACGCGTCCACGTATCCGGCCCGGGCGAACCAGTCGTAGAACTCGTACTCGAACGGCTGGAAGAACCGGTATCCCGGCTTGTGGTGGCGTTCCAGGACGTTGAAGTCCCCGAGCACGACCCGTGCTTCCTCGAACCCCGACGAGAGCTTGTCCCGGCACTCCTCCAGGAACTGAACCTTGCGGTCGATCTTGGTCTGCGTCGCATTCCGGGAGGGCACGTACAGCCCGATGACGTCGAGTGGCCCTCTGTCGGTGTCCACGGTCACTGCGACCGCCCGGTGCGGCAGGTAGTCGACACCGACCGGCGCCGGTCGCGTCTTCAGTCGGCTCACGACCATCACGCCGCGCTCGCCGCGCTCCTGCGGCCTAGGGAACACGACGTCGTACCCGGCCGTCGTGAACCGCTCCGCCAGCAGGTCACACCCGACACTGCCGGCCGTCTCGGTGAGCACGAGGACCTGCTCCGGGCGCTTCGCCAGATAGACGAACTGCCGTTCAGCCCTCTCCCGCCCTGGGTTGTTGAGGTTGAACGTCAGCACACCGAGGCCGTTCATGGACCGCCCGTCCGTAGGTTCCTGATCGCCGACACGATCGTGCGGGCGATCTCATCCGGCCCGTCAGTACTCGCGTCGAGTTGGAGCACACGGACACCGGCGGTCATGAGGAACCTAGCGGCCTCACGGAACGAAGCACATTCTCGCTCGCTGCTGCCGGGTTCGCGTTCGTACCGACTGTGCGTCCCGCGTTCCCTCAGCCGCCCGTCAAGCACGTCCGCACGGGCGCTGATGACGACGGCAAGGTCCGGCATGTCGGCATGGCGGTTCAGCTCCCACACCGTGTCGCGGCCCACGCCGTCCAGGACCTGGAGCACGAGCGAGGAGGCGACGTACCGATCACACACGACCGTCTCGCCCCGGGCGATCGCCGGCCTGATCTCCGCCTCCAGGTGTACGTACCGGTCCGCCGTGATGAGACAGGCGAACGCCATCCCGCGGTACGTGTCCGTACCGTGCCGAGCGAGATTGCCGAGCGGGGTGTCGCTCGGCTCCCGGGTCATGTGCACCGGGACGCCGTCCTCCCGGAGGAGCCCGACGACCGCGGCGGCCACGGTCGACTTCCCGACGCCGCCCGGCCCGTCGAGAGTGACGAACAGTCCCGTCATGAGACACCCACTACCGGCAGCGTCCGGGACTGGGGCGGGACGATCGGGCACTGCTCGGAGTCGACGGCCCCGATGCGGTGCCCGGCCGCGACCACGGCGGCCGGGCAGCCCTTTCCGCACTGGGACGACATCGAGCAGCCGCGGCACGTGTCGTTCGCCCCGAGATCCCACCGGTCGGAGAACCGACCGTACGCGTCGAGCTGTGCGGCCACGTCGTCGTCGCTCCAGACGTTGCCCACGAGGAAGTCGCTGTCGGGGTGCTGGGACACTCGTGTCCGAGCGGCGAACACGAGATACGGGCAGATCGCCACACCTCCGTCGGTGAACACGTAGATGATGGTCCCCGCTTCGCAGCCCGCCAACGGCTTCCGGTCGTCGTTCGGGAACCGGATGAGCGTCACGTCCAAGTCCTCGTCAGCGAAGGGCGCTGTCAGGTCCCCGATGTGCCGCATGTGATCGTCCGGCCGCCGCAGCTTCTGTGCCGCGCGTGACGCGCCACGCCCCATCGAGCCCAGGGGGTTCATCAACACGTACCGCGCACCCTGCTCCTTGGCGAATGCGCAGAGCTGCGCGTACTCCTCGTCCTGGGCGAGGTTGTTCGGCGTGCAGAGCAGCCCTTGCAGGATGCCTGCCTCAGCGAACGCGCGGACGTTGTCGACGGTCTCCTGGAAACCCTCACGGCGGCCCCGGAACACGCCGTGCGAGTCCGGGGAGAACCCGTCGAGAGAGACGTTCATGTGCGCTTTCAGTTCCGCCAGGCGCTCGATCTGGTGCGGCGTCGACATCGTCGCGTTCGTGCACACGCCCACGTCCATGCCCGCGGTCCGGAACTCGCTGATGATCTGGATGAGGTCGGCGTGCATGAACGGCTCACCGCCGGTCACCGTCACCCGCTTCACACGGGCCGCGACGAGCTGGGGGATGAGCCGGTCCCGGACCGCCTCCACGTTCATGTAGGCGCCACGCTTCGTCGCCGACACGAAGCAGTGCTTGCACGGCTCGCAGATTTGAACGAGGGCCTTGCGGTGCTGTTGGTCGACGGTCGTGCGGAAGTAGCAGGACGATGCCTGCCCACGGGCGATGATCGGGCGTGCGGTCATACGGACCTCCACGGGAAGAGACGGGTGGTGCCGGTGCCCGCCCCGGACGGTCACGGCCGGGGCGGTAGTTCGTCGGTAGGCGGTCACGCCCACCGGGTGTCACAGCAGGCCGAACGCAGCGGCGCCGACCGCGCTCGCGAGCAGCAGCACGTAGGCCGCGGCGACGAGCGTCAGTCCCGTACGGCCCTCCGCGGTGACGCGGACCCCGAGGCCAAGCGACAGTGCAATGTGGGTCGCCGGACGTTCCGGATCGGGCACAGCGGGCTTCACCGGAGGGAGCGGGGAGTACGGGCGGACGACAGGCGTGTTCGCCGGACTCGAGGCAGGGTGTTCCACGAAGTGGGTGCGGACCCGCTCCTCCACGGCGACGAGGCACGCCTCGCACAGGTAGATGGGGGCGTGCCGCCCGTACCACTGGGCTGGCCCCACCCACGTGACGAGCAGGTCGTCGCCGTCGCACTTCCAGCACTCGCCGACGATCCAGTCGACCCACACGGTCGCTACGCCCACGCCGCTATCCGTGCTTTCGCTGCGGCTTCTGGCAGGGACAGGGGCAGGGAGCGGGACGCTCGTCCGGGCTCATGCCCAGACGGAAGTGGCCCTCGCGGAAGGCCACCCGTCCCGCGGTCCAGGTGTGGCACCCGTGGTCGCCGGGCCGCTCGAAGATGGCGGCCTTGAAGCAGGGGGCGCACCGCACCGTCTCCAGCACGGCACTCGGCCTACACCGGCGATGCGTGGCAGGGGTCATGAGTTTCGCCACCGACAGCATCCGTGCCGGCAGCCGCTGCCACCAGCGGATGGGCTCGTCGCACTTGGCACAGAGCACGGGAGGAGGAGGCACAGCGGGGTCCTAGGTGTGTCGAGGGTAGGACTGAAGGGTTTTGGCTGGGAGCCGGAGCCCTGGGGGAGGTCCGTGGCCGGGGGTGTTCGCCGCCGGGCGTGGTTCAGGAGCGGGTGATGCCGTACGCGAGACTGATGACCAGCGCGGCGACCGTCACGACGCAGAGCACCTGCTCGGTGGCCGGCCTCACGACGGACCTTCGCTGTCGGCAAGGACGATCCGGGCCGGGGATCGTCGACACCTGTTGGTGGGGACCGGGCCGTCACGAACCTCAGGACCGCCGATCAGCCATCCTTCGCGCACGGCGGCCCGGCTGGTCACGCCCGCCCTCCCGGCTTCTCCGGGCGGCCCCCGCTCAACGACGGGCAGGCATCCTCGGCCTCGGCCTGAAGGCGTTTCTCCCCGTCGTTGATGAGTTCCCTCAGCCGGGTCATGGAGCAGAGCCGTCCGGGCGAAGTCATCGGCACGCACCAGTAGGCGCGTCCGTCCGACGTCGTGCACTCCACCTTCGGTACGCCGAGGTAGCAGTCCCGTCCGAGGTGTTCCAACCGGCCGGGCCGGGCGGCCTTCCACAACTCGGTGCCGACCGGCACCAGTACGTAGTACTGCCGGGCGTACCGGTCCCGAATCACCGGCCCGCCGTCCAGGGAGTGCCGTAGGAAGGCCGCGATCTCCTGCTCGTCATCCGTCCGGGCGGCGGCATGCACGAGGTCTCCCGGCACGCGGACTGCGGAGAAGATCAGGCCGCAGCCCAACAGTGCGATGCCCTGGGACGCCCACTCGCCCAGGGCGCGGCTCGCGTCCTCGGCCGCGCCCAGAAGCCAGCCGGCGCGTCCGTCGAGTTGGTGCTTGCTCTTCAACGTCACGAACACTCCTCGGGGTCGCCGTGCCCCTAGCCGTAGGTGGAACCGCGGCGGAGTCGTGACCCGGGGATCCGGGCCAACGGGCTACGACGGCGCGTTTCTTCACGTACGAGCCAACTGGACCGAGCCCTGCCCCATCGGACCTTGGCGCGGACACTTCGCCGGACTTTCTGGGAAACCGGACTTTCGGCAGGTCCGGGCGCTACCGTCGGTGTGGGGTTGGTCACCGAAGGTGGGTGTGGGTGTGGATGTTCCAGTGACGCCATTCGCGCAGGCGTGTAGCGAGCGTGGCTGGTCCAAGCCGCGCGACTTTCTCCGTGCGTTTCAGGCGGCGGCTGTTGCTCTGGGTTTGTCAGTTGCGGTGACGGAGCGTCAGTTTCACCGGTGGCGACAGCCGCTCCCGCCCGCGCCTCGGGCGGGGGCTTGGCACGTGCTCCATGCAATGTTCGGGGCGAGTCCTCAGCAACTCGGCTTCCCCGGCCCACCGCCAGGTGTCAACGTGGAACCCATCGAGGCCTTACCGCAGAAAGGCACTTCAGTGGAGCGACGTGCATTTCTTACCGATGCCGCGGGCGTTGCCGCATCCACGAGCCTCCCGACGTACACCCGCCCCGTGACCCCACCCGGATCTTCCGGAGCCATCGGCGTCGTGCATCTCGTCGAACTCCGCGAGGGCCTGAACTCACTCTTCGTCCTCGACGCCGCATACGGCGGTAGCGACGTTCTCCGGCTGGCCGTCCGTCACCTGCACCGCGTCCGACGCGTACTCAACGAAGGAAATCCCCCCGAGGCCATCGCCCGCCAACTCCACCTCCTGGTGAGTGAAACCGCCGGGTTCTGCGGTTGGCTCGCTTACGACGCCGAGGACCAGAACACCGCCCGCCGATACTGGGGCGAGGCCCTCGCCGCGGCCACGATGGTGCAGGACGCTCACCTCCAGGCCTACGTGTTCGGGTTCATGAGCTTGCAAGCGCGCCATGAGAATCGGCCCCGCGAAGCCGTCGACCTGGCCCGAGCCGCTCAGGAGCGGGCCGCGCGGCTCGACTCGCCCGCGCTCCGGTCGATCATGGCTGCCCGGGAGGCCGGCGCCCTGTCCTTCCTCGCGGACGCGAGCGGCGCCAGCAAGAAGCTGGCCGAGTCCCGACGCCTACTCGACCTCCCTCGCGGCAGGCCGGCTCCGGAGTGGGCCGCCTTCCACGGACACGCCGAACTCGACAACTGGGAGGCATCGCTCCACATCAACGCCGGCCGGCACAATGCCGCCATCCCGTTCCTCCGCCAGACCCTTGCCCGGCAGGACCAGATGTACGGTCGCAATCGGGCTCTGTACCGGATCCGCCTGGCAACGACCCTGGTCAAGGCCGGTGAGATCGACGAAGGCGCCGCTCACGCAGTGGAGACCATTCCGTCCCTTGAAGAGGTTGAATCCGGTCGCGTGGCCAAAGAAATCTCCAAGGTCACCAACCTCCTGCGGTGGCAGGATGCCGACTGCGCACGCCAGGCCGTCGCATGCCTGACCGACTACGCACGGGCAACGGGAGCAGCATGACCACGACACCGAGCGCGGTGACCTACGAGCGCTTCGAAGGGCAGGGCGCCGCAGGCCAGCTCGACACCTTCATGCCGGCGTACGAGGAGGTGTATGCCGAGCCGCCTTACCGGGAAGGGCCCGGCGACGTGGCCCTGTTCGTCACGCACTACCAAGCTCACGTGCAGCGCCCCGGGATGCGTCTGGTCCTCGCGCGAGACGGTGGGGAGGTGGTCGGCTTCGCCTACGGTCTGCCCCTCGCGGCTGACGCCGCCTGGTGGCAGGGAGTCCCAGGACTGCACGAGGACTTCACGAGGGAGGACGGTGCACGTACCTTGGCCGTCTTCGAGCTCGCCGTGCGAAAGCCGTGGCGACGCCGTGGAGTTGCCGGCCGGCTGCACGCCCTGCTCCGTGACGGCCTCGCCGTCGAGCGGGTGACGCTCGCGGTCCGGCCCGAGCCGGAAGCGAAGCCCGCGCAGTCGGCGTACGCGAAGTGGGGGTACCGCGAGGTCGGCCCCGTGCGGCCACGGGAGGAAGGGCCGGCCTACACCGTCATGGTGCTCGACGTTCCGCAGCCCACCGGTTGATCGCCCGCGTCGCCATCGACACCGTCACGGAACGGCCCGTCGGATCTACTCCGGCAGGGGCTTGTATCGCAGCCCGTACTCATGGATGAGGCGATGGGTACCGGACCGCGAAAGCGCCAGGCCCTCCAAGTGCATGGCGTAGGCGAGGGACTTCGTCTGCGCCCTCGTCAGGTGCAGGACGTGCCGGGACCGCTCGGGTACGTGTCTCGCGGTGAGGACCGCCTCCGCGAAGCCCTCGGCGGGAGGCTTGCGGAGGCGGTCGGCGATGGCCACGAAGTGACGGACGGCGGCGAACTCGGCCGGTGCGAGTTCCACGGCCCTGGTGCGTGGAGGCGGCTCGCCGGTGCCGTGCCTGGACGCACGCCGGCTTTCGCGGAAGGCCAGGACGTCATGGCCCTCCGGCGTCAGCCGCACCGACCCCGCCAGCCGTCGGTTCTCGACGTCCGCCCCCTCGATCAGGCCCTGCTCCTGCAACGCGGCCACGTGCTTCCGGGCGACGTCCAGGTCAGCGGCGGCGATCCAGCCCCGCTTGCCCTGCCGCGCCTCGATCGCCGCCAGTGCCTCGACCTGCGCACCACTCAGCGCCACGATTCCCTCCCCGACATTCTGGTGCGGCCATCATGGCAATGCCCGGCCAGCGTCGCAGCAGGTCGGGGAAAGTCCCCACAACGGGCCAGCGGGCGTACGTACGTGCGTACGAGCGGGCCGGCGTCCCACCGCCCCCCAACCGCCCGCCCGAGGTCTGGACGGTGGGCGTAACCGGCGGGTAACCTGGGGCTGAGCAAGCGCTTAGTTTGTTGCCGTGCCCGCTGAGGGCCCGCCGGAGCCGAAGGAGACCCCGTGCGCCGCACCGTCTACAACGAGGACCACGAGGCGTTCCGGGACACGATCCGGGCCTTCATCGAGGCGGAGGTCGTCCCCGTCTACGACGAGTGGTTCGCCGCAGGACAGGTGCCCCGCGCGTTCTACGACAAGCTCGGTGAGCTGGGCGTCTTCGGGATCGAGGTGCCCGAGGAGTACGGCGGCGCGGGGCTGTCCACCTTCAAGTTCGAGGCGGTCATCGCCGAGGAGTGCGCCCGCGCGGGCGTCTCGTTCGGCGGCAGCGGCGTGCACGTCATGCTGTGCCTGCCCTACCTCAAGGCGTACGCGACCGAGGACCAGAAGAAGCGCTGGCTGCCGGACTTCGCGACCGGTCGCGCCATGTACGCCATCGCGATGACCGAGCCCGGCACCGGCTCCGACCTCGCCGGCATGCGGACCACCGCCAAGCTCTCCGAGGACGGCACGCACTACGTGCTCAACGGGGCCAAGACGTTCATCACCGGCGGCGTCCACGCCGACCGCGTCATCGTCTGCGCCCGCACCGCCGCGGCCACCCCCGAGGACCGTCGGCACGGGATATCCCTGTTCGTGGTGGACACCAGGTCCGAGGGGTACGCGATCGGGCGCAAGCTCGACAAGTTGGGCCTGCGGGTGTCCGACACCGCGGAGCTGTCCTTCACGGACGTCCAGGTGCCCGTCGAGGACCTGCTCGGCGAGGAGCACCAGGGCTTCGCCTACCTCGGGCAGAACCTCCCCAAGGAACGCCTCGGCATCGCGGTCATGGCGTACGCGCAGGCCAAGGCGGCCGTACGGTTCGCGCAGGACTACGTGGCGGAGCGCGTCGTCTTCGGCCAGCCGGTCGCGGCCTTCCAGAACACCAAGTTCGAACTCGCCGCCTGCAAGGCCGAGGTGGACGCGGCCGAAGCCGTCGTCGACCGGGCCGTGGAGGCGATCGACGCCGGTGAGCTGACCGCCGCGGAGGCCGCGTCCGCGAAGCTGTTCTGCACCGAGGTCGCCCACCGGGTCATCGACCGCTGCCTCCAGTTGCACGGCGGCTACGGCTTCATGAACGAGTACCCGATCGCCCGCCTCTACGCGGACAACCGCGTCAACCGGATCTACGGCGGCACGAGCGAGGTCATGAAAATGATCATCGCGAAGGACATGGGTCTCTGAGAAGGTCGCGACATGGCCCCAGCACTCCAGTCGCTCCTCGATCTCCTCGACCTCGAACAGATCGAGGAGAACATCTTCCGCGGGCGCTCCCACCCCTCCGTGGTCCCGCGGGTCTTCGGCGGTCAGGTCGCCGCCCAGTCGCTGGTCGCGGCCGGGCGCACCGTCCCCGCCGACCGCCCTGCGCACTCCCTGCACGCGTACTTCCTGCGCCCCGGCGACCCGGGCGCACCGATCGTCTACACCGTCGACCGCATCCGGGACGGGCGGTCCTTCACCACCCGCCGGGTCGTGGCCGTGCAGCACGGGCAGCCGATCTTCCACCTGTCCGCCTCGTTCCAGGTGCACGAGGAGGGACTGGACCACCAGGCGCCCATGCCGGCATCGCCCGACCCGGAGTCGCTGCCCACCGCCGACGAGACCCTGGACCGGTACGCGGACGTGCTGCTGCCCGGGGTTCCGGGACGGCTGGCGGAGGCGCGGCGCGCCATCGACCTGCGGTACGTCGACGCCCCGCCGTTCGCGTTCCTCGGCGAGGCCCGCGAACCGCGCTCCCAGGTGTGGTTCCGCGCCAACGGCAAGCTCGCCGACGACCCGCTGCTGCACGTCTGCCTGGCCACGTACGTCTCCGACATGACGCTGCTCGACTCGGTGCTGCTCGCCCACGGGCGGGGCGGTTGGGCGGTCGGGGACGTGGTGGGCGCCTCGCTGGACCACGCCATGTGGTTCCACCGCCCGTTCCGCGCCGACGAATGGCTGCTGTACGACCAGGAGTCCCCGTCCGCCTCGGGCGGTCGGGGACTCGGGCAGGCCCGCATCTACACCCAGGACGGCCGGTTGGCGATCACCGTCATCCAGGAGGGCGTCATCAGGGTTCCGCGCACCCCCACCGGGTGAGCGGGCGGGACGGTCAGGAGTCGGTGGACTCCGTGATCGTCCACCGGCCGACCTCCCGGTACGCGGAGTCGTACACCGTCTCGCCGGTGCCGGGTTCCAGGGCGTAGTGGTGCAGGTTGCCGCCCCAGTACCGCAGGACCCGGGACAACTCGCGAACCGCGGTGCTGGCGGGTTCGGTGTCGGGGACGTTCACTTCGAGGACGAACTTCACGGGTGGTGCCTCTCGTCGGGAGTGGACTGGTCGTCTGGTTCGTGGGGCCCCGGGCGCCAACGGGACGTCCGTCGCCCTCGACAACGGGAACGGAGGTCCGGTGCGCTCCTTCAATCGTTTCATGCAACTCCTTCTTGGGGCTTCGCGTGCCGAGGAGCCCGGTGGGAGGGGAGTCGGCCCGTCGGAAGTCTCAAATCGGGTCGCACGTTCGGGGGCGGTCGACCAGGGCTCCCGGCGGGCCGTCGGCGTTCCGGGTCGTGGATCGGGCTCCGCCGGGCGTGGGTGCGACGGCACAATGGGCGGCATGCCGATATCCGGGACACCCAGCCGAGCCGATCTCGTCGACCATCTGATCCGTAGGCGCATCGCGGGTGACGTGGCCACGTCGCGTGAGAACAACCTCGACCACTACCGCAAGCTCGCCAACGGGGACCGGCACTACTGGTTGGGCCTGGAGCTGGGTGACCGCTGGGCCGACGAGCAGGACGTGCTCGCGGTGATGGCCGAACGGTGCGGGGTGAACGACGACCCGCAGCACCGCCACGGCCAGGACACCATCGACCCGCAGCTGACCGTCGACGGACTGGAGCGGATGGCCGCCCGACTGCGGAAGGCCGCCGCGGGGCGCGAGCGCGTGCTGTTCGCGACGGGCCACCCGGGCGGGCTGCTGGACGTCCACCGGGCCACCGCCACCGCCCTGCGCACGGCGGGCTGCGACATCGTCGTCGTCCCGGACGAGCTGTACGTGGACGAGGGCGTCGTCTACCAGATCGCGGACGTGGCGATGTTGGAGCGCGGGGCGACGCTGTGGCACACCCACTCGCCCGAGCCGATGAACGCCGTGCTCGACGGTCTGGAGCGGGCCGGCCTCACCCCGCCGGACCTGGTCGTCGCCGACCACGGGTGGGCGGGGCGCGCCGGGCAGCGCGGGTTCGACACCCTCGGGTACGCCGACTGCAACGACCCGGCGCTGTTCATCGCCGAGGCGGAGGGCACCCTCCAGGTCACCGTTCCGCTGGACGACCACGTCCCCAGCCCGCGCTACTACGACCCGATGACCGCGTACCTGTTGGCCGCCGCGGGCCTCACCGCCAGCTGACCGGTCGACCGGCTGGCCGACGCGGACCGACCCCGCCGCTCACCGACCCGGTCGCCCACCGCCCGGCTCCTCGGGCCGGGCGGGGCCGGGCGTCGGGTCCAGGTACACCCGGCTGATCACCGGGAACCGGGCCCGTAGCCGTCGCTCGGCCGCCTCGCACGCCTGCTCGACCTGCGCGGCGGTCGACACGTCCCGGAAGTCCACCTTGGCCGCCACCAGGGCCTCGCGCGGCCCCAACAGTTGCGTGGTCAGCTCCAGCACGGCGTCCACATGCGGATCGGCGACCAGCAGCGCCCGGATCTCCCGCCGTACGGGGGCCGGCAGCGGTCGTCCGATCAGCAGCTCGGCGTTGGAGCGGCCCAGCACCCACGCCACGCACAGCAGCAGCACCCCGATGCACAGGGAGGCGATCCCGTCCCCCGCCCCGGAGCCGGTGAGCTGGCCGCAGAGCAGTCCGCCCGCGGCGAGCAGCAGCCCGGCGAGGGCCGCCGTGTCCTCCAGGACGACGGCCTTCACCGCGGTGTCCGGGGTGTGCCGCAGGTACGTCCGGAAGGGGACCCCGTGACCGCGTGCCTCCCGCCGGGTCTGCCGTAGGCCGGTCCGCAGCGAGTAGCCCTCCAGGACGAAGGCCACGGCGAGGACGAGGTACGACACCGTGGGGTCGCCCGGCTCCTCGCCGTGGGTGAGGGTGTGCACCCCGTCGTACAGGGCGAACACGGCGCCCCCGACGAACGTGGCGACGGCCGCGAGCAGCGCCCACAGGTACCGTTCCGCGCCGTGGCCGACCGGGTGCGCCTCGTCGGCGGGCTTCTCGCCGCGTTTCAACGCGGTCAGCAGGAGCAGTTCCGTGACGGTGTCCGCGACCGAGTGCGCGGCCTCCGACAGCATCGCGCTGGAGTTGCTGACGACCCCCGCGACCGCCTTGGCCACGGCGATCCCCAAGTTGGCCGCCGCAGCGATCAGCACCGTGGTGACGCTCTCCCCGCCCCCCGAAGCGGCTTCGCCCTTTTCGTTCATGGAGGCGAATTATGCCGGAATTGTAGGGATATGGTGGGTCGTTCGATGGGTGCCGGGGTCAGTCGAACCGCACGGGCAACTCGGCCAGCCCCCGCGGCAGGGTGGCGGAGCGCCAGCGCGGCGCGTCGGGTGCGACGGCCAGCCGTAGTGCGGGTCGGCCGGCCAGGAGTTCCGTCAGCGCGGCGACCGCCTCGGCGCAGTCGAGCGGTGCGCCGAGGCAGTGGTGTGCTGGTACAGCGTCGCGCTGCCCAGCCCCGCCCGGCGCGCCACGTCGTCGAACGGCACGTCCAGCCCGCGCTCGGCGAACAGCCCGCGGGCCGCCGCCAGCAGCGCGTCCCGGTTCCGTACCGCGTCCCGCCGCGGGGAAACCGTCCTGCCGCCGCCCGTACCGCCACCGTTCCCGCTGCTCACCGTGGTCTCCGTCTCTTCTCCGCCGGGGTCGCGGCCACCCTAGGGCCTGCTCACCCGCACCCCGCCCACCACCCGGGCGGGCGGGGTCCCCGTGGCCGGGGTGGCGTCCGGTGTGCGCCACACTGGAACACGGGGTCGGATCCCACCCCGGGCACCACCGCGGTGTCCGGACCTCCGGCCCACCACACAGCCACGAGCGTCCGGCGGACCTCCGGCCCGGGACACCCCCGGCCCCCGGCGACCACCGCCCCGCACCGCACTCAGGAGGAGTCCGACGATGAGCAGCACCGAGAACCCGGCCGACGGCGCCCCCACCACCGGCCCGGCCGCCACCGGGCCCGTCGGTCCCGTCGACTCCTCCCGCATCCCCCGCTACGCCGGCCCCGCCACCTTCGCCCGACTGCCCCGCATCGACCAGGTCGCCACCACCGACGTCGCCGTGGTCGGCGTCCCCTTCGACACCGGCGTCTCCTACCGGCCCGGCGCCCGCTTCGGCGGCAACGCGATCCGCGAGGCGTCCCGACTGCTGCGCCCCTACAACCCCGCGCAGGACGCCTCCCCGTTCGCGCTGGCGCAGGTCGCGGACGCCGGCGACATCGCGGCGAACCCGTTCGACATCAACGAGGCCGTGGACACCATCGAGGCCGCCGCCGACGACCTCATCGGCTCCGGCGCCCGACTGATGACCCTCGGCGGCGACCACACCATCGCCCTGCCGCTGCTGCGCTCCGTCGCGAAGAAGCACGGCCCGGTGGCCCTGCTGCACTTCGACGCCCACCTCGACACCTGGGACACCTACTTCGGCGCCGAGTACACGCACGGCACGCCGTTCCGCCGCGCCGTCGAGGAAGGCATCCTCGACACCTCCGCCCTCTCCCACGTCGGCATCCGCGGCCCGCTCTACGGCCGGCAGGACCTCACCGACGACGAGAAGATGGGCTTCGGGATCGTCACCTCCGCCGACGTCTACCGGCGGGGCGCCGACGAGGTCGCCGACCAGCTCCGCCAACGCGTCGGCGACCGCCCCCTGTACATCTCCATCGACATCGACTGCCTCGACCCCGCCCACGCCCCCGGCACCGGCACCCCCGAGGCCGGCGGCATGACCTCCCGCGAACTGCTGGAGATCCTGCGCGGACTCGCCTCCTGCAACCTCGTCTCGGCGGACGTCGTCGAGGTCGCCCCGGCGTACGACCACGCCGAGATCACCGCGGTCGCCGCCTCGCACACCGCGTACGAACTGACCACGATCATGGCCCGCCAGATCGCGGCCTCCCGCACCGAGGGCTGAGCCCCCGGGGGGGCGGGCCCCCCCCCCCCCGGGGGGCCCCCCCCCCCCCCCCCCCCCCCCCCCCCCCCCCCCCCCGCCGGGCGGGCCAACCCCACCCCGGA
>NZ_JBHWIQ010000004.1:267609-337667 GCF_042732055.1 Streptomyces sp. NPDC059816
TCCGCGCCCCCCCCCTCGGGGGGCGGCCCCCGGGGGGGGCCGCCCCCCCACCGCACGGTCCGGCCGCCCGACACCCACGACCGCACCGCACCGCCCCCGACGGCGAGGCGATCCACGACCACCCGGGAATGGCTGAACGTGACGCACGACCACCACGGACCGGAACTGCTGCCGACGCCCGCCCAGACCGCGGCGGCCCTCGACCCGCCCGCCGGCCGCCGCGGCGGCGACCTCGTCCTGGAGACCCTCAGCGGCCTCGGCGCCACCACCGTCTTCGGCCTGCCCGGCCAACACGCCCTGGGCCTGTTCGACGCGCTGCGCCGCAGCGACCTGCGGTACGTGGGCCTACGGGTGGAGAACAACGCCGGCTTCGCGGCCGACGCGTACGGCAGGCTCACCGGCGAAGCGGCACCCCTGCTGCTGTCCACCGGACCGGGCGCGCTCACCTCACTGGCCGCCCTCCAGGAGGCCGCCGCCGCCTCCGCACCCGTCCTCGCGATCACCAGCCAGGTCCCGGCCGCCGGACTCGGCGGCGGACGCCACGGCTACCTCCACGAACTCCCCGACCAGCAGGCGTCGTTCCGGGACGTCGTCAAGTCCGTGCACCTCGTCCGCACCCAGTCCCAGATCCCGTCCGCGATCGCGGCGGCCTGGGAGTCCGCACTGACCGCACCGCACGGCCCCGTCTGGGTGGAGATCCCCCAGGACGTGCTCCTCGCCCCGACGCTGATCCCCGAGGTCACCGGCCTGGACGCGACCCCGGAAGAGGTGTACCCGCGCCCCGAACTCACCGCCGTCGCCGCCGACCTGCTGTCCCGGGCCCAGCGCCCGGCGATCATCGCGGGCGGCGGAGTGATCCGTTCCGACGCCTCCGGCAAGCTGAAGGCGCTCGCCGAGCGGCTCGGCGCACCCGTCGTCACCACGTACGGCGGCAAGGGCGCCTTCCCGTGGAACCACGAACTGTCCCTCCAGTCCTGGATGGAGGACCAACACGTCACGGAGTTCCTCCAGGACGCGGACGTGCTGCTCGTCGTCGGCTCGGGACTCGGCGAACTCTCCTCCCAGTACCACACGTTCCGCCCCCGCGGCCGGGTGATCCAGATCGAGGCGGACCCCGGCAAGCTGGAGTCCAACCACCCGGCGCTCGGCATCCACGCGGACGCCCGACTCGCCCTCGGCGCCCTGTTGGAGACCGTCCGGGCCCACCCCGCCGGCAGCGCCCCGGGCCGCGTGCGCGAGGTGCTCGCCGCCGTCCGCGCCCGGCTCGCCAAGCAGGAACTCACCCTGGAACAGGAGTTGTTGGCGACCATCCGGGCAGCGCTGCCCAATGCTGCGCCGTCCTTCTGGGACATGACGATCCTCGGCTACTGGGCCTGGTCCGCGTTCGACGCACGGCGCCCCAACACGATGCACTCGGCCCAGGGCGCGGGCGGCCTCGGCTACGCCTTCCCCGCCGCGCTGGGCGCCGCGGTGGCCGACCCCGCGCACCCGGTGCTCGCCGTCTCCGGCGACGGGGGAGCGCTGTACTCGATCGCCGAACTGGCCACCGCCCGTCAGTACGACCTCGACGTCACCTGGCTCATCGTGGACGACGGCGGGTACGGCATCCTGCGCACGTACCTGGCCGACACGTTCGGCGAGCGGGCCGGGGAGCCCTCGATGGACCTCCCCGGCCCGGACTTCGTCGCCCTCGCCGAGTCCTTCGGCGTGCCCGCGACCCGTGCCACCCCGGACACCCTGGGCGCCGCCCTGACCGAGTCCCTGGCGCGGCCCGGTCCTTCGGTCGTGGTGCTGCCGGTGCGACTGCGCATGTTCGCCCCGACGCACGGGTAGCCCCGCGGCGGGCTCGGACTGCCGGGCCCCGCGCTACCGCAGGATGCCCTCGACGGCGGCCCGGTCGATCACGGTGACGCCGTGGTGCGCGACACCGGACCGGGCCCCCGGCAGCCGCAGCGAACCCTCCCGACCGGTCACGTGCAGGTCCGCTTGGCCGTCGCGATCGGTGTCGGCCAGCCGCACCGCCTCGCCCAGCGCGTCCCCCCGGGCGAGGGGGCCGGGCACTTTGGCCGCCGCGCGGTCGACGTACTGGGCACCCCGACCGGACGGCCCGGACGAACCGCCCCGCAGGACGTGCACCGCGCCCGCGTCCACCGTGCCGCCCACGTCCTCGCCGGGCACCCCGATCGCGAGGTCCGGGTGACCGTCCCGGTCGACGTCGCCCGCCGCGACGGACGTGCCGAAGCGGTCGCCCGCCTCGGGGGAGCCGGCGACCCCGGAAGTGGCCTGGGTGATCCGGCGGTAGGTGGTCGCCCCCTTCGCACCGCCGCGCCACACCGTGACGTACCCCTTCGCGCCGGTGGCCTCGGGCGTGCCGATCGCGATGTCGCCGTACCCGTCCCGGTCGAAGTCGGCGACGACGCCCTCACCCATGTGGTCCTGCACGACGTCGAGGGGGATGGTCCGCCCCTCGGCGAGTTCCGTGCCGCCGCCGCGGTAGAAGCGGGCGTGACCGGTCAGCCGGCTGTTGCGGGGGATCGCACCGAGGACGACCAGGTCGGTCGCACGGTCCTTGGTGACCTCGCCCGCGATGAGGTGGGACGCGTAGAAGTGGCCCCGGTCCACCAGGACGGGCCGCACGTCGAGGGCGCCGGGCGCGTACCTGCCCTGGAAGACGAACGCGTTCGAGGACTCGACGGCCGCCAGCTCGACGTCCCCGTCACCGTCGAAGTCACCGGTGGCGAGGTCGCTGCCGAACTGGTTCCACGCCTGGTGGCCGGCGGACGGTACCGAGGTGCCGCCGGACAGGCCCTCCGGGGAGCCCCACAGGATGATCACGGCGCCCCGCCGGTCCCGGCCGTTGATGGCCTCGCCGATCGCGGAAACGGCCAGGTCACCGTAACCGTCTCGGTTGAAGTCGGCGGCGCTGCGGACCCCGCCGAAGAGGTCGCCCTCCTCGTCGGCGCCGGGCACGCCGGGGCTGTTCTGGTCGATGAACCGCACGGTCGTGCCGGGGCCCCGAGCCGTGCCGTGGACGACGCGCACCGCGCCGCCGGGACTGGTCGTGGCGGCCGAGGCGTAGTCGCGGTAGCCGTCCCCGTTGAAGTCGTCGGGGAGCGCCGTCCGGGGTGCCGCCGCCACGGTGTCGGCCGGAAGGGCCAGCAGCCCGCCGGTGAGCGCGACGACCGCGCCGGTCGCGAGGGTGAGGCGTAAGGGCTTGCGCATGGGGTGTCGACTCCCGTTGACGTTGGAGTGGCGCCGCTCGGCGAACTCATGGGGTGACGAGGGGAGGTGGCACTGACAAGGACACCCTGACCGGGGGGAGGGTTGCACTCCCGCTGTGCGCGGGGGCGTTGAGGGCTGTCGAGGTCGCGCTAGCCGGGTGCGTACGGGTGTGTACGGGGGCATAAGGGGGCGTCCTCGCCGTCGCGGTGGGCGCGTGTGCCACCACGGTGGGCGGTGATTCCCGGCTCCCGACTCCCGCCCCCCACCACCGGACCCCAAGTCCGCCCGCCATACGGCGGTTTGTCGTACGAATCTTCGCCGAACGTGCAACCGCGGGCGCGGCCTGACTGTCCCCTACACGTAGGCCCGTGCAGGGGCGGGGGGTCGCCTTCCCGCACGGATCATCCCTCCGCGGCGATCGGAACAACCGAACGCGCGGAACGCCGAGTTGGCGGAGGACGGAAACGCCAGCAACGGCAGAGACACGCGGCAACGCGAGGAACAGTGGGGGTTGGACATGGGGGTTCGGGGGGTACGCGGCTTCGTCGCGGGAACGGTCGTCGCGGCGGTCGTCGCAGGGGCGGGGGTGGTCGGCACGGGGACGGCCGTCGCCGCCGCTCCGGCGGTGACGTGCACATCGGCCAAGGCGGGGCTCGCGGCCAAGCTGAAGAAGGGCATCACGGCGGCGCTGAAGAACCGGTCGGGCACGGTCGCGGTCGGGCTGTACGACCGGAAGACGAAGACCAAGTGCGAACTGCGCGGGGGAACTTCGTACGACTCCGCCAGCATCGTCAAGGTCACCGTGCTGGCCGCGCTGCTGTGGGACTACAAGAAGACGAACCGCCTCCTCACCACCCGTGAGGCGTCGCTCGCCAAGGCAATGATCACCAAGTCCGACAACGCGGCCACCAGCACCTTCTGGCGGCAACTCGGCACCACGAAGATCAAGAAGTTCCTGAAGGCCGCCGGAATGAAGAAGACGGTGCCCGGTGCGGACGGCTACTGGGGGCTCACCCGGGTCAACATCAAGGACGAGCAGCGGCTGCTGTCCCTGATCACCACGAAGAACTCGGTGCTCAGCGACGGCTCGCGCGCGTACCTCATGAAGCTGATGAACCAGGTGATCAGCTCGCAGCGCTGGGGCACCCCGGCCGGGGCCCCCTCGTCCACCAAGAAGTACGTCAAGAACGGCTGGCTGCCCCGGGCCCAGTACGGGTGGCGCGTGCACAGCATCGGCGCGTTCCAGGGCGGCGGACGGGACTACTACATGACCGTCCTCACGCACGGGAACCGGAACATGAACTACGGGGTGGCCACCATCCAGGCCGTGGCGAAGGCCATCCACAAGGACCTCGCGCCGGGGACGGCGGCGGCCCAGCGCTACGTGCCCACCGCGACGCCCCGTGGGGCGATCCCCGCCGTTCCGGAGGCTCCGGGCGTTGCGGACGTTGCCGGCGGTGCGGGGGTTGCGGGGGTTCCGGTCGGGTGACACCCCGGGACACCGGCTGACCGGTCCCGCACCCCGGGGCCTGCCACCCCAGGTCCCGCACACCCAGGTCCCGCTCGCCCGGGCCCGGGTGTGCGGGACCTTCGCCGTTCACGCGCGCCCTCCGCGCGCACGCACACCGTCCGCACCCGCGCGCACGCTCTCCGTGTCCGTGTGCGCCGCCGCGCTTCCGCCCGTTTGTTGCGGGGGGATGAAATCCGGATCATCCGATGTTCACATTCCGGTGGACCGGTACGACGGCGGACCGGGCGGAATCGGGAGGAACGGGTGTCAGTGCAGAAGGGGGAGCGGGACAAACCCGGCGACCGACCCGAGGAGCGCCGCTACGGAGGGCCGTCTCCGCAAGGTGCCGTTCACACGAACGGTCCCACGGACACACCCGGGAACGGTCCCACGGACGCACCCGAGGAAGGTGCCGCGCCCTCCTGGGGACGCCGCCTCACCGGCTACGCCTGGCGCCATCCCAAGGACGTCGTCCTCGCCCTCGTCTCCTCCCTCGGCGGCATGGCCGTCATGGCCCTCGTCCCACTGATCACCAAGGTGATCATCGACGACGTGGTCGGCGACCGCACCCGTTCCATGGCCGTCTGGGCCGGCCTCCTGCTGGCCGCCGCAGTCCTCGTCTACGTCTTCACGTACATCCGCCGCTACTACGGCGGACGCCTCGCCCTGGACGTCCAGCACGACCTGCGTACCGACATGTACGACACGATCACCCGTCTCGACGGGCGGCGGCAGGACGAACTGTCGACCGGCCAGGTCGTCGGCCGCGCTACCAGCGACCTCCAGCTCATCCAGGGCCTGCTGTTCATGCTGCCGATGACCATCGGGAACGTCCTGCTGTTCCTGATGTCCCTCGCCATCATGGCGTGGCTGTCCCTGCCGCTCACCCTGGTCGCCGTCGCCGTCGGCCCCGCCCTCTGGTTCATCGCCAAACGCAGCCGCACCAAACTCCACCCCGCCACCTGGTACGCACAGGCACAGGCAGCCTCCGTGGCCTCCGTGGTGGACGGGGCGGTGTCCGGGGTCCGGGTCGTCAAGGGATTCGGCCAGGAGGACCAGGAGACCGGCAAGGTCCGCGACGTCAGCCGCCGACTCTTCGCCGGACGGCTGCGCACGGTCCGGCTGAACGCCCGCTACACCCCCGCCCTCCAGTCCGTGCCCGCCCTCGGCCAGGTCGCGATGCTCGCCCTCGGCGGCTGGCTGGCCGTACGGGGACAGATCACCCTCGGCACCTTCGTCGCGTTCTCGGCCTACCTGGCCCAGCTCGTCGGCCCGGTCCGGATGCTCGCCGTCGTCCTCACCGTCGGCCAGCAGGCCCGCGCGGGCGCCGAACGCGTCCTCGAACTCATCGACACCGAACCCACCCTCACCGACGGCCCCCGCGCCCTGCCCACCGACGCGCCCGCCACCGTCGAGTTCGACGGCGTCACCTTCGGCTACGACAGCGAACGCCCCGTGCTCGACGGACTCAGCTTCGAGATCCGCGCCGGGGAGACCCTCGCCGTGGTCGGCGCCTCCGGCTCCGGCAAGTCCACCGTCGCCCAGCTCCTGCCCCGCTTCTACGACGTCGACCGGGGCGCCGTCCTCATCGGCGGCCACGACGTCCGCACCCTCACCCTCGACTCCCTGCGCCACGCCATCGGCCTCGTCCCCGAGGACAGCTTCCTCTTCTCCGACACCATCCGCGCCAACCTCGCCTACGGCAGGCCCGACGCCACCGACGAGGAGATCCGGGCCGCCGCCCGGGCCGCCCACGCCCACCGGTTCATCGACGAACTCCCCGCCGGGTACGACACCGAGGTCGGCGAACAGGGGCTCACCCTCTCCGGCGGCCAGCGCCAACGCCTCGCCCTCGCCCGCGCCCTCCTCACCGACCCGCGCCTGCTCGTCCTCGACGACGCCACCTCCGCCGTGGACGCCCGCGTCGAACACGAGATCCACGAGGCACTGCGCCAGGTGATGGCCGGACGCACCACCCTCCTCATCGCCCACCGCCGCTCCACCCTGAACCTCGCCGACCGGATCGCCGTCCTCGACCGCGGACGACTGGCCGACCTCGGCACCCACGAAGAACTCACCGCCCGCTCCCCCCTCTACCGGCGGCTGCTCACCGACCCCGACGAACTGGGCGCCGTGTCACCCGGCCACGTGCCGGCCGGCCGGCTCCTCACCGACGAACACCCGGACGCCACCGCGCTCCGCGCCGAACTCGACGCCCAGTACGACGCCGAGCGCGGCATCACCCCGCACCTGTGGACCGGCGAGCGCGCCCCCAAGGGCGACGGCGACTTCGACGGCAGCCCGGCGACCCCCGAACTGCTCGCCCAGGTCGAAGCGCTGCCACCGGCCACCGACCGGCCCGCCGTCGACGAGGCCCACGCCGTACTGCCCGAGGACTCCTACGGGCTGCGGCGACTGCTGCGCGGCTTCTGGGCCCCGCTCGGCATCGCCCTCGCCCTGGTCGCCGTCGACGCCGGGATGGGCCTGCTGCTGCCCGTCCTCATCCGGCACGGCATCGACTCCGGGGTCACCGAAGCCGCCCTCGGCGCGGTGTGGGCCGCCTCCCTGCTCGGGCTGCTCGCGGTCCTCGCACAGTGGGCCGCACAGAACGCCGGCATCCGCCTCACCGGCCGCACCGGCGAGCGCATGCTGTACGCACTCCGACTGAAGATCTTCGCCCAGCTCCAACGCCTCGGCCTCGACTACTACGAACGCGAGCTGACCGGGCGCATCATGACCCGGATGACGACCGACGTCGACGCGCTGTCGACGTTCCTCCAGACCGGACTCGTCACCGCGTTCGTCTCCGTCGTCACCTTCTTCGGGATCATGGTCGCGCTCGTCGTGCTCGACGTGCAGCTCGCCCTGGTCGTCTTCCTGACGCTCCCCGTGCTCGTCGTCGGCACGTACTTCTTCCGCAAGCAGAGCGTGCGGGCCTACGAACTCGCCCGGGAACGCGTGTCGGTCGTCAACTCCGAGCTCCAGGAGAGCGTGGCCGGACTGCGGATCGTGCAGGCGTTCCGGCGCGAGGAGGACGGCCGGAAGCGGTTCGCCGCACGCAGCACCGACTACCGGGCCGCCCGCGTCCGCGGCCAGTGGCTGATCTCGGTGTACTTCCCGTTCGTGCAGTTCCTGTCGTCGGGCGCGGCCGTCGCCGTGCTGATCGTCGGCGCCGGACGGGTGGAAGCGGCGACCCTCACGACCGGTGCGCTCGTCGCCTACCTGCTGTACATCGAACTGTTCTTCGCGCCCGTCCAGCAGCTCTCGCAGGTCTTCGACGGATACCAGCAGGCGACGGTGTCGCTCGGCCGCGTCCAGGAGCTCCTGCGCGAACCGACCTCGACGCGCCGTGCCGCCGAACCGCTCGAAGTGAGCTCCCTGCGCGGGGAGATCGCCTTCGAGGACGTGGGCTTCGCCTACGGCTCCGAGGACCCCGAGGGCATCGGGAACGCCGAGGGCATCGGGAACGCCGAGGGCCCCGACAGTGCGGAGGGCGCGGAGGGCGCCGTCACTTCGCTGCCCGGCGTCATTCCCACCGCTTCTTCCTCCCCGATCGCGCTGAGCGACGTGGCCCTGCGGATCCCGGCCGGGCAGACCGTCGCGTTCGTCGGGGAGACCGGCGCCGGCAAGTCCACCCTGGTCAAACTGGTCGCCCGGTTCTACGACCCCACCGCCGGCCGCGTCACCGTCGACGGCACCGACCTGCGCTCCTTCGACCTCACCTCGTACCGCCACCGCCTCGGCGTCGTCCCGCAGGAGGCGTACCTCTTCCCCGGGACCGTGCGCGACGCCATCGCCTACGGACGGCCCGACGCCGCGGACGCGGAGGTGGAGGCCGCCGCCCGGGCGGTCGGCGCACACGACATGATCGCCACCCTGGACGGCGGCTACCTCCACGAGGTCGCCGAACGCGGACGCAACCTCTCCGCCGGGCAACGGCAGCTGATCGCCCTCGCCCGCGCCGAACTCGTCGACCCCGACATCCTGTTGCTCGACGAGGCCACCGCGGCACTCGACCTCGCCACCGAGGCCCAGGTCAACCAGGCCACCGACCGGCTCGCCGGACGCCGCACCACCCTGGTCGTGGCCCACCGGCTCACCACCGCCGCACGCGCCGACCGGGTCGTCGTCATGGACCGCGGACGCGTCGCCGAAGACGGCACCCACTCCGAACTCCTCGCCCTCGACGGCCGGTACGCACGACTGTGGCGCACCTTCGTGGGCGCCGACGAGGACGGTGACGAGGGCACCCACGGGAGCGGCGGCGAGGACCGACCCGACCGCGGGGACGGGAGCGGACCCACCGGCGCGACCGTCGGCATCGGCGCCGACTGAACGCGCCGGCGCAACGGGGGGGCGCCGTACCGCGCGGCGCCCACCCCGCAGCCCCGGCGACCTCCGACCGGGACCGCTCCGACCACTTCCGGCCACCTGCAACCGCACGGACGTCTCCGGCGTCCCTAGGTCAGGACGTTGACCCCTGATGCCGGTGCGTTTGGAGAGGTGACGTGGAGAACGGCGACCTTCGCGCGCGACTTGCCCGGACGGGGGCGCTGTTCACCACAGCGCTCACCCTCGTCTCCCTGCTCGTCCTCGCCGGACCGGCCGTCACCTCCACCGAGGCCGCTTCGTCCTGCGCCGGGCGCGTCGTGCGCACCCTGCAACTGGGCGCCGGCGAAGTCGTCGTCCACAAGAACTCCCGCTGGGTGTGCGCCGTCACCACCGCCCACCGCAGAGGCGACCTGCGCCACATGACCGTCGGCGTCCAGGCCCGCGGCAGCCGAGAGGTCGTCAAACGGGGCTGGTTCCGCAAACGCAGCGTCCCCGTGACCGTCTACGCGGGTCAACGCTGCGTGCGGGTGGCCGGTTCCATCAGCGGGCAGCACCGCCGCAGCGCATGGATCCTCTGCTGACCCGCTGCGCGCCACGCCCGGAACGGGCCCGCCGACCGGGTGATCCGCACGGACGCTCGAAAGGCGAGCCGCCGCCCGATTCGCCCCGCCACGCCCGTCGCTGGCCCTCCCCCCACGCAACGGAAGTGGTCACCCGTCACCCAGGGGTACTAGTGCAGCCGGTGCCGCTCCGCTAGGTTCGCGCAGGCATCAGCAGACCCAGGGGAGAACGCATGACCAAAGCGCTCAGATGGCTGCTGTCGCTCGTGGTGCTCATAGGCACCCTGAGCACGGCAGGCGCGGCCACCGCCGCGACCCGGACCGAGCCGGCCGACATCAAGGACCGGCTGCTCGCCATTGCGGGCTTGAAGATCGTCGAAGAACGACAGCTGATCGGCTACCGGTACTTCGTCCTCGAATACACCCAGCCGGTCGACCACCGGCGCCCCGCGCGGGGCACGTTCCAGCAACGCGTGACCCTGTTGCACAAGGACACGGACCGCCCCACGGTCTTCTCGACCAGCGGCTACCACGTGTCCACCAACCCGGGACGCAGCGAACCGACCCGGATCGTCGACGGCAACCAGGTCTCCATGGAGTACCGGTACTTCTCGCCGTCCCGCCCCGCACCCGCCGACTGGTCCAAGCTGACCATCTGGCAGGCCGCCAGCGACCAGCACCGCATCTTCAAGGCCCTCAAGGGGATCTACTCGAAGAAGTGGATCGCCACCGGCGGCTCCAAGGGCGGCATGACCGCCACGTACTACGAGCGGTTCTACCCGCGGGACATGGACGGCATCGTCGCCTACGTCGCACCCAACGACGTCGACAACCGCGAGGACGCACGGTACGACCGGTTCCTCGCGAACGTCGGAACCGAGGAGTGCCGCGACGCGCTCGGCGACCTCCAGCGGGAGGCCCTCGTCCGCCGAGCCCCCCTCTCGAAGCGGTACGCCGAACTCGCCGCCACCGAAGGCAACACGTTCACCACCATCGGCAGCCTCGACAAGGCGTTCGAGGGTGTCGTCCTCGACCTGGTGTGGGGCTTCTGGCAGTACCAGGACGAGGCGGACTGCCTGACCCTCCCGGACGCCGACCAGGTCACCGACGAGCAACTCTTCGCCTTCGTCGACGGGGTCATCGGCTGGTACTCCTACACCGATCAGGGCCTGGAGCCGTACACGCCGTACTACTACCAGGCGGGTACCCAGCTCGGCAGCCCCGACATCCGTCAGCCGTGGCTCGGCGACCTGTCCCGGTACGGTTACCAGCCGCCCCGGGCCCTGGTGCCCCGGTCGATCCCGATGTCCTTCGAGAAGCACGCGATGCGGGACGTCGACCGCTGGGTACGGGACAACGCCACCCGCATGCTCTACGTCTACGGTGAGAACGACCCCTGGGGCGCCGAACCGTTCCGCCTCGGCAAGGACTCCCGGGACTCGTACGTCTTCACCGCACCCGGCGCCAACCACGGGGCCAATGTCGCCGGACTCGTCGCACACGAGCGGGCCAAGGCGACCGAGCGCATCCTGAGTTGGGCCGGACTCGCCCCGGAGGCCGCCGCCGCGGCGAACGCCCCGGACCGTGAGGTCACCCCGCTCGCCCCGTACGACCGCCGGCTCGACCGCGAGGGCACCACGCTCCGGCAGCCCACGCTCCGGCCGTAGCACCACCGCCGTAGCCACAGTGGTTGCAGGTAGTGGTCCGTCCCGCCCGTGGGTCTCGCGCACCCCCGGGCGGGACGTCCTGCCTCAACGGTACGAAAGCCCGTGCCCCAGCGGGAGCCACACCCGACCCGGCTCGCCCGGGTACGGGACCGGCACCGGCAGCCGTCCCCCCGGTCGCGCCCGCCCCGCCAGAACCCCGGCGACGGCCCGCAGTTCGGTTTCGCCCCACGAGTAGACCGCGAGCACCGCGTCCGCGCCGGGCAGCCACGCCACGTCGTACGGATCGCGCAGCGCCACCGCCACCACCAAGGCGCCCGCCGCCGCCAACTCCGCGACCAGCGTCCGCTGGCCGCTGTGGGCCGCCGCGTTGTAGGTGGTGACCACGACCGCATCCGTGCCGCGGGCCGCCGCCACCGCGGCGTCGATGCGCTCCCGCGAGGGCGCCGTGCCCGTCGACAGGGCCGTCACGGCGAACCCCGATTCCGTGAGCGCCGCCGCCAGCACCGCAGTGGGCGGGCCCGTCGTACCGGAGGGGGACACCGGGTCGGCGCCGACCACCAACAGGTCGCGGTGGGTCCGCCGGGACAGCGGAAGCAGTCGCTCCGCGTCGGTCAACAGGGTCGTGCCGCGCACGGCGATCCGGTCGGCGGCGGCCCGGTGTGCCCGGTGCCCCACCACGGCGGCCACCGTGCGTTCCGGTACGTACGGGGAGCGGAACAGCCCGCGCCGCTCCTTGAGCCGCAGCACCCGTAGGACCGACCGGTCCAACCGCTCCTCGGTGATCTCGCCGTCGCGCACCGCCGCGAGGACGCCGTCGAACGCGGCCTTGAGGTCCGGCGGGTTCAGCAACTGGTCCACTCCGGCCCGCAGCGCCAGTACCGGAACCCGGTCGTCCCCGTACTTCTGCCGCACGCCCTCCATCGCCAGCGAATCCGTGACGACCACCCCGTCGAAGCCCAGTTCGTCGCGGAGGATACCCGTCATGATGGGGTGCGACAGGGTCGCCGGGTCGCCGGACGGGTCCAGCGCCGGGAACTGGAGGTGCGCGGTCATCACCGCGTCGACGCCCGCGCGCACCGCGGCCCGGAACGGTGGCGCATCGAGCCGTTCCCACTCCGCCCGCGAGTGCCCGATCACCGGCAGGCCGGTGTGGCTGTCCACCCGGGTGTCCCCGTGCCCCGGAAAGTGCTTGACGGTGGCGGCCACCCCCGCACCCTGGTAACCGCGGACCTCGGCCGCCACCAGTTCGGCCACCGACTCGGGATCACTGCCGAAGGACCGTACGCCGATCACCGGGTTCGCCGGGTCGACGTTGACGTCGGCCACGGGGGAGTAGTTCTGCCGGATGCCCAACGCGGCCAGTTCGACCCCCGCGATGCGGCCCAGCTCGCGGGCGTCGGCCACCGATCCGCCCGCCCCGATCGCCATCGCACCGGGGAACAGCGTCGCCGGACTTCCGACCCGGCACACGATCCCGTGCTCCTGGTCGGTCGAGATCAGGACCGGCACCGGCACGTCCTGCGCGAGGGCGGCGCGCTGGATGCCGTTCGACAGTGCGGCGATCTGCGCGGGGCCGCGGGTGTTCCCGGCCCAGGAGAAGTAGATGACCCCTCCGACGTGGTACTTCGCCACCAACTCGGCGGCCGTTCGCACTCCGATCTCGCGCAGGTTCGCTTCGACGCCCGAGGGGTCGGGCGCGGTCGCCGAGTGCCCGTACACCCGCATGACGAAGAGCTGCCCGACCTTCGCCTCCAGGGTCATCCGGGAGAGCAACCGCCGAAGGCGCCGTTCCTGTGGGCCCGCGGTGGAGTCGGTGGCGGTGGCATCGGTGGCATCGGCAGGGGAGGCAGGGGATTCGGCAGGGGGGCCGGTGTTGACTGTGGCGCGGGCTGTCGCGTGCGCGGGTGTCGGGGCGGCGGTGGTGAGCGCGGTGAGCGCTACGGGGACGGTGGCTGTGACCGCGAGAACCGTCCGCCGCGTGAGGGAGGACGCGGGGGAGGTGCCGGGTGCTTGGATCACGGCGGCTTGAGCGGCTTGAGCGGCTTGAGCGGCTTGAGCGGCTGAAGGGGCTGGGAGGGGTGGAGGGGAATCGGGGGCGCAGGGCGGGTTGGGCACGCGGGCTCCTTCCGAGGGGGGCTCGGGGCGCGGGCCCGGGCCGTCGGGAGGAACGACCGGTCAACCCCTCCACCACCTCTGACCGTTGAAGGAATCGTCCGAAACTGTGGATATCGGATGGTCAGACGGTAGCCCGCGGTCGGGCTTCCTCGGCGGAGGCGTGACGTGTCGGCCCCGGGAGTGTCCCCCACGGACGTGTGTGGGCGCCCCTTCCGCCAGCTGGTCCGAGGCGACTGCGGACCAGACCAGCGAGGCTGGCGGGAGCAGCTGGCCGATGAGACCTCCGACGCTGCTAGGCCAGGGCCAGGAGGTGATCCGTGGGGCCGTAATCGATCTTCCAGTCGACATAGATCCCGCAGAGGCCGTCCTGCTCGCACCGCAACCCGACCGTCACTCAGCGGACCGACCCGTCCGCGGCGAGCGAGAACGCGACTGCCGTCTCGAACTCCCCGCCCCCACACGGACAGCCGGCCTCGCCGGGGTCCGCCTCCCCCCAGAACTCCGCGCTGTCCGCGATGAACGCGCGCCCGCCGCACCCGGTGCACACCCGCTCGGCTCCGCCCTCGACATCGTCAACGAGCACGACGAACACGCGCCCGCCGCACTCGCCGCAGACGGAAGACACGATCTTCACCGGACGGTCGTCATCGGCGTTCCGCAGAAACGCCGCGAGGTCCGCGGAGACACCTTGGCCGACCTGATCATCCACATGCACGGACCCATCGTTCCAGACACCTGAACCAGCTCCATCCACCTTGACCAAGCCACTTGGGGGGCCTCCCCCCCTCCCCCTCCCTCCCCTCCCCCGTGCACCGCGTCCGTACCCTGCCGTTCGGGCGGGCCGCACCAGCCGTCTGCCCGCCTGCCTCGCCACACGCCTGCCTCGCCACACGCCCGCCTCAGCGCACGCCCGCTTCGCCGCACCTGCGTCTCACCGACTGATCGGCGGGGTGCCCTCCGCGGCCCGGGGCCAGTGCTCGTGCAGGGTCCGGACCATCTCGGCGATGGCCGGGCGCCGTGCTGCTCCGGTACGCCAGATCGCGTAGAGGTGGCGCACGGGCACGGGGTCCAACCGCACCGCCACCACGCCGTCCGGTAGCGGGCCCCGTCCGAGCCTGGGGATCAGCGCGATGCCCAGTCCCGCTTCCACCAGGGCCACCAGCGTGGGGTTCTCATCCGCGTAGTGGGCCACGTCAGGTTCGATCCCGGCGGTCCGCAACGTGCCCATCAGCCAGTTGTGGCACACCCGCCCCGGTGGTTGGCACACCCAACGCTCCCCGTCGAAGTCCTCCCGTCGTACCGTCTTCCGTCGTGCGAACCGGTGCCCCCGCGGCACCAGCAGATCGCACAGGTCGTCCCCGATCCGAGCCTGTTCCACCCCCGGTGGTGCGGGCAGCGGTGCGATGTCCCAGTCATGGGCCACCGCCATGTCCAGAACGCCCTTCGCCACCAGGTCCACCGACTCATGGGGGTCCACCTCGGACATGCGGACGTCCAAGGTGGGATGACCTGCCGCGAGCTCCGCCAGCACCCCCGGCATCAGTCCGCGGGCGGCCGAGGCGAACGCCGCGATCGCGAGCCGTCCCGTCGGCGTGCCCTTGCGTTCCTCCAGGTCCGTTGCGGCGCGCTCCATGATCGTCATCAGTTCGTGCGCGGCCTCCACCAGGCGGTGGGCGTCCTCGGTCAGCCGCACCCCCCTGCCGTGCCGTTCCAGGAGAACCGTGCGGGTCTCCCGTTCCAGCTTGGCTATCTGCTGAGACACCGCCGACGCCGTGTAACCGAGCGACATCGCCGCTGCTCCGACCGTTCCGTGCACGGACACCGCGTGCAGGGCCTTCAGCCTCTGTAGATCCAGCACCCGGACTCCTGACTCCCTGACGCCGACTCCCTGATGCCGACTCCGTGACGTCGGCACTTTGACCACGGGCTCTCGACCGCTGAGTCGGGGGTTATCCGCATCGTCCACGGGGCTCCGTCGCCCACTTGGATTTAGCGATGCTTAATCCAAGCATGCAGTAATCATCGCTAGTGCTAAACAGTCGCTGCCGTTGATGCTCGATGCATGCGACTCGCGCACATCGGCCTCGCCGTCTCCGTCACCGCGCTCTGGGGCGTCAACTTCGTCGTCATCGACTTCGGGCTCTCTCAGTTCCCTCCGCTCCTCTTCGCCGCGCTCCGCTTCCTCGTCGCCGCGGTGCCCGCGATCTTCCTGGTGGGAAGGCCCAAGGTCGCCTGGAAGTGGATCATCGCGGTCGGTATGGCCCTGGGCGTCATGAAGTTCGGGCTGGTGTTCGTCGGCATGCACCAGGGCATGCCCGCCGGGCTGACCTCCTTGGTCCTTCAGGTGCAAGCGGTCTTCACGGCCGTCTTCGCCGCCGTCGTGCTGCGCGAGCGCCCCGGACCGGTCCGAACCCTCGGCATGGCCGTGGCCCTGGTGGGTGTCGCCGTCGCGGCCGTGGACGAAGGCACCTCGGGGCCGCTGCTGGGCTTCACCCTGGTGGTGGCCGCCGCCGCGGGCTGGGGCGTCTCGAACGTCCTCACCCGGAAGGCCGCGCCTCCGGACGCGTTCAACTTCATCGTGTGGGTCAGCCTCGTCCCGGTGCTTCCCCTGTACCTGCTCTCCCTCCTCTTCGAAGGCCCGTCGGAGGGCTTCGCAGCCCTGCGTTCGCTGGACTGGGCCGGGGTGGGGACCATCGTCTTCGTCGCCTGGATCAGCACCAACCTGGGCTTCGGTGCCTGGGGTTGGCTATTGCGTCGGTACCCCGCGTCCACCGTCGCGCCCTTCACCCTCCTCGTCCCCGTCTTCGGGATGTCCTCCGCCGCCCTCCTCCTGGACGAGTCCATCAGCCCGCTGCGGTGGTGCGCCGCCGGCCTCCTGGTTGCCGGGGTCGCCCTGACCTCACTCGCGCCGAGCCGCCCGCCCGCGGGCCCCGGCCGGGTGGCCGCCGGTCACCTGCCGCCGGACCCCGACGACACCACTGCCCTGACCGCTGCCCCCGAGCCCACCGCGTCCCCCGTTCCGGTAGTACCCCCCGGTACCCCACCGGACGGAACTACGCCGGACGGGACTACGCCGGACGCAACCTCGCCGGGCGGAGCCCCGCACAGTCGCCGCGCCCCGTTCCGTCGAGCAGCCGTGCCAAGTGCTCCCGACCCGGACCCAACAGACCCGGGAGCGGAGCCGCCCCCTCGTACCACCTCTTCTCGTACTCCCAGCAAAGCCAGCCGTCCCAGCCGTCCCGGCTGAGGGCCTCCAGGTACGCACCCAGGGGCAGGACCCCCGCACCGAGCCCCAACGGGGTGGTGTCCTCGGCGGACGCCACGTCCTTGACCTGGACGTATCCGAGGTGCGGTCGCAGCGCCGCGTGAGTCATCGCAGGCTCTTCCCCGGCGAGCCAGGTGTGCAGCACGTCCCACAGCACGCCCACTCCGGGGTGATCGACCTGCGAGACGATGCGTGCGCTCGCCGCACCCGACCGGTGCGAGTCGTGGGTCTCCAGGAGGATGCGCACCCCGAGGCCCGCGGCCCACTCGGCGACCACGCCGAGCCGTCGGGCCGCCGTGGTCTCGGACTCCGCTGTCTCGGCGGGCCCCAGCCCGGACCCCGCCCCGGGGAACACCCGCACGTAGGGCGCACCGAGGTCGCTCGCCAGCGCCAACAACTCCCGCACCTCGTCCAGCACCGGCCCGTCGTCTCCGGGAGCCGCCACCCGTGCGTATCCGGCGACACCCAGGACCTCCACGTCCGAGTCCGCGAACGCGGAGGCGACCCCGGACCGTTCGGCGGCGGTCAGGCCCGGGTGCACGGACTCCTCGATGTGGGCGCGCAGTTCGACACCGTGGTAGCCGTGCGTGGTGGCGAGCCCGATGACCTCGGGGATCGCGAGTCCTGACACGCCGAGCGTGGAGAAGGCCAGCCTCATGGCCCCGACCCTACCCGCGGGGCGATCGGCCGCTCCCGGAGGAAATGTCCGCCCCTGTGGGGCATCCGTGCGGGGCGGGCGCGCTCACCGTACGGGTGGCCCCGGGCCCGCCGTTGCCCGGGCACCGCATCCCGGCGCGGGACCCGGGCGCTCCGGCTTCGGGTGGGCGGGGGTGAACCGGGTGGGGGCCGTCGTCCGAACCGCTTGGGCGGTGGGCACGCCAGGGATCGGGGCGGGCGCGCGGCCGGGCGACGGGACGCGCGACGGTCGGGACGGGGTGGGCGACGGTCGGGGCGATGGGGCGTGTGACGGGCGGGACGGGATGGGTGACGGTCGGGGCGGCTGGGGTGAAGTGCTCGGCATGTTCGACTCCGAATCCTTGCGACTGCCTCCAAGTTGGCCGAGGTCAGCCGGGTGGGCAACCCCTGTGGACAACGCTCTGTGGATAACTGGCGAAGGGCTGATAGCCGGCTCACTCACAAGGGTGAGGCCCCTCCCTGCAGGGCGTCACACCTGCCCCACCCATCCCGCCCGACTCCTAGGTCACTGCCGAGGCGCCGCGGTCGAACCGCGCACCATCAGCTCTCCCCGCACCTTGGCGATCCCGCCCGGCGGGGGAGCCTCCCGCCCCATGGCGATCCGCCCCGCCCGCGCCCCGGCCTCGGACAGCGGCAGTCGTACGGTGGTCAGGGCGGGCACGGCGTCCACACTGAACGGCAGGTCGTCGAAGCCCGCCACCGATACGTCCTGGGGAATCCGCAGGCCGTGGTCCCGCAGCGCGGCACAGGCACCCAGCGCCACGGTGTCGTTGGCCGCCACGAGCGCGGTCAGCCCGGGGTCCCGACGCAGCAGTTCCACCGCCCCGTCGTATCCGCTCTGCCGGTCGTACGCCCCGTGCACCACGAGCGCCTCCGCCTCCGGCACACCTCCCGAGCGTTCCACGACCCCGCCCACCGCCCCATCCGGAGCGCCTCCCGCCCCGCCCGTCACACCCGGAGCGCCACCCGTCACACCCGGAACGTCCAAGGCACCCACCGGCTGCGCCGAGTGCGCGATGCCCAGCACGTGCACCGCACCCGGACCCACCCCGCTCCCGTTCGCCGCACCCTCGTACTCGGCGGCGCCCGCGTACGCGCCCCCGCTCCCGTGCGCAACGGAGTCCCCGGGGTGCGCGGCCCCCGGACCGATTCCGGCGAGCCCCGCCCGGTGTCCCGCCAGCCGCTCCCGCGTGGTCGTCCGGCCGGCGGGCCCGGCGACGTACCCGATCCGGCGGTGCCCGAGCGCCAACAGGTGCTCCGTCAGCATCCGTCCGCCCCGTACGTTGTCGAAGGTCAGGGCCACCGCGTCGGTCCCCGGCACCGGGGGGCGCCCGCACAGCACCACGCGGGTGCCCGCCTCCGCGAGCCTCCGCAGCTTGGCGCTCATCGCCTCGGTGTGTTCGGGGCTGTCGACGGTGCCGCCGGTGAGCACCACGGCGGCGGCACGCTGTCGTTGGAGCAGCGTCAGATAGGTGAGTTCACGTTCGGGAGACCCCCCGGTGTTGCACACCACGGCGAGCCGTTCGCCCCCCGCGCGGCCACCCGGACCGGTGATCTCGGACTGCACCGCCCCGGCCATGATCCCGAAGAACGGGTCGGCGATGTCGTTGACCAGGATGCCCACGAGGTCGGAGGTGGCGGCGGCCAGCGCGCTGGCCGGTCCGTTGAGCACGTAGTCGAGCTCTTCCACGGCCCGCAGGACCCGCTCCCGGGTGGTTGCCGCAACGGGATAGTTGCCGTTCAGCACCCGCGAGACGGTGGCGGGGGAGACCTTCGCCCGGGCTGCCACGTCAGCCAGTGTCGCCGTCATCCAGTCGTCCTCCGGTCCGTCCGCGGTCGGCCCCGGTCTGGTGGGGGCCGCTGCCCATCGGTGCACATCCGAATCCGGACCTTAGCCGGGTCGGGGCCCGCCCGTCGGTCCGCCGGAGAACCCGTGGGCGCGGGCGGGTGGAACCCCCCACCGGAGCCGGGCCCCAGCGGGACGCGATGGCAGGAATCTCACGATGACTAGTGACACGGGGACAGAAAGCGCTTACTGTTCATTTCAGTGAGCGATCGCACGCAGCCCGTGACGGACGGGCGAGGGAGGAAGTCGATGGCAGTCAGGACCGTACGCATCGCGATGAACGGCGTGACCGGCCGGATGGGGCACCGGCAACACCTGGTCCGCTCGATCCTGGCGATCCGCGAACAGGGCGGGCTCGACCTCGGCGACGGCAGCACCCTGTGGCCCGAACCGGTGCTCGTCGGCCGCCGTGCCGCGGCGCTGAGAGCCCTGGCCGAGGAGCACGGGCTCGACCCGGACCACACATCGACCGACCTCGACGCGGTGCTCGCGGACGACTCCATCGAGATCTACTTCGACGCCCAGGTGACGTCCGCGCGGGTGCCCGCCCTCAAGCGCGCCATCGCCGCCGGCAAGCACGTCTACACCGAGAAGCCGACCGCACCCAGCCTCGACGAGGCACGCGAACTCGCCCGGCTCGCCGGCGCGGCGGGCATCAAGCACGGGGTGGTGCAGGACAAGCTCTTTCTGCCCGGACTGCGCAAGCTCGCCCGCCTCGTGGAGGGCGGCTTCTTCGGCCGGATCCTGTCGGTGCGCGGCGAATTCGGCTACTGGGTCTTCGAGGGGGACCAGCAGCCCGCTCAGCGCCCCTCGTGGAACTACCGTGCCGAGGACGGCGGCGGGATCATCCTCGACATGTTCCCGCACTGGGAGTACGTGCTGCATGAACTGTTCGGGCGGGTGCGCTCCGTCCAGGCGCTGACCGCCACCCACGTCCCGCAGCGCTGGGACGAGCGGGGCGAGCCGTACCCCGCGACCGCCGACGACGCCGCGTACGGCATCTTCGAGCTCGACGGGGGCGTGGTCGCACAGATCAACTCCTCCTGGACGGTACGCGTCCACCGCGACGAACTCGTGGAGTTCCAGGTGGACGGCACCGAGGGCTCGGCGGTGGCCGGTCTGCGCGGCTGTCGGGTGCAGCACCGGGCGGTGACCCCGAAACCCGTGTGGAACCCGGACCTGCCCGTCACCCACGCGTTCCGCGACGACTGGCAGGAAGTGCCCGACAACGAGGAGTTCGACAACGGCTTCAAGGCGCAGTGGGAACTGTTCCTGCGCCACGTCTACCTGGACACGCCCTACGCGTGGGACCTCCTCGCCGGTGCGCGCGGGGTGCAACTCGCCGAACTGGGCTTGCGGTCGACCGCCGAGGGCCGCCGCATCGAGGTCCCGGAGTTGTCGCTGTGACCCTGCGCCTACCCGACGCCGACGGGACCCTGCGTACGCACACACCGAGCGCCCCGGGCGCGCACCCGTCGTCCGAGGAGCCCGCGTCGGCACAGCCGTTCGCCTCGCGGGTGGTGTTCGCAGCGGCCCACGTGGTCGCCGACCCGCTCGCTGCGCCGCTCGCGAACGGGTCCGGGGTCGGCCCGGCAGCCGTCGACTGGGACGCCACCCTCGCCTTCCGCCGCCATCTGTGGGCACACGGCCTCGGGGTCGCCGAGGCCATGGACACCGCCCAGCGGGGCATGGGCCTCGACTGGCCGGGCGCGGCCGAACTGATCCGGCGCTCCGCGGCCGAGGCCAGGGCGGAGGGTGGCCGGGTGGTGTGCGGCGCGGGCACCGACCAACTCTCCGGCCTGGCCTCGCTCGCCGAGGTCCGTGCGGCCTACGAGGAGCAGCTCGCCGTGGTGGAGGAGTCCGGCGCGGGCGCCGTACTCATGGCCTCCCGCGCGCTCGCCGCCACCGCGACCGGCCCCGATGACTACTGTGCCGTCTACGGGGACCTGCTGCGCCAGGCAGCCCGCCCGGTCGTCCTGCACTGGCTCGGTCCCATGTTCGATCCCGCACTGGGAGGCTACTGGGGCTCCTCCGACCTCGACGAGGCGACGGACACCTTCCTCGACGTGATCGCGGCGCACCCGGAGAAGGTCGACGGCATCAAGATCTCCCTACTGGACGCGGACCGGGAGGTCGAGCTGCGTCGCCGGCTGCCGGCGGGAGTGCGCTGTTACACGGGCGACGACTTCCACTACCCGCAACTGATCGAGGGCGACGAACTCCACTTCAGCCACGCCCTTCTGGGGGTCCTCGACCCCCTCGCGCCCCTCGCCGCCCGGGCACTGCGCCGGCTGGACGCGGGCGACACCGACGGGTTCCGCCAGCTCCTCGATCCGACCGTGCCCCTGGCCCGGCACCTGTTCGGGGCGCCGACCCGCTACTACAAGACCGGTGTGGTGTTCCTCGCCTGGCTGGCGGGGCACCAGACGCACTTCACGATGGTCGGTGGCCTCCAGACGGCGCGTTCCCTGCCGCACCTGGCCCGTGCCTATGAACTCGCGGACGACCTGGGCCTCTTCCCTGATCCGCACCTCGCCGAGCAGCGCATGCGGACCCTACTGACGCTCCACGGGGTGGACCAGTGACCAGACCCGAGAGCCGCCCGCCCCGCTCGCCCCGCCCGCCCATGGGTTCCGCCGCCCCCGAGGGCACCCCGGGTCGGCTGAGCATCAACCAGATGACCGTCAAGGGGCTGTCGCTACCCGAACTGGTCGACGCATGCGTCGAGTTCGGAGTCAGTTCGGTCGGCCTGTGGCGGGACCCGGTGCGCGCCTTCGGGGTCGGGGCTGCCGCCCGACTGGTGCACGACGCGGGTCTGACCGTCAGCACCCTGTGCCGGGGCGGCTTCCTCACCGCCACCGGCCCCGCCGAACGGGCAGCCGCCCTGGACGACAACCGGGCCGCCGTCCGCGAGGCAGCCGGGCTGGGCACCGACACACTGGTGTTGGTCTGCGGTGGACTGCCGCCGGGCGAGCACGACCTGGGTGCCGCCCGCGGCCGGATCGCTGACGCCCTGGGGAGCCTGGTTCCCTACGCCGCCGACCACGGGGTGCGGCTCGCCATCGAACCGTTGCATCCCATGTTCGCTTCGGACCGGTGCGTCGTCTCCACCTTGGAGCAGGCCCTCGACCTCGCCGAGCCGTTCCCCGCCGACCAGGTGGGCGTGTGCGTGGACACCTATCACGTGTGGTGGGACGATCACGCCCCCGCACAGGTAGCGCGCGCCGCCGAGGCGGGTCGGCTGCACGCCTTCCAACTCGCGGACTGGGTGACCCCGTTGCCCGAGGGCGTTCTCAACGGGCGCGGCCAACTCGGGGACGGGGTGATCGATCTGCGTGGATGGCATGCGCGTCTGGACGAGGTCGGGTACACGGGCCCCGTGGAGGTCGAGTTGTTCAGCGACGTCCTGTGGGCGCGGGACGGTCGGGAGCTCCTGGCCGAGACGGTGGACCGCTACCGCACGCACGCCGCCCCCTGACCGCCACCGCCACCGCCACCGTCACCGCCATGCGGCGCGCGCTGGCCGACGGGCCTGGCACGCCGAACAACACGCGCCCCCGGCGGCCCCCTTCGCGCCCAGCGGCCGAAAAGAATCATGGACGGGCACTGCAACCGTTCCCGTACCCCCCGGGTCTACTTGAGCACGAGCCCCTTAGGGGGACGGCCCCGCCGGGCCGGGGGCTCCAACGGGGAGAACGGGGGAGCGGGGATAGCCCGAGGGGGTCCGTCAGGGCCCCCTCGACGGCTCCCCCGCGGTTCAGCACCGCCGCCCGGCCCGTTCGAGCTCGACGGCGGTCGGGAAGGCGGCCTGCGCACCGGGCCGGGTCACCGCCTCGGCCCCCACCCGAGCCCCGTACGCAGCGGCCTCCACCAGGGTTTCGCCGACGCCCAGCCGCCACCCCAGCGCGGCCGTGAACGCGTCCCCCGCGCCCGTGGTGTCCACGGGCGTCACCGGTACCGCAGGCACCCGTACCGTCGTGCGGCCGTCGGCAGCCGGCAGCCGGCAGCCGGCAGCCGGCCACCAGGGCACCCCGTGCGCCCAGGGTGACCACCACGGAACGCGGCCCGAGGGCGAGCAGCCCGCGCGCCCAGTCCGCCGGCTCAGCCCCGGCCCCCGGGCCGAGCACCACCCGGGCCTCGTGCTCGTTGACGACGAGCGGGTCACATGCGGCGAGCCCCTCGGTGGGCAGCAGCGCGGGAGGTGACGGGTTGAGAGCGAACCGGTTGCCCGGGCCGAGCAGCCTGAGCACCTCGGCGACCGTGGCGAGGGGGATCTCCAACTGCGCCGACACCACGATGCTGTTGTCCCCGGACGGGTCGACGGTGATCAGGGCCACCCCGGTGGGCGCCCCGCCGACCAGCACACCCGAGGTGTCCACGCCCGCCGCCCGCTGCCGGTCCAACAGCAGTCGCCCGTGCGGATCGTCGCCCACCCGTGCGAGGAGGGCGGTGCGCGCACCGAGCCGGGCGGCGGCCACGGCCTGGTTGGCGCCCTTGCCGCCGGGGTGGACGGCGAGGTCGGAGCCGAGCACGGTCTCCCCGGCGCCCGGGCGACGGTCCACGCCGACCACCAGATCGGCATTGGCCGACCCCACCACCACCAGGTCGTGCGCGTACGTACCGGTGCCCGGACTCATGGGGGTGAACTCCTGATCGTCTGCTCCACGGGTACCGCGCCGCCGGGGAGAGGGGGAAAGCCTCCGCCCACCGGGCCCGACCAGCCTGTCAGAGCGCGCGTGTAGCGTCGGGGCATGGCGAATCCTGGAGAGGTCGAGGGGGTCCTCGAACGGATCACGTATGCCAACGAGGAGACCGGCTACACCGTCGCGCGGGTGGACACCGGCCGCGGCGCCGCCGATCTGCTCACCGTGGTGGGCGCGCTGCTCGGGGCGCAGGTGGGGGAGTCCCTGCTGATGCGCGGGCGGTGGGGCTCCCATCCGCAGTACGGCAAGCAGTTCCACGTCGACGACTACAGCACCGTCCTGCCGGCCACCGTCCAGGGCATCCGGCGCTATCTGGGCTCCGGTCTGGTCAAGGGCATCGGCCCGGTGTTCGCCGACCGCATCACCCAACACTTCGGCGTGGACACCCTGACGATCATCGAGGAGGAGCCGAAGCGGCTGATCGAGGTCCCAGGTCTCGGCCCCAAGCGCACCAAGAAGATCGCAGCGGCCTGGGAGGAGCAGAAGGCGATCAAGGAGGTGATGCTGTTCCTCCAGAGCGTCGAGGTGTCCACGTCCATCGCGGTGCGCATCTACAAGAAGTACGGCGACGGGTCGATCGCCGTCGTCAGGGAGGAGCCCTACCGGTTGGCCGCCGACGTGTGGGGGATCGGGTTCCTCACCGCGGACCGCATCGCCCAGTCGGTCGGCATCCCGCACGACAGCCCCGAGCGGGTCAAGGCGGGACTCCAGTACGCGTTGTCGCAGTCGACCGACCAGGGTCACTGCTTCCTCCCCGAGGAACGTCTCATCTCCGATGCGGTGAAGCTCCTCGGGGTCGACACCGGGCTCGTCATCGACTGTCTGGGGCAGCTCGCCGCCGACGAGGAGGGCGTGGTCCGCGAGCGGGTGCCGGGACCCGAGGGCGACGAGGTGACCGCCGTCTACCTGGTGCCGTTCCACCGAGCCGAACTGTCCCTCTCCGGACAGCTCTTGAGGCTGTTGAACACCGAAGAGGACCGGATGCCCGTGTTCCGCGACGTCGTCTGGGACAAGGCGCTGGCCTGGCTCGCGGACCGCACGGGAGTCGAACTCGCCCCGGAGCAGGAGGAAGCCGTCCGGCTGGCGTTGACCCGCAAGGTGGCCGTCCTCACCGGAGGGCCCGGCTGCGGCAAGTCCTTCACGGTGCGTTCCATCGTGGAGTTGGCCCGTGCCAAGCGGGCCAAGGTCGTGCTGGCCGCGCCCACGGGCCGCGCCGCCAAGCGGCTGGCGGAGCTGACGGGAGCCGAGGCGTCGACGGTGCACCGGTTGCTGGAGCTCAGGCCCGGCGGTGACGCCTCCTACGACCGTGACCGGCCCCTGGACGCCGACCTGGTGGTGGTGGACGAGGCGTCCATGCTGGATCTGCTGTTGGCGAACAAACTCGTCAAGGCGGTGGCCCCGGGCGCGCACCTGCTGTTCGTCGGGGACGTCGACCAGCTGCCCAGCGTCGGCGCCGGTGAGGTGCTGCGGGACCTGCTGGCGGACGGCGGTCCGGTACCTGCGGTGCGGCTGACCAGGATCTTCCGTCAGGCCCAGGAGTCCGGGGTGGTCACCAACGCGCACCGGATCAACTCCGGTCTGCCGCCCCTCACCCAGGAGCTGAAGGACTTCTTCCTCTTCGTCGAGGAGGACACGGAGGAGGCCGGGCGGCTCACCGTCGACGTCGCCGCGCGACGGATTCCCGCCAAATTCGGTTTGGACCCGCGGCGTGATGTGCAGGTGCTCGCGCCGATGCACCGGGGCCCCGCCGGGGCGGGCAACCTGAACGCGTTGCTCCAGCAGTCGATCACGCCGGGCCGCCCCGACCTGCCGGAAAAGCGGTTCGGCGGCCGGGTCTTCAGGGTCGGTGACAAGGTCACGCAGATCCGCAACAACTACGAGAAGGGCGCCAGCGGCGTCTTCAACGGCACCGTCGGCGTGGTCACCGCGCTCGACCTGGACGAACAGCGTCTGACGGTAGTGACGGACGAGGACGAAGAGGTGCCGTACGACTTCGACGAACTGGACGAACTGGCCCACGCCTACGCCGTGACCATCCACCGCTCGCAGGGCAGCGAATATCCAGCCGTAGTGATCCCCGTCACTACGGGGGCGTGGATGATGCTGCAACGCAATCTGCTCTACACGGCTGTGACGCGCGCCAAGAAGCTCGTCGTGCTCGTGGGTTCCCGCAAGGCCCTGGGTCAGGCGGTGCGCACGGTGTCGGCGGGGCGCCGTTGCACCGCACTGGACTTCCGGCTCTCCGGCAGGTCCGGCTCCATCGAGCGTTCCGACCGATCCGAGACCCAGCGGGCGGTTTGATCGATCAAACGAGTCGGAAAGGTCACACGAGGCTTTCGGAACCGGGGCGAAGGGGGCAGGATAGGCAGGCTAGCGGCACTGAGTGCCGCCAACTAGCCCAAAGCTCGACCCCCAGTGCACTCTCCTGCGCCAAATGGGGGATGGTAGAGACAGTCAGGGCACCTCGAAGATGAGGCACTACGTCGGTGAGGGAAGACGTGAGCGAGAAACGCGACAACGCGGTAGTACTTCGGTACGGCGACGGCGAGTACACCTATCCGGTGATCGACAGCACCGTCGGCGATGAGGGCTTCGACATTGGGAAGCTCCGCGCCCAGACGGGCCTGGTCACGCTGGACAGCGGCTACGGGAACACGGCCGCCTACAAGTCGGCGATCACCTATCTCGACGGTGAGCAGGGCATCCTGCGGTACCGCGGCTATCCCATCGAGCAGCTCGCCGAGCACTCCAGCTTCCTGGAGGTGGGGTACCTCCTGATCAACGGTGAGCTGCCGACGGTCGACGAGCTCGCCGTCTTCCGCAACGAGATCACCCAGCACACCCTGCTGCACGAGGACGTCAAGCGGTTCTTCGACGGCTTCCCGCGGGACGCGCACCCGATGGCGATGCTCTCGTCCGTCGTCAGCGCGCTGTCCACGTTCTACCAGGACAGCCACAACCCGTTCGACGAGAAGCAGCGGCACCTGTCCACGATCCGGCTGCTCGCCAAGCTGCCGACGATCGCGGCCTACGCCTACAAGAAGTCGATCGGCCACCCCTTCGTCTACCCGCGCAACGACCTCGGGTACGTCGAGAACTTCCTGCGCATGACCTTCTCGGTCCCCGCGCAGGAGTACGTGCCGGACCCGGTCGTCGTCTCGGCGCTGGACAAGCTGCTCATCCTGCACGCGGACCATGAGCAGAACTGTTCGACGTCCACCGTGCGCCTGGTCGGCTCCTCGCAGGCGAACATGTTCGCCTCGATCTCCGCCGGCATCTCCGCCCTCTGGGGCCCGCTGCACGGCGGCGCCAACCAGAGCGTGCTGGAGATGCTGGAGGGCATCCAGGCGAGCGGCGGCGACGTCGACACCTTCATCCGCAAGGTGAAGAACAAGGAAGACGGCGTGAAGCTCATGGGCTTCGGGCACCGCGTCTACAAGAACTTCGACCCCCGGGCGAAGATCATCAAGGCGGCGGCGCACGACGTCCTCTCGGCGCTCGGCAAGTCCGACGAACTGCTCGACATCGCGCTGAAGCTGGAAGAGCACGCACTGGCCGACGAGTACTTCGTCGAGCGCAAGCTCTACCCGAACGTCGACTTCTACACCGGCCTGATCTACCGGGCCATGGGCTTCCCGAGCGAGATGTTCACCGTGCTGTTCGCGCTCGGCCGGCTTCCCGGCTGGATCGCCCAGTGGCACGAGATGATCAAGGAGCCGGGTTCCCGCATCGGCCGTCCGCGGCAGATCTACACCGGTGTCGTCGAACGCGACTTCGTGCCGGTCGAGTCCCGCTGACCGGTTGACGTCGTGATCGTCCGGCCGGAGCGGGAAGGGTTCGGCCGGGACGAACGGCACTGAGGGCACCGGCCGAGTCCGGTCGGTGCGCGCCATGGGGTGCACGGGATGCCGCCCGGTCCGGGGGGCGGCGTTCCCCGGCGCCCGGACCGGCGCTGTGGGCCGGCCGTGCGCCCGCGCGGACTGAGGACATGGGCGCCACATCACATCGGGCATCGCCTACGCGGTGCCCGATTTCGTGTGTCCGGAGCCAAGCCGCATCCCGGAGCCGGAGCCCCCAGCCGCGTCGGGGTCGAGCCGGGCCCGTACGAGCGCCGTGGAGGTGACTTCGTGCCCACCCGGCGTCCGTAGGGCCTTCGAGGTCCTGTGGGGGCGTCTGAGGGCCGGGGCGGCGCCCTCCGGTCGGGGGGGGGGAGGGCCAGCGGATCCGGCGGGGGAGCCAGCGGGCCCGACGGGGACGGGAGAGGCGCCGGACCGAAAGGCGGCGCGGAGACACGGGGAGGCGTGCGAAGGGCGCAGAGAAAGGCGGAAGGCGCCCCACCGCCGGTCCCCCCACGGGCCGACGAATGGGACGCCTTCCTTTGTCCCGGTGCGGATTCCCCCCACGGGATCCGGCCGGGCGCTCATTGGGCAGCGCCTGCTGCTGGGGGTGGGTGCCTGCGGTCTGCCGGGACCCGTACGCACGGGAGGGCCGCTCAAAGCTCCCCGGTGCACGTGCCCCGGCAACGCACTTCGGAGACGTCCCCCAAGACATCCCCAATGTCCGAAACGCCCCCCAAGACGTTTCTGACATCGCCTTCTTAGACTCACCAGCATCCACGATGGTTACGTCGCGAACGCTGTGATCTATGTCTCCTGCATATGTCCATCTACCTGCGCAAGAGCCCCGATATGGCGATCGGGGCTCAAGCGTAAGGATGTTGCGCGGGGTCTGTGAAGGCCCCCGGAGATAGTTACCGGAATGTCTTCGGCCACAAGTGGTGCGTGACCGTGGAACCCGGCCTTCCCGGTGACGCCGAAGACACCGCCGTGGTCGCCCCCGCGGTTGTCCGGTCGCAGGGACCGGCCCCGCGGGAGGTGCCGCGGGCTACGTTATCGCCCCGCGCGTGGAAACGGTTCTTCTTGGCGAGGGAAAGGCGTTCTCCCGGACGCGAATGGCTTTCTGGCGACCGCATGGCTAGTTCGTTCGGGTCGTCACCGTCACCGTCACCGTCACCGTCGCGGCCGTCGGCGCGGGTCCGGGTGTCGGTCGGCGCGTCGGTCCGGGCGGACCCGCCGTGACGTGAGTGACCCCGGCCCCGCCCCCACGTCAGTGGGGTCGGGGCCGGGGTCGGTCGACGGGTCGGGTCAGGCGCGGCCGGTCAGTTCGTAGCCGGCCTCGTCGACGGCGGCACGGACGGCCTCCTCGTCGAGGGCGGTCTCCGACACCACGGTGACCTGGCCGGTGGCGGCCACCGCCTTCACCGAGCTGACTCCGGGGAGCGCGGAGATCTCGGTGGAGACGGAGCCCTCGCAGTGGCCGCAGGTCATCCCGGTCACCTGGTAGACGGTGGTCACGGAGTCCTGGGTCTGGGCGCTCATGTCGTTCTCCTCGGATGTCGCTGGTGGGACGCGGGGCGGGTGCGCCCGGGTCGTGGCGGTCGGAGGGGGGTCGAAGCCCCGGCCTCCCCGACACTCACCACACTATACCCCTAGGGGGTATGAAGCCAAGGGGCGTCGAGATGTCGGCAGCCCGTCGCGCGCACCTCACCCGTGACCTGCGCACCCCGCCCGGGCCCCGGGTGGCTCACCCGTGACCCGGGCACCTCACCCGTGACCGCGGGTGCGGCTTCGGGGCCGGGCCGCCGCCCAGGACCGGACGGTGTCGGCGTACCAGTAGGACCTGCCGTCCTCGACCACGTCCGGCGGTGGCATCAGCCCGTGCTTGCGGTACGAGCGCACGGTGTCGCGTTGTACGCGCAGGTGGGCGGCGATGTTCTGGTACGACCAGAGGGTCCTGTCGATCACGATGGTCCTCCCCGTGCGCACCGCGGGGGCGACCGGGGGGGTCGCCGGGGGCCGGGCGCGCTGGTGATCACTCACCCTCTGCCCGGCGTGCCGCGGAGCCGCGGTGCGCGGGAAGGCTGTGGAGGAGATGTGACGCAATTCCCGTTAATCCGTGACATGGGTGGGGGAAGGGGGACGTGTGCGTGCGGGCGCCGTCGGAGCGGGAGCGTCAGGCCCCGCAGGAGCGCAGGAAGGCGCGGGTGCGTCGGGCGATCGGCAGCGGGGCGTCCGGATCGCACGGGTACATGTCCTGCTCGACGATGGCGAACAGCTCCACGTCGAGGCGCTGGGCGGCCGTCAGGACCGGCCCGAGCGCGGGCACTCCCGAGGGCGGTTCGCACATCACGCCCCGGGCCACGGCCGGACCGAACGGCAGGCCCTCGGCGCGCACCTCCGCGAGGACGTCCGGGTCCACCTGTTTCAGGTGCAGGTATCCGATGCGCTCGCCGTAGGTCTCGATGAGCCGCACGCTGTCGCCGCCGCAGTAGGCGTAGTGGCCGGTGTCCAGGCAGAGCGACACCAGGTCCGGATCGGTGCCGTCGAGGAACCGGGCCACGTTCTCCTCGCTGTCGACGTGGGTGTCGGCGTGCGGATGGACGACGACGCGCAGCCCGAACCGTTCGCGCACCTCCCGCGCCAGCCGTTCGGTCTGCGAGGTGAGCGCCCGCCACTGGGCGGCGGTCAGGGTGCTGTCCTCCAGGACCTCGCCGGTCTTGTCGTCGCGCCAGAACGACGGAATGACGACGAGGTGCCCGGCGCCGCTCGCCCGGGCCAGGGCGGCGACCTCGGCGACGTGCTCCCAGGTGCGGTCCCAGACGGCGCTCCCGTGGTGCAGCCCGGCGAAGACGGTGCCCGCGGAGACCTTGAGGCCGCGCCGGGCGGTCTCCTCGGCGAGCGTGACCGGGTCGGTGGGGAGGTACCCGTACGGGCCGAGTTCGATCCACTCGTAGCCGGCCGCGGCGACCTCGTCGAGGAAGCGCCGCCACGGCACCTGACGGGGGTCGTCGGCGAACCAGACGCCCCAGGAGTCGGGCGCCGACCCGATGCGGATGCGGGAGAGCGGGGCGGGCGGGTTGCCGGCCGTTGTGGTCATGCGGTTCAGCCTCCAGTCCGCCCGAGAAGGGTGTCAAGGACTGGTCCGAATGTCCGGACAACATGTTGACAGCGTTCGTTGACCGGCATTAGACCTGGGGGCACCACATCGGTGTGACCGGGCGCGCGAGCGCGGTGCGCGGCGACACCGGCCCGTACACCGGGAAGGGGCGACGTGCAGGTGAGCGACCCGCAGCACGACGGCGTGCGGGACGAGGACGGGCGGGACGAGGGCCGGCAGGACGGGCACGGCGAGGAGCCCCGCGACGCCCCGCCGCACGGGGTCGGCCCCCCGGACGGCCCCGGCACCCCGTTCGACGTCCTCACGATGGGCCGGATCGGCGTGGACCTGTACCCGCTCCAGACCGGCGTGCCCCTCGCCGAGGTGACGACCTTCGGCAAGTTCCTCGGGGGCTCGGCGACCAACGTCGCCGTGGCGGCGTCCCGGCTCGGCCGCCGCACGGCCGTCATCACCCGCACCGGCCCGGACGCCTTCGGTACCTACCTGCACCGGGCGCTACGGGAGTTCGGGGTGGACGACCGCTGGGTCACCCCGGTCGACGGCGGCCAGACGCCCGTCACCTTCTGCGAGGTGTTCCCGCCGGACGACTTCCCGCTCTACTTCTACCGGCGGCCCAAGGCCCCCGACCTGGAGATCCACCCGCACGAACTGGACCTCGCGGCCGTCGCCGACGCCCGCGTCTTCTGGATGACGGGCACCGGACTCAGCGAGGAGCCGAGCCGGACCGCGACCCTCGCCGCCCTCGCCCACCGCGCCCGGGCCGCCGGGCCGGACGCCGTCACCGTCTTCGACCTCGACTGGCGGCCGATGTTCTGGACCGACCCGGCGACCGCCCGACCCCCCTACGAACGGGCCCTGCGGAACGCCACCGTCGCCGTCGGCAACCTCGAAGAGGTGGAGGTCGCCACCGGGGAGCGCGACCCGGGGGCGGCGGCCGAGGCCCTGCTCGCGGCGGGCGCCGCGCTCGCCGTCGTCAAACAGGGACCCAAGGGGGTGCTGGCGCTCGCCGCGGACGGGGAGCGCGTCGAGGTGCCGCCGCTGCCCGTCACCGTGCTCAACGGCCTCGGTGCCGGTGACGCGTTCGGCGGGGCGCTCTGTCACGGGCTGCTGTCCGGCTGGGACCTGGAACGCACCATGCGGTACGCGAACGCCGCCGGCGCGATCGTCGCCTCCCGACTGGAGTGCTCGTCGGCGATGCCCGTGCCCATGGAGATCGAGGCCGCGCTGACGGCGGGTGAGGTCCGATGAGGGGGACGGCGGGCGCCCCGCGCGCACCCCGGGGCGAGCGCCCCCACATCGACCCGGGCGCCCTCGCGAGCACCCGCGCCCGACACCCCGGGGCCATCGCCGAAGCCGCTGCCCGCCGCCGACGCCGGCCCCTGCTCGGCGACTCCGGACGGCTGCTGCTCGTCGCGGCCGACCACCCCGCACGCGGCGCCCTCGCCGTCGGCGACCGCGCCCTCGCGATGGCCGACCGCGCCGACCTGCTCGCCCGTATCTGCGAGGCGCTGTCCCGCCCCGGCGTCGACGGGGTACTCGCCACCGCCGACGTCCTCGACGACCTGCTGCTGCTCGGCGCCCTCGACGGCAAGGTCGTCATGGGCTCCATGAACCGGGGCGGACTCGCCGGCTCCGCCTTCGAAGTGGACGACCGGTTCACCGGACACCGACCCCGCGACCTGACCCGGCTGGGCTTCGACGCCGGCAAGCTCCTGCTGCGCCTCGACTACGAGGACCCCGGCTCACTGCGGACCCTGCACGCCGCCGCGCGCGCCGTCGACGCGATGGCGCGCCGTCAGCTTCCGTTGTTCGTGGAACCGTTCCTGTGCCGTCGGGAGAACGGGACGCTGCGCACCGACCTGAGCGCCGCGGCGGTCGCCAAGTCCCTCGCCGTCGCCTCCGGTCTCGGCGGCACCTCCGCGTACACCTGGCTGAAGGTGCCGGTGACCGAGGACCCCGACGCCATGGCCCGGGTCATGGAGACCACCACCCTTCCGGCCGTCCTGCTCGGGGGTGACGTGGGCGACGACCCGGACGCCGCCTACGACCGGTGGCGTGCCGCGCTGCGCCTGCCGACCGTGCGGGGGCTGGTGATCGGCCGGGCGCTGCTGTACCCGGTGGACGACGACGTCACGGCGGCGGTCGACCGGGCCGTCGCACTGCTGTGAACGGCGGGCCGGGGCGCGGGAGCGACGCCCGTCCGGCGGGTAGGGGCACCCCATGAACCACAACGGCCTCCACCTCCCCGGCGGCACCGCCGGCAGCGACCCGTACGAGCTCGACATCGGCCCCCGGCGCCCCGGATGGGCCCACACGAGCCTGCGGGTGCTCACCCTCGGACCGGGGGAACGGCACGGATTCGCCACCGGCGACAGCGAATGGATCGTGCTCCCGCTCTCCGGTGGCTGCACGATCATGGTCGAGGGCGGCATCATCGAACTGACGGGCAGACGGGGTGTGTTCGAAGGAGTCACCGACTTCGCGTACCTCCCCCGTGACGCCCACGCCCAGATCGCCTCCGGTGCGGGAGGCCACTTCGCCCTGGCAGGAGCGAAGTGCGAGCGTCGACTCCCCGCCCGCTACGGCCCCGCGCCGGAGGTTCCCCTCGAACACCGCGGCAGCGGGACCACCGCACGACAGGTGCGGGGCTTCGCCGCCGCCGACGCCTTCGTCTGCGACCGCCTCATCGCCGTCGAGGTCGTCACGCCCGGCGGCAACTGGTCCTCCTACCCGCCGCACAAGCACGACGAGCACCTGCCCGGTCGGGAGTCGGAGTTGGAGGAGATCTACTACTTCGCCTGCCGACCGTCCCCGGACGGCCGCCCCGGCTTCGGGTACCAACAGGTGTCCCCGTCCCGCGAGGGCGGCGCCCGGGTGCTCGCCGAGGTGCGCACCGGTGACGCGGTCCTGGTGCCCGACGGGTGGCACGGCCCATCGATCGCCGCGCCCGGCCACGACCTCTACTACCTGAACGTGATGGCGGGCCCCGGTCCCGAACGGGAGTGGCGGATCACCTTCCACCCCGACCACGCGGACGGCTACCGGTGACCGCCCGACCGGACACCCCGCACGCCCGCACACCCGCACCCACCACCACGCCCACCACCCGCACCCCACTCACGACGAGGCACCGATGACCGGCACCGTCAGGCTCACCGTCGCCCAGGCGCTCGTCCGCTTCCTGACCGTCCAGCACACCGAACGCGACGGGCAGCGCCACCGGCTCATCGGCGCCACCTGGGGCATCTTCGGCCACGGCAACGTCGCGGGGATCGGCCAGGCGTTGCTGGAACACGGCGGGGCCATGCCCTTCCACCAGGGCCGCAACGAACAGGCGATGGTGCACGCGGCGGTCGGGTACGCCCGGCAGAGCGGACGACTGTCCACGCACGCCGTCACCACCTCCATCGGGCCCGGCGCCACCAATCTCGTCACCGGCGCGGCGCTCGCCACCGTCAACCACCTCCCGGTGCTGCTGCTGCCCGGCGACACCTTCGCGACCCGCCCCGCCGACCCCGTCCTGCAACAGCTCGAAGTGCCGTGGGCGGGCGACGTGTCCGTCAACGACTGCCTGCGGCCGGTGTCGCGGTACTTCGACCGGATCACCCGGCCCGAGGCACTCGTCCCGGCCGCCCTCCAGGCGGTGCGGGTCCTGGTCGACCCGGCGGCCACCGGGGCGGTCACCCTCGCCCTGCCGCAGGACGTGCAGGCCGAGGCGTACGACTGGCCCGCGGAGTTCTTCCGCGAACGGGTCTGGACGGTCCGCCGACCGGAGCCCGACCCCGTCGAACTCGCGGCGGCGGTGGCCGCGGTGCGCGCCGCCCGACGGCCCCTCGTCATCGCCGGCGGCGGGGTGCGGCACAGCGCCGCCCAGGACGCGCTGCGCGCCTTCGCCGAGGCGACCGGGGCGCCGGTCGCCGCCACCCAGGCCGGCAAGGGGGCGCTCGACTGGGACCACCCCGCCGACGTCGGTGGCATCGGGCACACCGGGACGGCCACCGCCGACGCACTCGCCCGCACCGCCGACCTGGTCATCGGGGTGGGCACCCGCTGGACCGACTTCACCACCGCGTCCGGCACCCTCTTCCCGCCCGGGGTGCGTTTCCTCAACCTCAACATCACGCCGTACGACGGCCACAAGATGGCCGGGCTCCCGTTGGTCGCGGACGCCCGGGCGGGCCTGACGGCACTCACCCGGGCGCTCGGCGAGGACGGCGGACCCGCGCCCGATCCGGCGTACGCGGCCGAGTACGCCAGCGCGAAGGCCCGCTGGGAGGCGCGCGTCGACAGCGCGTACGCCGCGCCCGATCCCGATGCACGCCCCACCCAGACCCAGGTGCTCGGCGCCCTCGACGCCCTGGTCACCGGCGAGGACGTCCTCGTCAACGCGGCCGGTTCGCTCCCCGGCGACCTGCACAAGCTCTGGCGGACCCGGTCCCGCGACCAGTACCACCTGGAGTACGGGTACTCCTGCATGGGCTACGAGATCCCGGCGGCCATCGGGGTCTGCCTCGCCGCCCCGGGACGGCCCGTGTGGGCGCTCGTCGGCGACGGCACCTATCTGATGATGCCCACCGAGATCGTCACGGCCGTGCAGGAGGGCGTCCCCCTCAAGCTGGTGATCCTCCAGAACCACGGCTACGCCTCGATCGGCGGACTCTCCGAGGCCGTCGGCGGGGAGGGCTTCGGCACCGCCTACCGGCAGCGTGCCGCCGACGGCCACCTCACCGGCGACCCGCTGCCGGTGGACCTCGCCGCCAACGCCGCCAGCCTCGGCATGCGGGTCCTGCGCGCGAGGACCGTCGGTGAGCTGCGCGAAGCGCTCGCCACCGCCCGCGCATCGGACGTCCCCACATGTGTCTACACGGAGACCCGAACGCCCGACACAGTGTCGGGCGCGCCCCCGGCGCAGGCGTGGTGGGATGTGCCCGTGGCCGCGACGGCGACCCGCGCGTCCGCCGTCCGGGCCCGCGCGGAGTACGAACGGTCGGTGGCCGCCCGCCACCGACCCCTGTGACCGGCACGGACCCGCCGCGCCCACCACGGGCGGCACCACACGCCACGGACCACCCGGGCACACCACCTGGCACACCACACGACACAGCGCACGGGCACACCGCACGGGACACCAGCAGGGGAACGCCACCGCCGGCGCCGCGAGAGTAAGGGATCTGTCATGACGAAGACCGTCCACCACTGGATCGGCGGGAAGGCCGTCGAAGGCGCGTCGGGCACCTACGGCCCGGTCACCGACCCCGCCACCGGACGGGCCACCACCCGGGTCGCGTTCGCCGACGTCGACGAGGTGGACGCGGCGGTCGCCGCCGCCCGGGAGGCGTTCGCCACCTGGGGCACTTCCTCGCTCGCCCAGCGCACCGCGATCCTGTTCCGGTTCCGTGCACTGCTCGACGCCCACCGTGACGAGATCGCCCGGCTGATCACCGCCGAGCACGGCAAGGTCCACGAGGACGCGCTCGGCGAGGTCGCGCGCGGCCTGGAGATCGTGGACCTCGCCTGCGGGATCACCGTGCAGCTCAAGGGCGAACTGTCCACGCAGGTCGCCAGCCGCGTGGACGTGGCGGCGATCCGCCAGCCGCTCGGGGTCGTCGTCGGCATCACCCCGTTCAACTTCCCGGCGATGGTCCCGCTGTGGATGTTCCCGCTCGCCGTCGCCTGCGGGAACACCTTCGTCCTCAAGCCCTCCGAGAAGGACCCCTCGGCGGCGGTGCGGATCGCCGAACTGTTCGCCGAAGCGGGACTGCCGGACGGGGTGTTCAACGTCGTCCACGGGGACAAGGTCGCCGTCGACCGCCTCCTGGAACACCCGGACGTCGCCGCCGTCTCCTTCGTCGGCTCCACCCCCATCGCCCGCTACATCCACCACACCGCCACCGCGCACGGCAAGCGGGTCCAGGCGCTCGGCGGCGCCAAGAACCACATGCTGGTGCTGCCCGACGCCGATCTGGACGCCGCCGCCGACGCGGCCGTCTCCGCCGCCTACGGCTCCGCCGGGGAACGCTGCATGGCGATCTCCGCGGTGGTCGCCGTCGGCGCCGTCGGCGACGAACTCGTGGCGAAGATCAAGGAGCGGGCCGAGAAGATCACCATCGGCCCCGGTGACGACCCCGCCTCCGAGATGGGCCCGCTGATCACGGCCGCCCACCGGGACAAGGTCGCCTCCTACGTGGCCGGCGCGGCGGCCCAGGGCGCCGAGGTCGTCCTCGACGGCACCGGCTTCACCGTCGAGGGGTACGAGGACGGGCACTGGATCGGCATCTCCCTGCTCGACCGGGTGTCCGTCGACTCCGACGCCTACCGCGACGAGATCTTCGGCCCGGTGCTGTGCGTGCTGCGGGTCGACTCGTACGACGAGGGACTCGCCCTCATCAACGCCTCCCCGTACGGCAACGGCACCGCCGTCTTCACCCGGGACGGAGGAGCCGCCCGACGCTTCCAACTGGAGGTCGAGGCCGGCATGGTCGGGGTGAACGTCCCGATCCCGGTACCCGTCGGCTACCACTCCTTCGGCGGCTGGAAGGACTCCCTCTTCGGCGACCACCACGTCTACGGCAACGACGGAACGCACTTCTACACCCGCGGCAAGGTCGTCACCACCCGCTGGCCCGACCCCGCCGAGGCCCCCGCCGGCGTCGACCTCGGGTTCCCCCGCAACCACTGAGCCGCACCGGGGCCCGGGCCGCCGCGTACCGCACCCGCGGTAGCCGCGGCGCCCGGGTACTCCCCGGGGAGGCGCCGCGGTTCACCCCCCGGGCCGCACGGCCGGTCGGCGCCGCAGCTTACGGTGGACCGCATGGACTTCCGAACGCCCTGGCCACCCCGGCTCCGCCGCCCCCGGCGGACGCTCGCCGCCGTGGCCGGTGTCGCGCTCATCGCCGCAGCGGGTACCTGGACGGCCACCGCCTCCGACGACCCGCCCGAGGTGCACCGCGCCGACCGCGTCGTGGACACCGGCGACGCCCGCATCGACACCTCGTACTTCACCTCAGGCGAGGACGGCCGACGCCCCGCCGTCCTGCTCGGCCACGGCTTCGGCGGCGACAAGGGCGACGTCCGCGCCCAGGCCGAGGACCTGGCCCGCGACGGCTACGCGGTGCTCACCTGGTCCGCCCGCGGCTTCGGCGGGTCCAGCGGTCGCATCGGCCTCAACGACCCCGACGGCGAGGTCGCCGACGTCTCCCGGCTCATCGACTGGCTCGCCGAGCGCCCCGAGGTCCGACTCGACGGCAAGGGCGACCCGCGCGTCGGCATGTCCGGCGTCTCCTACGGCGGCGCCGTCTCGCTGCTCGCCGCCGGACACGACGAGCGGGTCGACGCGATCGCCCCGCGCATCACCTACGGGAACCTCGCCGACGCGCTCTTCCCCGGCGGCGTCTTCAAGAAGACCTGGGCCGGACTCTTCGTCAACACCGGCGGCGGCTGCGACCGCTTCGCACCCGCACTGTGCCGCATGTACGAACGGGTCGCCGAGCGCGGGGAACCGGACGCCGAGGCCCGCGCCGTGCTGGAGGAGCGCTCCCCGTCCGCCGTGAGCGAGCGGATCGAGGCGCCCGCCCTGCTCGTCCAGGGCCAGACCGACTCCCTCTTCACCCTCGACCAGGCCGACGCCATGGCCACCGCGATCCGGGCGAACGGCGCACCCGTCGCCGTCGACTGGACCCCCGGCGGGCACGACGGCGGCGACCAGGAGACCGACCGCGTCGAGGCCCGCGTCAACGCCTGGTTCGACCGCCACCTCAAGGGCGACGAGAACGCCGACACCGGGCCCGCGTTCCGCGTCACCCGCACCGGCGGCCTCGACTCCACCGACGGCGCCGCCCGGCTGCGCGGCGTCACCGGCGACACCTACCCCGGCCTCACCGGCGACCCCCGCTCCTACGCCCTGACCGGCCGCCCGCAGACCTTCGACAACCCCGCGGGCGCCAGCCCGCCCGCGATCTCCGGACTGCCCGGCCTCGGCGCGGCCGGTGGCGGCGGACTGTCCCAGCTCTCCGCACTCGGCGTCGGCCTCTCCCTCGACTTCCCCGGCCAGTACGCCCGCTTCGACTCGAAGCCCCTCACCGAGGACGTCCGCATCACGGGCACCTCCCGGGTACGGATACGGGTCACGTCCACCAGCGACGACGCCGTGCTGTTCGGCAAGCTGTACGACGTCGGCCCCGACGGCGAACAGCAGGTGCTGCCCGCCGGGCTCGTCGCCCCCGTCCGCGTCGAGGGCCTGGGCAAGGGCAAGAGCAAGGACGTCACCCTGACGCTGCCCGCCATCGACCACGAGGTGCAACGCGGCCACCGCCTGCGCCTCGCCGTCTCCTCCACCGACCTCGGGTACGCCTCACCGACCGCCCCCGCCCGCTACACCGTCGCCCTGCGCGGCGACCTCGCGGTGCCCACCGCCCCCGACGTCAGCGCCACCGCCGCACCGCTGGCCACCTGGGTCTGGGCGCTGCCGCTGACCGGCCTCGCCCTCGCCGCCGTGCTGCTGCTCACCGGGCGCCGCCGCATCTCGGCCGCCGCCCCGGACCCGGACCTCGCCGAGGTGCCCCTCCAGATCACCGACCTGAGCAAGCGCTACGCCGGCTCCACCGACCGGTACGCGGTGCGCGACCTGTCCTTCCGGGTCGAGAAGGGGCAGGTGCTCGGGCTCCTCGGACCCAACGGGGCGGGCAAGACCACCACCCTGCGGATGCTCATGGGCCTGATCCGGCCCGACCAGGGCGAGGTGCGCGTCTTCGGGCACGCCATCCGCCCCGGTGCCCCCGTACTGTCCCGCGTCGGGGCCTTCGTGGAGGGCGCCGGTTTCCTCCCGCACCTCACCGGCCGGGAGAACCTGGAGCTGTACTGGCGGGCCACCGGACGCCCCGCGACCGACGCCCACCTCGCCGAAGCCCTGGAGATCGCCGACCTCGGTGACGCGCTCGGGCGCGCGGTCCGCACGTACTCCCAGGGCATGCGGCAACGCCTGGCGCTCGCCCAGGCGATGCTCGGCCTGCCCGATCTGCTGATCCTCGACGAACCCACCAACGGACTCGACCCGCCACAGATCCGCGAGATGCGCGAGGTGATGATCCGGTACGCGGCCGGCGGCCGGACCGTGATCGTCTCCAGCCATCTGCTGTCCGAGGTCGAGCAGTCCTGCACCCACCTCGTCGTGATGGACCGCGGACGGCTCGTCCAGGCCGGTCCCGTCGCCGAGATCGCCGGCTCCGGGGACGCCCTCCAGGTGGGACTCGCGGACGAGGTGTCCGACCCGCTGGTCGACAAGATCGCCGCACTGCCCGGGGTGACCTCGGCGGCCCGCGCGGACGGCGGGCTGCTGGTCCGCCTCGCGCAGGTCGGCCCCGAGGAGTCCCGCACCCTGCTCGCGGACCTGGTGCGGCTGGAGGTGCCCGTCACCTCGATGGGACCGCACCGCAGGCTGGAGGACGCCTTCCTGAACCTGATCGGAGGCCAGCGGTGAGCGCCGACCTGACCACGGGCCCCGGGCACCGCCCGACCGACGAAGGGAACACGGCCGTGCACGTCGACGACGCCGCCCCGGCACGAGCGACCGCGCCCGGCTACCGGGCCCGCGGCACCCTCCCGGTCCGGGTGGAACTGGTCCGCCAGCTCAAACGGCGGCGGACGCTCGTCATGGGCGCCGTCCTCGGGCTGCTCCCGTTCGTGCTCGCCGTGGCGTTCGCCATCGGCGGCAACCCCGGCGAACGCGGCGAGGGCGCCGACCGGATCTCCCTCATGGACACCGCCACCGCCTCGGGCGCCAACTTCGCCGCCACCTGCCTGTTCGTCTCGGCGGGCTTCCTGCTGGTGATCCCCGTCGCGCTGTTCTGCGGGGACACCGTCGCCTCCGAAGCGGGCTGGTCCTCCCTGCGGTACCTGCTCGCCGCGCCCGTGCCCCGGGCCCGACTGCTGTGGTCGAAGCTCGTCGTCGCCCTCGGGATGAGCCTCGCGGCCATCGTGCTGCTCCCCGTCGTCGGCCTCCTGGTGGGCACCGTCGTCTACGGGTGGGGCCCGTTGGAGATCCCGACCGGCGGCACCCTGGACGCGGGCACCGCCGCCCAGCGGCTCGTCATCGTCATCGCGTACGTCTTCGTCTCGCAACTCGTCACCGCGGGGCTGGCGTTCTGGCTGTCCACCCGGACGGACGCCCCGCTCGGCGCGGTCGGCGGGGCGGTGGGGCTGACCATCGTCGGCAACGTGCTCGACGCGGTCACCGCGCTCGGCGACTGGCGCGACTTCCTGCCGGCGCACTGGCAGTTCGCCTGGGCGGACGCGGTGCAGCCCCGGCTGGAGTGGGGCGGCATGATCCAGGGCGCGGCCGTCTCGATCACCTACGCCGTCGTCCTGTTCGCGCTGGCCTTCCGGGGCTTCGGGCGCAAGGACATCGTGTCCTAGACCGGTTCGACACCGTCCGCACCACGAACGGGGACCTCCGACGCCACCACGTCGGCGGTCCCCGGCTCGTTCCCGGGGCACGCGTGCACCGGCCGCGGCGGCTCCTCCGGAACGACGCAGGGCCCGGCGTCTCAGCCGGTGCAGACGTTGCGCAACCCGCGGAACAGGTTCACCGCGTGCACCCGGTCGAGGTCCCGGACGTGCACCTGCCCCGCCGCCGACACCGCGACCGCGAACCGGCAGGAGGCCGCCGCGCGCGCCGGCCCGGAGGCCGTGAGCGCGGCCAGCAAATCCGTGGTGATCCGGTCCAGCACCGGCCGCACATCCCGCCCCAGGTCCGGGCGCTCGGTGGGCCGCTCCTCGGGGTGCGCGTCCCAGCGGGCGAACAGGGCCCGCTGCACGTTCTTGCCGGCCTCGATCTGGTCCCGGAACACCGCACTCGTACGCACCGGGTCGAGGCCCAGCGCGGCGGATCGCCGGGCCACGTCGTCCAGGATCTGCCGCTCGCGCACCACGTCCTCGATGGGCAGCGACGTCCCGTACTTGGCGGCGGCCACCTTGTCGGCGACGAGCAGCCGCTCGGCGAGCAGCGAGGTGACCCGGTCGAGCGGCCGGTGCCCCGCCTGCCGGTCGGGCGCCGCAGCGACGGCCGCCGCCGAGGCGGCCCGTGCCACGGCGGGCTTCGCGTCCTGCGCCGCGGCGGGCGCGGGGGAGACGACGAGCAGGGTCAGGGAACCCGCGACGGCGGCGAGCGAGGCGGCCAGCGGGCGGTGGGTGCGGTGGGCGCGCGGAGTGTTGTTCTTGATCATGTCCTCTGTCTAGCAAGGCGCGCAGCCTCCCCGCAGAGGTATCCCATAGCGGCGTTTATCCACCTGAAACCCGGCATCCCCGCATCCCCGCCGCGCTCACCAGCCGCGGCGCCGCTGGCTAGGATGAAACGCTCCGCGCCCCGCCCCCGCACCGTGCGCGAACACCGAGCCCGAAGGGAGCCGCACATGCAGGACGAGCCGGGCCGTGCCCCCGGGCGGCGCTCCCGCCGACGGGCCCAGGGCGAACTCGAAGCACTGGTCCTGGCCGCGCTGCGCGGCGCACCCGGCCCGGTGAACACCGCCTGGGTGCAGGAACGGCTGGGCCAGGACCTGGCCTACACCACGGTGATCACCATCCTGACCCGCCTGCACGCCAAGGGCGCGGTCGCCCGGGAACGCGCGGGCCGGTCCTTCGTCTGGACCTCGGGCGCCGGCGAGGCGGACCTCGCCGCCCTGCGGATGCGGCGGGTGCTCGACGCGGAGAACGACCGGGAAGCCGTACTCGCCAGCTTCGTCACCTCCCTGGAGGAGGACGACGAGCGAATCCTGCGCGCGCTGCTGGCCCAGGAGGAAGACTGAACACGTGGGCGTCTTCGTGTTCCTGCCGCTCGTCCTGCCGTTCAGCGCCTGGCCGATCGCACGGCTCGCCGAGCAGCACCTGCACCCGCGTACGGCCACCCGGCTGCTGACCGCCGTCGCCGCGGTGTGCGCCCTGTGCAGCACCCTCTGCCTGGCCCTGCTGGTGGTGGTCGGCACCGCCCAACTCCCCGGCAATCCGCTGCCCGACGGCTGGTCGGACCCCGAGGTGCGGGCGGCGGTGCCCTACGACGAGATCGCCGGGAAGAGCGCGATCCCCGCCCTGGCCATGGTCCTGACCTGCTGTCTGCGCGAGCTGTGGCGGGAGCGCCGGACCCGTCGGACGGCCGCCCGGGCGCTCGCCGGGCTGCGCCCCACCCCCGTCGTGGTGCTGCCCGACGCCAGCCCGTACGCCCATGCGCTGCCCGGCGGCCCGGGGCGCGACCGGATCGTGGTGACCACCGGCCTGCTGAACGCCCTGACGTCCCGGGAGCGCCGGGCCCTGTTCGCCCACGAGCGGGCCCACCTCACGGCGCGCCACCACCGCCACCTCCGTACGGTCCGCCTCGCCGCGCTCGCCAACCCGGCGCTGCGTCCGTTGCGTTCGGCCGTGGGCTACACCTCGGAGCGGTGGGCGGACGAGGAGGCGGCGACGGCGGTCGGTAGCCGTCGGGTGGTGGCCCGGGCGATCGGCAAGGCGGCCCTGGTCTCCCGCGGGGCCACGGTGACGACGGCGCTCCCGGGGTTCGCCGCGGTGGGGCCGGTGCCGCGCCGGGTGGCGGCGCTGCTCGGCCCCACTCCGACCGCACGGAACTGGCCACCGCCCTCCACCACGGTGGGGCTCGCCGTGTGGTGCGCCGCCGCCGGGACGACGGCCTCCGCGCTGTCCTCGGCGAACTCCGCGGTCACGCTCTTCCTGATCCTCAAGGCGGCCACTCCGCTGTGATCCCCGGGGCGCGGGGGCGACGGGTTCAGCCGTCGCCGCCCCCGGAGCCCCCGTGGCCCTCAGCCGTCCTCGTCGCCCTCCTCGTTCTCGAAGAGGTCGCCGACCTCGTCCACGACCTCCGCCGCGACGAGTCCACCCGCCACACCGACCGCGAGGCCGGCCGCGCCCGCCGCCACCACGGCGCCCGTCCCGGGTCCTGACCGGTGGCCGTGGTCCTCGTGGTGGCCGCCCGGGTGCGCGGACGCGCCGGAGCCGGCGTACGGGGGGTGCGCGTGGACCAGTTGTTCGACCCACCCCCCGACCGCGGTGTTCCAGTCGGTGCGGTCCACGTCCTCGTACGACACCGGGAACCGGTACAGCGCTTCGCCGCCGTGGTGGTGACCGCGCCGGTCGGCCTCCAGCACCACGTCCATCCCGTGCGGGGCGGCGAGGAAGGTCACCTCGACCTCCTTGAGCGCGTGGGCGTACCGGGGGGCCGGGCTGATCTCGATCTCCTGGTAGAAGGGCGGCACCTGTGAGGTGCCGCCGATCCGGCCGTACTCCAGGTCGGCCGAGACGAATCCGAAGCCGAGTTGCCCGAACGCCTCCAGGACCGCTTCCTGCGCGGGCAGCGGACGGACCGTCAGCGGATCGAGGTCCCCCTTGTCCCGGGAACCGGCCACCGCCACCTCGGTGCGCACCCCGAGGACGATCCCGAGGGACTGTCCGTACAGTTCGGTGACCGGTGTCTCCCAGGGCAGAGTGAGCGAGAACGGGACGGTGAGCGGTTCGCCCGCGGGCAGTCGCAGGTCCTCGCTGACCGCGTACCGGTCGAAGGCGACGTCACCGTGACCCTCGCCCCCGTCCGCCTCCACCTCCACGCGGGCGAGCAGCTCCAGGGTGATGTCGACGGTGACATCGCCGTCCCCGCCCTTGAGCCGGACCTCGCCGGTGAGGGTGGAGCCGGGCCGTACCGGTCCGGGGCTGAGCACGGTGTCCACGGTGGGACCGCCGATGCCGATCGAGCCGAGCAACCTCTTGAACACCACGGTGACGCCTTTCTCTATCTTCTACAAACGTGTAGAGGATAGGAGGGGTGGACCTCGGAGGGACGGTTTTCGGACAACTCGGGTTGCTGGCTCCGACCTATCGCGTCGACGAACCTAAACTTCTACAGTTATGTAGAAGTCGGGGTTACGGGGACTCCGTCACCGATCTGCGCGGGAGGACACACATGGCTTCGGTCGATCTGGACGAGGTGCTGGACAAGGCATGGGCCGACAAGGCGTTGCCGGAGATCCTGGATGCACCGGTCTCGGCGCTCAAGGGCGTGTCCGACCGGGACGGTGAGCTGTTGGCGGAGGCGTTCGGCGTCACCACGGTCGCCCAACTCGCGGAGCTGAAGTACGTCCGCCGGGCCCAGGCGCTGGCCGAGTTGGGGGCGGCGGCCAAGTAGGCCCACCGAGCGGCGCGGTGCCGTGGACGACGCTCCCCTGCCACGGCACCGCGCACCCCACGGTCGTACGTCAGCGTCCCGCTGGATGCCCCGGTGACGCCCGGTCAACGGCGAGGCCAGGTGCACCCCGTCACAGGTCCCACTGGTCGAGCAGCACGTCGGCGGGGTCGGGGCCGCCGGGCGGGGCGGTCGGACCGTGCGGGGACTGTTCCGTCCAGATCACCTTGCCGTCGGCGGTGTAGCGGGTCCCCCAGCGGTCGGCGAGCTGGGCCACCAGGAAGAGTCCGCGTCCCCCCTCGTCGGTGAGGGAGGCGCGGCGCAGGTGCGGGGAGGTGTTGGAGCCGTCGAAGACCTCGCAGATCAGGGAGGTGCTGTGGATGAGCCGCACCGTGATGGGCTGGGTGGCGTAGCGGACGGCGTTGGTGATGAGTTCGCTGAGGATCAGCTCGGTGGTGAAGGCGATCTCGTCCAGTCCCCACTGCCTCAACTGCCGGGCGCACTCGTTGCGCACCGGGCCGACGGCCGCGGTGTCGGAGGGCACCCGCCACTGTGCGATGCGCTCGGGGTCCAGCCGTCGGGTGCGCGCCACCAGCAGGGCGATGTCGTCCCGGGGCCGCGCCCCCGGCAGCGCGGCCAGCACTGCGCGACAGGTCTCCTCGGGGCCGAGGGCGGGCCGTCCGGCGACGGCGTCGTGCAGTTGGGCGAGCCCGACGTCGATGTCGTGGTCACGGCTCTCGACCAGCCCGTCGGTGTAGAGGATCAATCGGGAGCCCGCCGGCAGCCGCAGCACCGCGGTCTCGATGGGCAGCCCGCCGCCGACGCCGAGCGGCGGCGACACCGGGACGTCGGGGAACTCCATCCGCCCGTCGGGCAGCACCAACCCCAACGGGGGGTGCCCCGCCCGGGCCACCGCGCAGTCACCGGAGACCGGGTCGTAGATGGCGTACAGGCAGGTGGCTCCCGTGACGTCGAGCCCGTCGTCACCGGCGCCGCGCTCCTGGTCCATCCGGCCGACCAACTCGTCCAGATGGCCGAGGATGTCGTCGGGCGGCAGGTCCAGCGCGGAGAAGTTGTGCACCGCCGTCCTGAGCCGTCCCATGGTCGCCGCGGCGTGCAGCCCGTGGCCGACCACGTCACCGACGACCAGGGCGACCCGCCCCCCGGGCAGCGGGATGACGTCGAACCAGTCGCCGCCCACGCCCGCCTCGGCCGGCAGATAGCGGTAGGCGACCTCCACGGCCTCCTGGACCGGCAGGTAACGCGGCATCAGACTGCGTTGCAGGGTGACGGCCATGGTGTGCTCACGGGTGTAGCGGCGGGCGTTGTCGAGGGAGACCGCAGCCCGCGCCGCGACCTCCTCCGCCAGGGCCCGGTCGTCCGCGTCGAACGGCTCGGGGCGCTCGGAACGCCAGAAACCGGCGATGCCCAGCAGCACCCCGCGCGCGGTCAACGGCGCCGTCACCAGCGAGTGGATGCCCTCCTCAACGATCCGCCGGGCCCGTTCCGGGTCCTGTGCCTGCCAGCCCGGCGCATCGGCGAGCCGGGGTTCCAGGACGGCCCTGCCGGTGGCCAACCCCAGGGCCTGCGGGGTGGAGGGGGCCAGCCGGATCAGCTTGCCCTCCGGGTAGAGCGGCGGATCGTCGCGCACCCCGGCGACACAGACCCGGCGCACCTCCTGCTCCGTCCCGTGGATCTCCTCGCCCCGCAGGACGGCCTCCACCAGGTCCACGGTGACGAAGTCGGCGAACCGTCCGACGGTCGTCTCCGCCAGTTCCCGTGCGGTGCGCGGGACTTCCAGGGTGGTGCCGATCCGCACCCCTGCGTCATGCAGGACCTCGAGGCGGCGCTGGGCGGCGTCCGCCCGGTCGGAGACGGCGAGCAGCTCGGTCGTGTCCCGTACGGTGGCGACCCGGCCGGCGGGGCCCCCGGTGACCTGGGTGGGGCGTTGGCTGACCGCGAGGGTGCGCCCCTGTACCCGGTGCACCTCGTCGGTGGCCTCCCGCCCGGAGGCGAGGAGGTCCGCCACGGCTCCGGGGAGGTCCAGTTCGCCCACCGCACGTCCCTCGGCGTCGACGGGGAGGGCCAGCAGCCGCCGCGCCTCGTCGTTGGCGAGCAGCAGCATCCCGTCCTGGTCGACGATGACGACGCCCTCCCGCACGGAGTGCAGCACCGCGTCGTGGTGCTCGTACATGCGGGTGATCTCGGCGGGGCCCAGGCCGTGGGTCTGTCGCATCAGCCGGCGGCTCAGCAGGGCGGCGGCCCCGGTAGTGAGGAGCACGGCGGCTCCGGCGGCGGTCAGGACGACGGGCAACTGGTCGGCGGCGGCCGAGTTGATCCGGGCGATCGTGACGCCGGCGCCGACCGCGCCGACCACCGTGCCGTCCGCCCGTCGAACGGGCACGTAGGCGCGGATTTGGGGGCCCAGCGAACCCCGCCGCTCCTCCATCACGGTCTTGCCCGCGAGCAGCGGGGCGAGCCGGGTGGAACTCGGCTTGCCGATCCGGTCGGGTAGCGGATGGGTGAGCCGGATGCCCCGGCGGTCGAGCACCACGACGAAGTCCACGTGGGCGCCCCGGCGGGCCTTCGACGCCCGCGGCTGGAGTACCGCCGTCGGGTTCGACGACTCGATGGCCGCGGCCGTTCCGGGGGCGTCGGCGAAACCCTCGGCGAGGGCGAGGGAGCGGCTGCCCGCTTCCTGGACGTTCTCCCGGCGGGCCATCAGCAGCAGCAGGAAGATCGCGCCCACGGTGAGCAGGACGACCACCACCAGTTGGAAGGCGAACATCTGCCCGACCACGCTGCGCGGTTCCCACAGGGAGCGGACCCCCGGCCGCCGGCCCGGTGGCCCCGGCCCGTCTGCCGTGGAGTGTCCGGACGAACGCCTCATCCCTGCCATGCGGTATTTCTACCGTTAACAGGGGGAGCTGTGCTTTTGCGTGGGCGCGTGTCGAGTGTGCCCGAACGGGTCCCGGCGGCGACGCGCCCGACGCCCTCGAACCGCGGGCGCGGCCCCTCCGGTGCGTTGCGCGGCGGTGGCGCCCGCACGCGGCGCTGACCCTCCCCGATGCCGGGGACCGCGCCCCTCCGGTACGGTCCGCCCGCGCCGGACGCGACCGACCTGGTGGCGCAGGGGAGTTCGCCGCGACGGCGTCCGTGCACTGCCGGACTCCATCGCCTCAGCCGCTGACCCGGGGGGCCGCATGAGCGACCGGCCCGACCGGGAAGCCGGGAAGCCGTTCCCGTACGTCGTCGGGTGCGCGGCCATGGGGCGCGGGCCGTACCGCAGTTCGTCGGTCGTGACGTCACCGTGACGGGGGGTTCGGGAATCCGGCACGGCGCTTGCTGCGTGAGCGATGTGCATCGGGCCACAAGAAAGCCTCTCGCCTATTTCCGCAGGTGAGAGGCTGTTTGCGCCCCCGGCAGGACTCGAACCTGCGGCCAAGCGCTTAGAAGGCGCCTGCTCTATCCACTGAGCTACGGGGGCCGGGTGGTGGCCGGGTGGCCTGGTGCCCGGTTGGGGCGGTCCGGGGGACCCTGCCGGGGACAAGGATAGGGCTCCCGGTTCCTCGTACCCGGCGCTTCGCCTCCGTGCCTTGATGTGGAGGTTCGGTGAAGCGGTCCTGATAATCGCAGGCAGGTGCGAATCGTGCATCGCTTTTGACGCCTTGCGCCCCGGGTGTTGTGCACTCGTTATGCCTGCGCCCCACTCGCGTCTTCCGTTCGCCCTGTCCGATCGGCCGTTTCCCGGACGGCGGTCGGCGCGCAGGATGCCCATATGCTTCAGAAACTTGTCAAAGTTGGGCATTCTTCGCATGTGGTGACCTTGGACGTACGGCCCCAACTGCTCGACGCTCTCTCCGCCCTGCGCGAGCGCGTCGCCGCCGCACGCTTTCCGCTCCCCCTTCCGGGGGCGCCACGCGCGCGAGCCACCCGCGATGAGCTGCTCGCACAGCTCGACGACTACCTGGTTCCCCGCCTCAAGGCGCCCGAGGCACCGCTCCTGGCCGTGATCGGCGGTTCCACCGGAGCGGGCAAGTCCACCCTGGTGAACTCCCTCGTCGGCCGCCAGGTCAGCGAGGCCGGCGTGCTGCGGCCCACCACCCGGGTGCCCGTCCTGGTCTGCCACCCGGAGGACCACCACTGGTTCAGCGGGCTGCGGGTGCTCCCCGGCCTCACCCGGGTGTGGGTGCCCCCGCAGGATCACCTCAGCACCCCCGCGTACGGGGCCGGTGCCGCACGGGGCGGACGCGGGGGTGTCGAACGCCAGCTCCGCATCGAGACGGCCAGCGCCCTGCCCCGCGGCCTCGCCCTCCTCGACGCGCCCGACATCGACTCCCTCGTCGCCGAGAACCGACTCCTCGCCGCCCAGCTGATCTGCGCGGCCGACGTCTGGATCATGGTCACGACCCCCGCCCGGTACGCCGACGCCGTTCCCTGGCACCTGCTGCGCACCGCCAAGGAGTACGACGCGACCCTGGTGAGCGTCCTGGACCGGGTGCCCCACCAGGTCGTCTCCGAGGTGTCCCGCCAGTACGCCGCACTGCTCACCAAGGCCGGACTCGGTGACGTGCCCCGGTTCACCGTCCCCGAACTGCCCGAATCCGCCGGCGGCGGCGGGCTCCTGCCGTCCACCGCGGTGGCCCCGCTGCGCGCCTGGCTCACCCAGCGCGCCCAGGAGCCCGCGGTCCGCGCGCACACCCTGATCCGCACGGCAGGCGGCGCCCTCGCCTCGCTGCGCTCCCGGATGCCCGCCCTGGCCGGTGCCGTCGCCGCCCAGCACGCCGCCGCCGTCCGGCTCACCTCCGCGGTCGAGGAGACGTACGAGAGTGAACACGCCCGGGTGCGGGGGCGGCTCCAGAGCGGGGCGGTGCTCTCCGGGGACGCCCTCAAACGGTGGCGCAGCTACCCCCTGGACTGCGGTCCCGACGAACTCCTCGACGCCCTCGTGGAGAGTCTGAGCGCACTGCTGCTGTGCTGTGTCACCGCCGCCGACGAACGGATCGACGAGCGCTGGCGCCACGAACCCGGCTCCGGTGCACCGGTCCTGACGTTGCGCGACCCCGGGATGGAGAGCGCCGAGCACCGGGTGGGCATGGCGGTACGGCGCTGGCGCCGGGAGTTGGAGGAGCACTGCGAGGAGGAGGTGCGCGCCCTCGACAAGAGCGTGGCCCCCGACCCGGAAGCGGTGGCCGCCATGCTCGCCGTGGCCCTGCTCGGTGGCCGCCGCGGGCGGGCCGCGGGGGAGACCCTCGCCGAACGCATCGGGGCGCAGAGCGCGCTGCGGCTGAGGGACCGGGGCGGTCGGCTGGTCACGGACTACGTCGACAAGGTGCTCTACGGCGAGCGCGAGCGCCGGCTCGCCCCCCTGGACGCGCTCGACGTCCAGCCCGATCCCCAGTCGGAGTTGATCGCCGCGCTCTCCGTGCTGCTGCGGGAACGGGGCGGACCCGTCGAACGGCGCGCACCGAGAAGCCAGGGCCAGCAGAGCGAACAGAGGGAGAGGTGACCACGGTGACCGCCGTGACCGACCACACCGATCGCGCGGAGGGTACGGGGGGTACGGGGCACCCGGACCGGCCTGCTGACGGGGGCCCGGCGGGTGACCAGGGGGGCGACCGGGAGGGCGACCAAGAGGGGGACCGGGCGGGGGACCGGGGGAGTGGCCACGCGGGTGACCCGGCACCGGGCCGCTCCGGGGGCGGCGACCGGCGCGCGGGCGTCCGCGGGGGCTTCGATCGTGCTGAGCGGAGCGACGGTGACGGTGCCGGGACCGATGACGCCCCGACCGACGGGACCGCGGTGGACGACGGCGCCCCGGGTGACGCTCCGGACGCCGTCCGGGCAGGGCGTGCCACCCGCGCGGCGGAGACCGACCCGGGCACGGGCCCCCGGGAACGACGCGAACGCCCGGCCACTGACCCTCCGTGGCCCGGGACGTCCCGCACGGTCGGCTCCCACGCCGCCCCGGGCGCGTCCACCGCGCGGGCGCGCACCTCCGCCCCGTCGCGCGCCGAGCGCGGTTCGGTCTGGGACGACGGGCTGATCGCCCGCCGCACCACCGGGGCCGATGAACTCGCCGCGGCGGTCGGCAAGGACGGCGGACCGGGCCGCACCGCCCCGCAGACGTCCACGAACCCCGTCTACGACGCCGAACTGCGCGGCCGGCTCGACGCCCTGCGGGAGCTGATCGGGCTGTCCAGGGCCCGGCTCGAACGGTCCACCCTGGCCGAGGCGGGGCGGGTCCTGGACGAGGCGGCGGCCCGCCGCAGACTCTCCGACCGGCATACCGTCGTCGCCCTCGCGGGGGCCACGGGCAGCGGCAAGTCGACGCTGTTCAACACGCTCGCCGGGGTGACGATCTCCGACACCGGCGTGCGCCGCCCCACCACTTCGTCCCCGATCGCCTGCACCTGGACGGACGGCGCGGCCGGGCTCCTCGACCGACTCGGCATCCAGGGGCGGCTGCGTCGCCGGCCGGTGCTGAGTTCGGGGACGGAGACCCCGCTCGACGGGCTGGTGCTGATCGACCTTCCGGACCACGACTCGGCGTCCACGGTCCACCGCGAGCAGGTCGACCGGGTCCTCGCGCTGGTCGACGCCGTGATTTGGGTCGTGGACCCCGAGAAGTACGCGGACGCGATCCTCCACGAGCGCTACCTACGGCCGATGGCCGGCCATGCGGAGGTGATGTTCGTCGTCCTCAACCAGGTCGACCGGCTCCCCGCGGACGCCGCCGACCAGGTGCTCGACGATCTGCGGCGCCTCCTGGACGAGGACGGCATCGCCCTCGGCGAGCACGACGAACCGGGCGCCACGGTGCTCGCCCTGTCCGCGCTGACCGGCGAGGGGATGGACCAACTGCGCGAGGCCCTGGACCAGTTCCTGCGGGAGCGGGCGGCCCCGGCCCGACGGATCGCCGCCGACGTCGACGCGGCGGCCTCCCGGCTGCGTCCCGTCTACGCCGCCGCCCGCCGGCCGGGGCTCACCGAGCGCGCCCGCGACGAGTTCTCCGACCGGCTCGCCGAGGCGGTCGGGGCGAGCGCCGCGGGGGAGGCCGCCGAACGGGCCTGGCGGCGCAACGCGCACACCGCTTGTGGGACGCCGTGGCTGCGGCTGTGGCGCTGGCACGAGGCCCGGCGCGACCCCGTGTCGAGGTTCCCGGTGCCGCCGACCCCCGCGGACGAGGAGGCCACTGCCCGCCAGCGGGTCGAGCAGGCGGTGCGCACGGTCGCCGAACAGGCCGCTTCGGGGCTGCCCGGCCCCTGGGCGCTGGCCGTGCGGGAGGCGGCGGTACGGGGTGCCGAGGGGCTGCCGGAGGCGCTCGACCGGCTCACGGCCGACGCGGGTGCACCGCGGCGGCCCCCGCGGCCGGGCTGGTGGCCGGCCGCCGTGTTCGCCCAGGCGTGCATGACGGTGCTCCAGGTCTTCGGCGCGCTCTGGCTGGTGGGCCAGATCGCCAGGGTCACGGCACCGAACCTCGGGGTGCCGGTCCTGTTGATGGTCATCGGGATCGTCGGCGGTCCGTGCGTGGAGTGGTTGTGCCGGATGGCCGCACGGGGGCCCGCCCGGCGGTACGCGACGGAGGCGGAACGGCGGTTGCGGGAGGCTGCGGCCGGCTGCGGGCGGGCCCGGGTGCTCGATCCGGTGGCCGCGGAACTGCTGCGGTACCGGGAGGTGCGCGAGCAGTACCTGCGGGCCACGGGGTTGACCGGCGGGCCGGTCGGTGGGTCAGGCGGGTCCGGTGCGTCAGGTGGCGGAGCGGGCGTTCCGGGTTCCGCGGCGGTCGGCGGGTCCGCGGTGGGGTCCGCGAGCACCGGCTGACGCCTGTGGATGCGGCGATCGTCCGCTGTCCCGCAGTACGGTCTCACTCGTACGGGTGAGCGAGTTGTCCACAGGTTCCGCGCTGCCCACAGGGCCCAGCGGGATCGGGCGGGTTCGGGGATTCTGAGGTCACGGCCCGGGTCGTGCGGGAGCGAACCGCACGGCCCGGGGCGTCGGTGGGGTACGGGCGGCCGGAGCCGTCATGCCCTGCCACCGGCCGCGGATCCACGGGGGACCGCGGACGCCGGACGCGCGGGGCGACCCGCGCGCGGTTCATAGGGGGTACGTGATGAACGAGACGCTGGTGACCGTGGTGGGGAACGTGGCGACCGCACCGGTGGTCAGGGAGTTCGCGACGGGCCGGGTCGTCCGGTTCAGGCTCGCCGTGACGGCCCGGTACTGGGACCGGCGCAGCGAGACCTGGGCCGACGGGCACACCAACTTCTTCACCGTGTGCGCGTGGCGCGCACTCGCGGAGAACGCGATGGCCTCCCTGTCCGTGGGCGAACCCGTCATCGTCCAGGGACGTCTGAAGGTACGCCAGGAAGACGGGGGCGACGGGAAGCAGTGGTTCGCGGCGGACATCGAGGCGAGCAGCATCGGGCACGACCTCGCGCGGGGCACGGCGGCCTTCCAACGGGTGCCACCGGTTGCGCGACAACGGGGCGGCGCGGACGGGTTCCCGCAGACGCGAGCCGACGGGGACGCGACGACCGGGGAAGTCGCGCTCGGGGACGACGTGACGCTCGGGGCCGTGAAGGTCCGGGGAGGGGGTGGCGCGAAGGGCGTGCCGGCTCGGCCGGAGCGGGACCTGTGGGACCTGGGCGCTCGGGTGCGTGGTCCGGCCGCGGCCGAGGGCCCCGCGGAGGGGGAGTTGGATCCGCTCGCGGTCTGATCCCGGACGCCCGCGCCCGGTTCGGGCAGCCGCGCCCGGTTCGGATGTCGGTGTGGGCGGGGTCCGGGCGTTCGTGCCGGGGTCCGGGCGTCGCGGCGGGGTGCGGAAGGCCGGATTTCGACGTCCACCGTGGCCGAGGAGTCGGACCAATGCGTTGATTTGTCGATAAGCCCAGGTTGGAAGTGTGTGGGGCGATAACGATTCCGATTCGGAACGGTTATCCGACCGTATGGGTGGGGCGGTCGGTACGTGACGTTTCTTAGGATGCCGGAACAGCTCAAGGAGCATCTGATTCTGCTGGTGAGGACCACCCCCACACCAATGGGCCTCACCCGAAAGGGAATTCCGTGTTTGCAGCCAGCTCCCCTCTGAAGAGGGGCGCCGTTCGTCTCGCCGTCGGGGCCGCCGTCTCCGGCCTGTTCACCACGGGCATGGTGGTGGCGGGTGCCGGGGCGGCTGCGGCGGCCGAGGAGCCGCAGGACCACGGGGGCGCCGCGGCGACGCTCAGCGGATTGAAGTTCTCCGGTGATGCGGTCGTCCGGGTGGGCGGCGAGGAACGACGGCTCCGGGCGGGCCTGTTCGAGTTGGCCGTGGACGGTGGCGGCACCCTGCGGACGTACGGGGTGGACCTCGACATGGCGACCCAGTGGGACGCCCGCTACCAGGAGACCCCCTGGTCGGGCACCTCGCTGGGCGTCAACGCCGCCGCGGGCAAGATCCGTTGGATTCTCCAGAACTCCTACCCGCAGGTCAACGACCTCGCCGCGCTCGCTCGGCGGGCCGGGGCCAAGGGTCTGACCGAGCAGGACGCCGCCGTCGGCACCCAGGTGGCGATCTGGCGCTACTCCGACGGTGCCGGCGCCCGCCCGAGCGCCCGCAGCAAGAAGAACGGTGCGGAGCGGGACGCGCGGGAGGTCCCGAAGGTGACGGCCGCGGACCCGCAGGCCGAGCGGCTCGCCGACTACCTGGAACGCGAGGCACGCAGCCTGCCCGAGCCCGGGGCGTCGCTGGACCTCACCCCGGCGGCGCATTCGGCCCTGTTGGCCTCCGCCGGGGAGGACGGCGCACGGATCGGCCCGGTCAAGGTCCGCTCCGGTGCCGAGCGGGTGACGGTGGCGCCGAACACGCTCGCCCTGGTGGACGGGATGCGGGTCCTCAACGCCAAGGGCAAGCCGGTCACCGCCGCCCGGCACGGTGACTCCCTCTTCCTGGACATACCGAAGGGCGCGTCGGCCGGGCTGGCCGCGTTGACCATCCAGACGTCGACCACGGTGCCCGTCGGCCGGGCGTTCACCTCGGGGAGCCGCAGTCAGACCCAGGTCCTCGCGGGCTCCAGCGAGTCGACGGTGTCCGCGACCGCGTTGGTGAACTGGGGCGAGAGCGGCCCGGTGCCGGCCGTCTCGGCGGAGAAGGTCTGTGCGCACGGCGGCCTGGAGGTCATGGTGCGCAACGCGGGGGACCAGGACTTCGAGTTCGAACTGTCCGGTGCGCGCAGGGTGGTCGCCGCGGGCCGTGTCGAGAAGGTGCCCGTTCCGCTCGCGGAGGACCAGAGCTACGACTTCACCGTGGCCGGCCCCGACGGCTACGAGAAGAGGATCAGCGGGATCTTCGACTGCCGCACCCGCAGCAGCGAGGCCCGTGGCACCCGTGCCATGGCGGCGCCGAGCCCCGCCTCGGCTCCCGGTGCGCCGGGCAAGGGCGCCCGTAGCGCGTCCGATCTGGCGGCCACCGGCGGTTCCCCGGTCACCCCGGTGATAGCCGGGACGGCCGTGGCCCTGGTCCTGGTCGGCGGTGCGGCCGTGCTCGTGCTCCGCACGCGCAACTCGCGCCAGCAGGGCTGACCCGAGCGAAGGATCGTGACCGCGGCGCCCTGACCGCAGGGTCGTGACCGCAGGGCGGTGATCGCGAGGGCGGTGATCGCAAGGGCGGTGATCGCGAGGCCGGGGGGAGAGGTTCCCGTTCTCGCTCAGACCGGTGCGTCGTCCGACCGGGCGGCCCCGATGGGCGTGGTCCGGATGAACTCGCCGATCAGGCTGGAGATCATCTCGGTCTGGTCGAGCATGACCCAGGTGCGGGTGTCGGGAACGGCCGCCAACCGGGCGTCGGGCAGCAGCGCCGCCAGCCGGGCGCCGTGCTTGAACGGGAAGTGCCGGTCCTCGCGCCCGAACGCGATCAGGGCCGGTCGGTCGAAGGAGGCGATCCGGTTCGCCGTGTCGAGCGTGGCGGCCGGCCGGAACCCCCGGGTGACCTTCTCGCAGTCGCGCCGCACGCCGCGGTCGCTGAAGAACGCGTCGACCCAGTCGTCGATCAGGTCGTGGGGCAGCTCGTTCGCGGTCAGCAGTCCGTACGCGAAGGGCAGCCGGCGCAGGGTGCGCGACCGCAGCGACTGGAAGGCGAGGGTGAGCAGTCCGGGCACCCGGGCCGCCGGGACGAGCGGTTTGAACCAGGTCGCCGGGGAGTTGTCGAAGCACTCGCCGCTGGTGAGCACCAGGCGGCCGATCCGTTCCGGGTGCCGGGCGGCGACGGTCTGGGCGACGGAGGTGCCGTAGTCGTTCCCGACCAGCGTCACCTCGCGCAGGTCGAGCGCGTCGAGCAGATCGGCGACCAGGCGGGCGATGCCGACCAGGTCGAGTTCCGTGTCGGGGGAGAGGGGGATCCGGTGGGCGCCGAACGGGAGGTCCGGACGGATGCAGCGGAAGTCGGGGGCCAGGCGGTCGACGACCGGGTCCCACAGTTTGCTGTCCATCAGGTAGCCGTGGAGCAGGACCACCGGGGGGCCGTCGCCGGTGGACCGGTAGTGGACGGTTCCCTGCGGAAGCGTGATCTGCGGCATGTCTGCACTCCTCGGGGGCAATTTACATACAGCCTGTACGGGATACGGATATAGAATGCATGCAGTCTGTATGAAACTCAAGGGGCGAGATGCAACCGACCAGTAGCAAGCACGAACAGCGCTCCCGGGCCACCCGGTCCGCGCTGGTGGCCGCCGCCCGGCGGCTGTTCGCCGAGCGCGGCTACGCGGACGTCGGCACGGAGGAGATCGTCCGGGCCGCGGGGGTGACCCGAGGCGCGCTCTACCACCAGTTCCGCGACAAGACCGACCTGTTCGACACCGTGGTCCAGACGGTCGAGGCCGAGGTCACCCAGCGGATCGCCACCCAGGCCATGGCGACCGCCTCCGATCCGGTCGAAGCCCTCAGGGCGGGTGCGCGCGCCTTCCTCGACGCCTTCGCCGAGCCGGACGCGGAGCGCATCCTCCTGCTGGACGCCCCCGGGGTGCTGGGCTGGCGGCGCTGGCGCGAGATCGGTCAGGACCAGGGCCTCGGGGTGATCACCGAGGCCCTGTCGGCGGCGATCGAGACCGGAGACCTGGTGGACCAGCCCGTCTCCCCGCTGGCCCACCTGCTCCTGGGCGCGCTCGACGAGGCGGCACTCAAGGTCGCCCACGCCGACGACCCGGTGGCGACCCGGACGGAGATGGCCGCGGCCCTGGACCGCCTCGTGGAAGGACTGCTCGTCCGGCGCTGAGCACGCGCCCCCGGTGCGCCGGGGGCGTGCGTCACCCTGCGGACCGGGCCGTGGCGCTCCCCGGCGGGCGGGGGCCGTCGTGCGCGCCGGTCGGGCCCCGGCCGGGATTTCGGTTGCCGAGGGCGGGTACGGCAAGATGGGGTGTGTCTGCCCTCATACGGCGGAGTCAGATGCCGAGTCGCATGCCGAGTCGCATCGAGACACATGTTGACACTTCAGGTATCAAGCTGCCGGACGGTTTCTCTTGGCTGAGTACATTTACACCATGCGCAAGACGCGCAAGGCGCACGGCGACAAGGTGATTCTCGACGACGTCACCCTGAACTTCCTCCCCGGCGCGAAGATCGGTGTCGTCGGCCCGAACGGCGCCGGCAAGTCGACCGTACTGAAGATCATGGCGGGCCTGGAGCAGCCGTCCAACGGCGACGCGTTCCTGTCCCCGGGCTTCACCGTCGGCATCCTGCTCCAGGAGCCGCCGCTGGACGAGTCCAAGACGGTCCTGGAGAACGTGCAGGACGGCGTCTCGGGCATCAAGGGCAAGCTGGACCGCTTCAACGAGATCGCCGAGCAGATGGCGACGGACTACTCCGACGCGCTGCTCGACGAGATGGGCAAGCTCCAGGAGGAGCTCGACCACGCCAATGCCTGGGACCTCGACGCCCAGCTCGAACAGGCCATGGACGCCCTCGGCTGCCCGCCCGGCGACTGGGCCGTCACCAAGCTGTCCGGTGGTGAGCGGCGCCGCGTCGCGCTGTGCAAGCTCCTCCTCGAACAGCCCGACCTGCTGCTCCTCGACGAGCCCACCAACCACCTCGACGCCGAGTCCGTCAACTGGCTGGAGCAGCACCTGGCCAAGTACGCGGGCACCGTCGTGGCCATCACCCACGACCGGTACTTCCTCGACAACGTCGCCGAGTGGATCCTCGAACTCGACCGCGGTCGCGCCTTCCCGTACGAGGGCAACTACTCCACCTACCTGGAGGCCAAGCAGAGCCGCCTCAAGGTCGAGGGCCAGAAGGACGCCAAGCGCGCCAAGCGGCTCAAGGAAGAACTGGAGTGGGTCCGCTCCAACGCCAAGGGCCGCCAGGCCAAGTCGAAGGCGCGACTGGCCCGGTACGAGGAGATGGCCGCAGAGGCCGACAAGATGCGGAAGCTGGACTTCGAGGAGATCCAGATCCCGCCGGGCCCGCGACTGGGCAGCATCGTCGTGGAGGTCAACAACCTCTCCAAGGCGTTCGGCGAGAAGGTGCTGATCGACGACCTGTCCTTCACCCTCCCGCGCAACGGCATCGTCGGCGTGATCGGCCCGAACGGCGCCGGCAAGACCACGCTCTTCAAGATGATCCAGGGCCTGGAGGAGCCGGACGGCGGCTCGATCAAGGTCGGCGAGACCGTGAAGATCTCGTACGTCGACCAGAGCCGCGAGAACATCGACCCGAAGAAGACGCTGTGGGCCGTCGTCTCGGACGAGCTCGACTACATCAACGTCGGCCAGGTCGAGATGCCGTCGCGGGCGTACGTCAGCGCGTTCGGCTTCAAGGGCCCGGACCAGCAGAAGCCCGCCGGCATCCTCTCCGGCGGTGAGCGCAACCGGCTGAACCTCGCACTCACCCTCAAGCAGGGCGGCAACCTGCTGCTCCTCGACGAGCCGACCAACGACCTCGACGTCGAGACGTTGTCCTCGCTGGAGAACGCGCTCCTCGACTTCCCGGGCTGCGCCGTGGTCGTCTCCCACGACCGTTGGTTCCTCGACCGGGTCGCCACGCACATCCTGGCGTACGAGGGCGAGTCCAAGTGGTTCTGGTTCGAGGGCAACTTCGACTCGTACGAGAAGAACAAGGTCGAGCGGCTGGGCGCCGACGCGGCACGTCCGCACCGGGCCACCTACAAGAAGCTCACCCGGGGCTGATCCGCGATGACCCGTCACATCTACAGTTGCCCGCTGCGCTGGTCGGACATGGACGCCTTCGGGCACGTCAACAACGTGGTCTTCCTGCGTTATCTGGAGGAGGCCCGGATCGACTTCATGTTCCGGCTGGCACCCGGTGACGGGTCCCCGTTGTTCGCCGGTGGGTCCGTCGTGGCCCGCCACGAGATCGACTACCTCCGCCCGCTGGTGCACCGGCACGAGCCGGTCGTCATCGAGTCGTGGGTGACCGGCATCCGCAACTCGTCGCTGACGGTCGCCTACGAGGTCAAGGACCACGAGGGCGCCGAGCAGTCCTACGTACGGGCCTCCACGGTCATGGTCCCGTTCAACCTGGACACCCAGCGGCCTCGGCGGATCTCCGCCGAGGAGCGGGGGTTCCTGGAGCGGTACCTGGTGCCCGACGTCGACGCGGAGGCACTGGCGGTATGAGTCGAACGGTGGACTTCGCCGACGGCGGGGAAGCGGCGGACCTCGCCGCCTTCCTCGTCCGGCTGCTCCACTACGACCGCGGCGCCGCGGTCCGCCTCCAGGCGGCCCGGGCCACGCTCGCGGTCTTCGGACGGCCCCCGTCGTTCGAGGTGCTGGCGATCCGCACGGCCAGGCTCGCGAAGCCGTACGAGCACGGCATCGAGGACTCGCTCGACACCACGGTGTCGGCGGGGGAACTGCTGGAGTCGATCGACGAACGGGCGGGTACGGCCCGGGTGCCGGACGCGGTGACCGGGCCGCCCTGGGCCGGGGTGCTGCCCCCGCGCGGCGGCTGGCAACCCGAGCCGGGACTGCCGTCCGCGCACGCGGTGCGGACGATGGTGGCGCAGGTGGTGGCCGAGTTCCGGTTCCGCACCCAGTCGCTGGAGTCCACCGAGCGCAGCCGGGCGGCGCTGGACCGGATCGGCCGCGAGGTCTGGTCCCGGCCGCTCGGGGACAGTGACCTCCCGGTCCGTGCGGCGCACGCCGCACAGGCCCTCGGTTTCCTCCCGGGAACGACCACCGGCCCGCCGGACACCGGGCCGTCCGCTGACGCCCCGCTCGCCCTGCTCACCAGCGGAACGTGGCTGCGGCTGCGGACGCCGTTCGGATCGGTGGCCCTCCGCAGGGCCGGCACGGCGAGCCTCACGGTCACCCCGGCGTAGCGCACCCGCCCGACTACGCGTCCGGCCAGACCCCGATGTGGTCCTCCTCGTGCTTGAGGAGGACCCGGTCCCGCATCCCCAGGCTCTCCGTGTACTCGGCGGGCAGTTGGAGCCGTCCCGCACGGTCGAGCATCGCGTACTCACGGGCGACCAGGGACTCCTCGCCGGTGGCCGCGTCGACCTCGGTGCGGCGCAGCACCTCGGTGGAGGTGCGGCCGTCCCGGATGGCGACCGTCCGGCGGACCTCGCTGGCCACCGCCTGGTCATGGGTGACGATCACCACCGTCGTGCCCAGCTGCTCGTTCGCCGTGCGGAACGCGGCGAAGATCTGCTCGGCGGTGTGGGAGTCGAGCTCCCCCGTGGGCTCGTCGGCGAGCAGCACCGACGGGTCGTTGGCGAGGGCCACGGCGATGGCGGCGCGCTGCTGCTGACCACCGGACATCTGGTGCGGGCGCCGGTCGCGGCAGTCGGCGACCTCCAACAGGTCGAGGAGTTCCACCGCCCGCTCGGCCCTGGCCCGGCGACCCCGCAACCCGCGCGGGCCGCCGCTCAGCTGCATGGGCAGCGTCACGTTCTGCGCAGCCGTCAGGTACGGCAACAGGTTGCGGGAGGTCTGCTGCCAGACGAAGCCGACGACCTCCCGACGGTAGGCCAGGCGTTCCGCGGACCCCATGGTCAGCAGGTCCCGGCCGGCGACGCTGGCGGCGCCCGCCGTCGGTTCGTCGAGTCCGGCGAGGATGTTCATCAGGGTGGACTTGCCGCTGCCCGACGCCCCGACGAGGGCCATCAGTTCGCCTTCGCGCACCAGGAGGTCGAGCCCCTGGAGCGCCTGCACCTCCACGCCGTCGGTGGAGAAGATCCGCACCAACCGGTCGCAGCTGATCAGCGCGTCGTGCCCGTAGGCGGGTCGGTCGCGTCGATCGGCGGCCCGCCGTTCCAGCTCCGCGAGCGAGGTGCCCGTGCCGCTGGCGGGCTCGGTGGTCGGGGTCGTGTTCATGAGGTGCGCTCCCGAGGTGGGGCCGATGGGGTACGGGACCCGGGCGGGGCCAGCGGTGCCGGTAGGGCCAGCAGTGCCAGTGGGGCCAGCGGTGCCGGTGGGCGGGCGGTCATCGTTCGTCCCCCAGCCGTAGTTCCCGGACGGCGTCGCGGCGGCCGGTCCACCACGCCTGGACGGCCGCGACGCCGACCGTCAGGGCGACCACGGCGAGGGCCGGCAGCAGCAGGGACACCGGGTCCGGCCGCAGCCCGGCCACCCCGGAGGGCAGTGCACCGGCGCCGGACACGGAGGCCAGGGCGACGGCCGTCAGATCGGTGCCGGGCGCGAGCAGCCGGACGGCCGCCCACCCCGCGAGCACCCCGCCGCCCGCCGCCAGCAGGGCCTGCGGCAGCGATTCCAGGACCAGCAGTCGACGTCCGTCCCGGCGGGTGAGCCCCATGGTGCGCAGCCGGGCGAGCAGCGCGGTCCGCTCCGGCGCGGTCCGGGCCAGGGCGAGCAGCAGGGCGAGGGCGGCGAACCCGGCGCCCGCCGCGACGGCCGCCGCGTAGACGCGTTCGGCGCCGGTCTGGAGGGGCGAGTCTGCGTACCGGGCGCGTTCCGCGTCCCGCAGGTGGACGATCGTGTCGGGGCCCGCAGCCTTGCGCAGCGCGGCGCCGTCGAGCTGGCGACCGGTGAGCAGCAGTGAGGTGGGCCGCAGCGGCCCGCCGAGGGCGCGGGCGTCGACGACCAGGAAGTCCGCGGTCCGCACCGCCGGGGTCACCGGACGCACGGCGGCGACCCGGACGGTGATCCGCTCGCCGTCGACGCGCAGGGTGACCGGTTCGCGGCCGAGGCGTTCGGCGGTCGCGGGGGAGGCGAGCGCCGGTACGACACGTGTCTGCTTCGTCCCGTCGGTCAGCGTGCGGGCTGGGAACGCTCCCACCCCGAGTCGCTCGGACAGTTCGGCGTACGCCCGTGCGTCCACCACTGCGAGCGGCACCCGGGCTTCTGAGTCCTCGCTGCCGCCGCTGGCGGCGGCTGCCGCCGCTCCGCTCGGACGCTCGGACGGGTCGCCGGGCGGCACGCCGAGGGCCACGGCGTCGTAGTCGACGGTCGCGCCGGTCACCGACTCCACCCCGGCGACCTCCCGGATCCGTCGGGACTCCCCGTCCGAGAAGGGTTCACCGGCGTTGATCCGGGCGTCCGCGCCGGTGCTGAGCAGTGCCGCCCGGTCCCGGGTCTCGGTGATCCCGGTGAGCACCGAGCCACCGAACGCGGCGGTGGTCAGCGCGGTCAGCAGGGCGAGCAGCGGCAGCACCGCGGAGGCCGGGCCGCGGGCCGTGCGGGCCAGCGCGAGGTGGCCCATCAGTCCGCGCAGCCGCCGGGTGGGTCCGGCGAGCAGCCGCAACGGCAGCGGATACAGCCGGACCAGGACGAGGGCGGCGATCACGCCGATCAGCGCCGGGGCGAGCGCGACGAGTCCACCGCCTCCGGAGCCGCGCTGGCGCAGCACCACGACGGCGCCCACCGCCAGGACCAGCAGGGTCAGTTCGGCGACCGTGCGTCGCCGCGAGGGGCGGGTCGTCGTCAGGTCCTCGCGGTCCGCCCCGATCCGCACGGCCCGGTGTGCGGCGAGTGCGCGCACCGGGAGCGCCAGGCAGGCCACGAGCGTCACCGCGGCGGCGGCCAGTACCGCGAGCGGCCACCGCCCCCCGGGCAGGGCGAGCAGGGCCAGGGCGAGGCCCAGGGCCCCGGCGGGCACGGCGACGACGGCCGTCTCGGCGAGCAGTCGCCCGCCGAGTCCGCGCAGTGAGGCACCGCGGGCCCGCAGTACGGTCAGTTCGGCCCGGCGGCGCCCCGCCGCGAGTCCGCCGGCCATCAGGAGCACCACCAGGGCGACGGTGCCGGTGCCGAACGCGGCGACCGCGACCAACGGCAGGACGCCGTCGCGCAGCTTCCCGTACTCGGTGAGGACCTCGTCGAGTTCGGTGTCCGCGACGGTGTTGACGTCGATGGCGCGACGCGCGTCCAGCAGCGCCGTTCCGTTGACGGTGGAGGCCAGGGCGGCCTGGGCCCGGTCGAGTTCGCCGCCGGCGAGGCCGGTGGCGTCGGGCGCGAGGTTCCAGTACCGCTCGGGGCTCCCCTCGGCGCCGAGCAGGACCGGTGCCGCGTCCGGGTGCAGCAGGAGGGCGCCGAGCCAGTACACCGGCGGGTCGGGCACGGTGGACGGGACCCGCACCAGTGCGGGGGTGCGCAGCAGGGGTTGGGTCGCCCAGTAGGGGCCGTCCGGGTCCTTGGGGTCCACGATGCCGGTGATGCGTACGGCGACGGGGTCCCGCACCACGCCGGGCATGCGCAGCACGGCGCCCGTCTTGATCTTCAGCCGTCGGGCGGTCTCCCTGCTCACCACGGCCTCCACCCCGGGGCTCTCCGCGGTGACCGCGCCCCCGGCCCGGGGGAGCCGTCCCTCCCGGACCTCGGCGTGCGCGTCGAGGCCCTGTTGGGCGGTGAGCGAGAACCGCGGGCGCAGGCCGCGCGGTTCGGGGAGCCAGTCCTCCAGGGTCTCCGGGGGTTCGGCGGTGCGCACCCCGTACGAGGAGTGCGCGTCGTCGGCGGCGAGCGGGGCCCGGAGCGCGTCGACCACGTCCGCGTAGCCCTTGCGCAGCGCGGCGCCGCGCAGGGCCTTCTCGCGCTGCGCCATCGACAGGTTGGGGTGGGGCTGCGGGGCGCTGAACCGGATGGCGGCCCGGGCGGGGGAGGCGTCGGCGACGGAGTGCCGCAGTCCCTCGTCGCGCAGGCCGTCCACGGCGAGCGGGAGGCCGGCGGCGAGTGCCGCGGTGAACGCCACGAGCAGCGCGAGGGCCAGGGCGGCGCCCCGGGCGGTGCGCAGCCGGGTACGGACCCAGGGAGCGCTCAAAGGGGTGCGACCGCGCTGGTGGCCGGCCGACTCCTTCCGCTCGGGCGGTTCGGGCGTCGTCGTCGGTCCGGGTGCCGTCGGGCGGCCGGGGGTCGGGCCGCTGGCCGTTCGCTCGTTCACTGTCCGCCCGTTCGCCACCTGCCGGTCCGTCGGCTCGCGCCGCACCGGCCGTCCACCCGTTCCGCTGCCGTTCTTCCCGCTGTTCCCGTTGTTCCCCTGCTGATCGTGCCGGGTCACCGTTCCACCGCCGCTCCGAGCGCCGTGGCCAGGTTGGCCGGGCGCCGCAGTGGCAGCGCCGCCGTGATCAGCAGCGGGCCCGCCGCCACCAGCGCGAGCAGCAGGAGGACCTGACCGACGGGCAGTTCCACCAGGACCGGCGGCACCGGCCGGGTCGCATCGGGCGTCAGCAGGATCAGCGGCACCACCGCGCGGGTGAGCACCGTCCCCAGAGCGGCGCCCACCAGGAGCGCCAGGCACACCAGCACCCCCTGTTCCGCCGCCACCAGTCGGGCCAGCCGGCGGCGGGGCGCCCCGAGGGCGCGCAGCACGGCGAATTCGGTGGAGCGTTCCCGCAGCGCACCGGCGGTGCTCACGCCGAAGCCGACGGCCGCCAGCGCCGCCGCGGCGACCGCCACCGCAGTCAGCGCGGCACCGGGGCCGGCGCCCAGCGGGTCGTCGCGCAGCCCCTGGGCGATCTCGTCGCGGACGAGCACGGTGGCCGGGTCGGTGTCGGACCGTGCGCGCAGCGCCGCCGCGGCTTCGGCGGACTGCCCGGGCGCGGTCGTCAGCCACCACTCGGTGGGCGATACACCGGTGCCGTCGCGTTGCGTCAGGATGCGGTTGACGGCGTTCAGGTCCAACAGCAGGGCGCCGCCGTCGCGGTCGGCCGCGGAGGTGCTCGCCCCGGTGGCGTCGGCCCCCTCGCCGTTCGTCGCGACGGGGGCCCGACCGTCCGGGCCGGTGGTGGGCAACGCCCGTACGCTGCGTTCGATCCGTACGGGGACATTGGTGCCGGCGAGCGCCACGTCGACCCGGTCCCCGGGCCGGGCGCCCAGGACCTTGAGGTACTGGTCGGTGGCGATGGCCGGGACCTCCTCGGGCACGCTCCGGTCCGCCATGATCCGGACGGTCACGGTGTTGTCCTCGCCGGACCAGAACGGGCCGCCGGGGGTGTAACCGGTGCCGTAGCGGGCGGTGATCCGGGGGTCCTGTGCATCGGGCCCGGTCAGTTCGGGGCGGGTCGGGCGGGCCTGCTCGCTCAGCGCGTCGTCCGCGCGGGCGACCGCGGACTTCGCCCGCCACGGGGAGCTGAGCCGCACCGGGGCGGCCTCGGTCCCCCCGTCCGCGGCCCGTAGCGCGGCCACGGTGAGCACGTGCCGTTCGGGCACGCCCACGGGTTGGGGGACGTCCAGCTCCAGACCGATGAAGGTCAGCGGCCGGGCGGGTTCGCCGGCGGCGGACTCCGCGGCCTGCAACAGGTCGACGGAGAGGGTGCGGGTGCGACCGTCGGCGGTCAGCGTCCCGGCCGGCAGCCGGTACGACAGTCCGTAGCGGTCCTCCACCAGCACGGCCACCCGGGGCGGTTCGTGCGACGCGTCCTTCGGCGGCCCGGAGTCGTCGTCCGGGGCGACCCCGCCCGGGTCGGGCTTCGTCCGCAGCCGGACGTCGAGTTCGAGGCGGGTGGTGTCCTTCGGCAGCCGGGTCCCGTCCCGCGCCGCGCTGATCCCCGCGGACCGGGGGGCGCCACCGGTCAGTCCGCCCAGGTCGGGGCGGGTCAGCACATGCTTCGCGCCCCGTGCGGTGTCCAGGGCGAGGACGGTCGCCTCCCGGTCCCCCGAGAGCTGCGCCGTCGCCCGTAGCACGGGCACCGCCTCCCGCACCCCGGGCAGTTCCGCGTACCGTCCGGCGTGCCCCAGCCCGGCGACCCCGGCGGTCTGCACCCGGACCGAGGCGCCCGCGCGGAAGTCCGCCTGGTCGTCCTGCGAGCGGTCCCACGACGAGCCCTGGCCGATGGCCAGCATCCCCATCGCCACCGCGAGGACGAGCAGCAGCACGGGCCCCGCGCCCCGCAGCGGCCGACGGCTGAGCTGCCAGCCCGCGAGCGCCGAGGTCAGCCCCCGGCCGCTCGCCGCGCGACGCTCGGCGAGCCGGGCGGCCGGCGGCAGCAGCCGCAGGGTCAGCGCCGTACCGGCGAGCAGCGCCAGCGCGGGCGCCGCCACCAGCAGCGGATCGATGCCGGGCTGTCCCGAGCCGTCCTTGCCGAACACGCCCGACTGGGCGGTCTGCCGGTCGAGCTGCCAGTACGCGATGCCCGCGACCGCCACCAGCGCCACGTCCGCGCCGGCCCGCAACGGCCCGGGCAGCGCACGCCCGCGGCCCCGGGTCGCACCGTCCGAGGTGAGGGCCGGCAGGGTCACCGCGAGCGCACAGCCCAGGGCCACGGCGCCCGCGACCAGCCACACCCCGCCGGACGCCACCCCGTCCACCCGCAGCCCGATCCGGGCCAGCGCGCCCTGTCCGGCGAGCAGTTCCGTCAGTGGACCCGCGAGCAGCGGCGCCAACAGGGCGGCGGGCAGCGCCAGCATCAGCGCCTCCAGTGCCGCGAGCGTGCCGATCCGGCCGCGCGAGCCGCCGCGGGCCCGCAGCAGCCCGGTCTCCCCGTCGCGTTCGGCGCTCAACAGCCGCGCCACCAGCAGCAGGGTGTACCCGGCGAGCAGGGAGAGCTGGAGCGCCACGATGAGGAGCGTGGAACGGGACACCAGGGTGGCGCGTTCCGCCCGGTCCAGGACGCCGGGCAGCCCGGTGGTGACGTCGGTGCTCCCGCCGAGCGCCGCCGACCCGCGCAGCGACGCGACGCCCTCGCGGGCCGCGTCGCGCAGTGCGTCGATGCGCCCGGTGCTCATCGCGGAGAAGTCGGCGACCGCGAGCCAGGACGTCTCGCCGGTGCTGACCCGCCCCGCGGTGGCCAGCACCGCCGGGTCGGTGAGCAGCGGCCCGTACGTCGTGAACGACACCTTCTGGACGCCGCGCCCGCGCAGCCCGTCCAACTGCCAGTAGGGGGCGTCGGCCGCGACCGGGCGGTAGACGCCGACGACCCGGACGCGGACCGCGGGCCCGTCGAGCCGGTCGGTCAGGGTCAGCGCCGCTTCCCGGTCCCCCGGGTGCACGCCCAGCTCGGCGGCGGCCGTCTCCGGGAGCGCCACCTCCACCTCACCGCGTCGGGAGGCGTCGGGCGCCCGACCCCGCACGATCCGGACCTGGGTGGTGTCCAGCGAGCTGAAGTGCGTGAGGTACGGATTGCCGTCGCGGGCGGCCGGCGGCTGGAGGGACCGGGGGAGCGCGTAGGGGCCGGAGCGGGCCAGCGCGCGGGTGGTGAACGGCAGCCCGTCGAAGGCGGTACGGGCCGCGTCCTGCACCGCCTTCCCGGCGGCTTCGGTGGCGCGCCGGTCGGAGGGCGCGACCGGCGCCTTGGCGGTCAGCGCGGTCGCGGCGGTGTCCCGGGTGCGCAGCGTGTGCCGCAGCGCGGCGTCGCCGATGCCGCCGGAGAAGGCGGCGAGGGTCGCGAGGACCGTGGTGGTCAGGACCACGGCGACCAGTGCGGCGGCGAGCAGGAGGCGGTGCGCCCGGACGCGCGCCAGTACGAACCCTGTCACTGCTTGTCCCGCCCCCGCGATCCGCCGTTGCCCGTCGCCACGTGGTCCCGCCCCCGTGGGTGCCCCGTCCCGTGGGTGCCGGCGCGCCACACCGGGGCACGCGCGTTCTACGGGAGGTTCCTGGATGCTTTCAGAGTGGAGGGGGGAGCGGAAGGGGCAGCGGGGGCACGAAACGGAAAACGGGGTGCGGAATCCGACTATCGGGGCGGGATCAGCCCGGGCTGTTGATCATCGAGGCGGCGGCGTACGTCATGTACCGCCACAGCTGCTCCTCGTGCTCCTCGGACAGCTCCAGCTCGTCCACCGCGTCCCGCATATGCCGCAGCCACGCGTCGTGCGCGGCCCGGTCCACCGTGAACGGGGCGTGCCGCATGCGCAGGCGGGGGTGGCCGCGCTGCTCGCTGTAGGTCTTGGGACCGCCCCAGTACTGGATCAGGAACAGGACGAACCGCTCTTCGGCGGGGCCGAGGTCCTCTTCCGGGTACATGGGGCGCAGCAGGGGGTCCTCGGCGACGCCCTGGTAGAAACGGTGGACCAGCCGGCGGAAGGTTTCCTCGCCGCCGACCTGCTCGTAGAAGGTCTGCTCCTGAAGGGTGCCGCGCCGGATCTCGTTCACACCGTCCATGGTGTCAGACCGGGTGGCCGAGGACTCGGGTCCTAGGACCCGAGAGGTTGGCCCGGGGCCCGGCTCCGACTGGTGTGCGCTGCCCCGCGCAGTTCCCCGCGCCCCTGAGGTGCGTCCCTGCCGGGGTGCGTTGTCCAGTGGGGGTGGGCCGGGCCGTGCCGCAGCGCCCTGATCAGGGGCGCGGGGAACTGCGCGAACGCGGGACGCACGCCCGCCGGACAGCGCACGCCCACCGGAACGCACCCGAGGGGCGCGGGGAACTGCGCGGGCAACCACCACGCACCCGCACAAGAACAGCCCACGCCCGCCAGGACGCACCGCTAGGGGCGCGGGGAACTGCGCGGGTGACCACGGCGCACCCGCACAAGAACAGCGCCCTCGCGCACAGTGCTCCGGCGCAGGACAGTGGAGGCATGGGCCCGCACACCCCCCGCAGCGCACCGGAGGGCGACCTGGCGCAGGTCGCCGCGGAGGCACGCGCCGGCATGGTCCGGGCGATCGAGGCGAGCGGCGGCTGGGACGCCGATCCGGGCTGGCGCACCGCCTTCGAGCAGGTCCCGCGCCACCTCTTCGTGCCCACGTACTGGATCGGGGTGGGCAGCGGCCACGAACGGCTGTGGGGCGGTCACCCCGATCCCGCCCGCCGCACCCGCTGGATGCGCGGTGCCTACGCCGACGCCCCGCTGGCCACCCGGCTGCGCGACGGGGAACTGCTCTCCTCGTCCAGCCAGCCCTCGCTGATGGCCAGGATGCTCGCCGAGCTGCGGATCGGTCAGGAGGACCGGGTACTGGAGATCGGCGCGGGCACCGGCTACAACGCGGCGCTCCTCGCCCACCGGGTCGGTGACGAGCGGGTGACCACCGTGGACCTGGACCCGGACATCACCGAGAGCGCGCGAGCCCATCTGCGGGCCGCCGGCCACGCCCCGACCGTGGTCACCGGCGACGGCGCCCGGGGCTGCCCCGAGCGGGCGCCCTTCGACCGGATCATGGCGACCTGCACCCTGCCGTCGGTGCCGCGGGCCTGGCTGGCGCAGTGCACGCCCGGCGCTCTGGTCCTGGCGCCGCTCGCGACGGGACTGATCCGGCTCACGGTGACCGGGCCCGAGGAGGCCGAGGGCAGGTTCCTGCACACCTCGGCGTACTTCGTCCCGCTGCGGGGCGCCGCACGGCGCCGTACCCAGGCCCCGTACCCCGGCGGGCTGCCGCGGCGGGCGCTGCACAGCGAACTGTTCCAGTTCCTGTTGGCGCTCACGGCCGGGGTGCTGGACCCGCGCGAGGCGGTCAGCCTCTGGCAGCGCGAGGGGCGCCCCGCCCGCGAACGCTACGGCGTGAGCGTGCGCGGGCGGCACACCTGGAGCTGGCTGGACGAGCCGGACGGCCCGTACGCCTGGCCGCTGCCCGACGCCTGACCGCCCGGGCCCGCCGTGGTTGCGCCGGCCGCCCGCGGAACCCCGACGGGATAAGCCCCCGTGGCTGGTGATAGTCGGACCGGCCCCCACCGGAACCCGCTACCCCTACAGGAGGGGCA